>CAJCJD010000218.1 GCA_903970555.1 Vulcanimicrobiota bacterium
GCTAGGCGGCATTGGCGAGTGGTGGAATCCCTCGCCAACTTGAGGGGACGTGCGCCCGCAAAGCGCCATCGCAACTGTTTTACGATCAACAAAACCTATCGTTCGGCTTGGCGATGGGTGTTTCTCAACAGCCTGCTAAGCCAGTTGCCGTTATCGGCATTGCGCCGTGCGATGCCTACCTAGACAGCTATCTGGCCTGCCACCGTAGCGCTGGCATTTACGCTTCGGACGCGTTGCAGGCGCACTATCAAACGATGCGCGCGGGCTTGCTACAGGATGCCAGCGACCCGCATGTACGTCCCTATCTCGCCAACCGCTGCATGGGTTTGACGCAGCAATTGAATGCTGCATTGAAAGGACGTTCTTGCATGGCGCCATCCATTAACGCAGCGCACTAACACTCCAACCTGTTTCAAGCGCGCCAAAGCGCACGCAAGGCCGATGCAATCTGTGTAGGCCGACAACGCCCAAGACGAATTTTTGGCGTGCCGTGCCACGTTGCGGTGGCGGCGATCGCTTGCGCCAGTTCTTCGAGCATGCGCTGCGAGGGCTTTACACCGTCCTCCAGGAACAAGGCCTTCACTTCAAAAACGCCTTCGGCGCGATGCGCCTTCGCGTCGAGTCGTCCGATCAGGCGTCCGCGATACAGGATGGGTAACACGTAGTAACCGTACTGGCGTTTCGCCGCGGGTACATAGCATTCGATGGTGTAATCGAAATCGAACATATCCCGCAAACGCGCACGGTCCCAGATCACCGGATCGAAGGGCGAAAGCAATGCTGTGCGCGTGGCACGCAAACGTCCTTCGCGAGCTTTGCCCAGCAGTTCAACGTTGTCGGCATGAACATATGCGGGGCTATCCCAGCCGACCACCTGCACACTAAGCAACTCACCACTTGCGAGCATGGGCTCCAACTCGCGTGCATCCACCGTCGGTTTCAAGCGGAAGTAATCGGCGATCCAGCGCGCTTGCGTAATGCCCAGTGCACGCACGCTGTCGAGAATGAAACGCTTGCGCAGTGCCGCCGGAGATAACCTCATCGCAGAGGCGTCGTACGGCGGATCGAGCTTGGCCAGGACGCGCTCGGCCAGGTCATAAACGCGCTGGAAACGTTCGCGCCGCGTCACCATCAATTCACCCGATGCAAACCACGCCTCAAGCCAACGTTTTTCCGGCTTCCATTCCCACCAACCGGACACGCCACGATCCGCGCGTTCGAAATCGGCTGCGCGGACGGCCCCGGTTGTGCGAATACGTGCAAGCAGATCCTGCATTTCCTGCGAGTGACTGTCCCTGACGCGCGCCGCGTGACGATCCGCCCAATGATTGCTTTCAGCTTGCGCACGCCATGCGCGATGCAAACCCATATCGGCAGCCGTAACGAAGCATGCTTCGTGCGCCCAACATTCGGCGATTCGACCGCCTTCGAGGGCTTCTTCCAGCCACATCGGCGAGTAGTCGCCAAGACGCGCATGCAACACCAGATAAGGGCTACGCGCGACAACATGAATGCTATCGATCTGCAACAAACGCATACGCTGAATGGTTGCCAGCACATCGTCACGTCGTGCTCGCCGTCGTGGTGCTTGGAGCAAGCCTTGTGCTGCCAGATGCAGTGCGCGCGCCTGTGCCACTGCGATCGCCTTGGCGTCAGATGAAGATTTGCTCAACGGATGCGTGCCTTCACGAAATAATGACCCCTCCATTGTGCTGGCATTTACGACGCGGTTGCTAATGTGGGAGCCTGCTTGATAGGTCAGGTGTATTTGGCCATAGGCTGATGGCACGGATGCGTCCTGGCATGTTCAAGCCTTTCTGCAAGGAGCTATCACGATGACATATCGCATTCCCCACCTCATTCCCTTGATCGGTACGTGCCTGCTTTTTACCGGCGTTGCTCTTGCGCAAAACCAACCGATGCAGGCTGCCAATCCACCGCAAAGTAACGCTGCGACGCCTACCATCGGCTCGGATAGCGCGACGATGAACTCACCGCGGGGCCAAGTGACCATCAACTCCACGATGAGCCAGACGCCCGCGGCTACGTTGCCACCAACGTTCGAACAACTTTCGGGCGGCTCGAAGTTCATCACTCGCGAACAAGCCGATGCCTATCCGCCGCTTGCCAATGAATTCGACTATGCGGCCGGCCACAGTAATCGCATCAGCAAATCCCAATATGAGCGCTGGCTGCAGCGGTCGAACTAGTCGGCCCACATCAAGCAACCGCTACGCGTTGACGTATGCGTCACACCGGCCATCGCCATCAACGATGGCCGGTTTTTTATTTAGACGCGCGAGTGGCTAGACTTGGCGCGAACACGCCGCGGATCGGCGTGTCAGGGAGCCGCCCATGCAACGATGGTCCAGTGGCCTGATCGCCGGAACCTGCGCCTATTTCGCCGTTTCTCCGGTGTTTGCGCAGAATATGAACCCTACCGATATCCGGGCCTGCACCGGCATCGAGAGCGACGCCCAGCGACTCGCCTGCTACGACCGCGCAACGGGACGTACTCAGATGCCCGCCGCCCAGAAGCGCTCGGAGCCTGCTCCATCGCCCTCATCCAACGTCTTCTCGCGGGAGCATGCAGTCGCGGCCACCTCGACAAACAGCAATGGCAACCCAGCGCCCCTTTCACTGCTGGATAGCCGCTGGGAATTGTCGCCGGATAGCAAGTTGGGAACCTTCAACCTGCGCGGCTACAAACCGATCTATGTGCTGCCCGTATTTGCCACCAGCAACCAGAACAATCTGCCTTACAGCCCGAACCCGGTAAACGCGGTGCAGACGCCCTTAGGCATGCAGAATGTCGAAAGCAAATTCCAGATCAGCCTGAAAACCAAGATATGGCAGGGCGTGTTCGGCGATGTCGGCGACCTATGGGTTGGCTACACCCAGGATTCTTATTGGCAGGTCTACAACTCGAAGCTCTCGCGACCGTTCCGTGAAACCGACTACGAGCCCGAAGCAATGTTGGTGTTCGATACGAACTACCAGGTATTTGGTTGGGATGGTCGGCTGCTCAGCATTGGCGTCGATCATCAATCCAACGGCCAATCCGATCCGCTTTCACGCAGTTGGAACCGTGTGATGGGGCAAATCGCTTTCGAGCGAAATAATTGGACGATCATGTTCCGCCCGTGGTGGCGCATTCCCGAGCAAGCGGCCGATGACAACAACCCGGATATCACCAACTACATGGGTCGCGCCGACATGCAGATCGTCCACGAATGGAACGGCCAGGAATTCGGCTTGATGTTGCGTGACTCGCTGCGCGGCGGCAGTGAGCAGCATGGCGCCGGGCGATTCACCTGGAGCTTTCCGCTCGTCGGCAATCTGCGCGGCTATATGGAGCTGTTCAAGGGATATGGCGAGAGCATTGTCGATTACAACCACAACGCAACTTATCTCGGCGTAGGTGTCTCGTTGCTGGATTGGTATTGACGCGCGGCCCCTCAGCGCCACCAGGCTCGCTTGGTTCCAGTGAGTATTTTCAGCATCTGGCCGCGCGCCAGTGGCAGTCGGCTAAGCGGCCCGAAGCCCAGATCCCTTAGCCGTGCCAAGGTATCGAGTTCGGATTGGAAAAGCGGCGTAAGCCACCGGCTTAGGCGTTGGTATACGGCCACGTGCGCGCGGCGACGACGTGGATAGCTTTGCAGTGCTTCATCGATATTCGCACTATTGGCCAGTGCATCGGTCAATGCTTGCGCATCGAGCAAAGCCATGTTCACGCCCTGGCCCAATTGCGGACTCATGGCGTGCGCCGCATCGCCCAGGAATACAATTCTGTCTTGCACCGGTGCGCGCAGCACCACGTCGCGATAGCGCGCGCGATTTATCTGTTCCGGCGACTCGATTCGCGACAACAGCGCGGATGCCTCAGGCCATAGCGACGCTACGCGCTCGCGCATCTTCTGGAATCCATCCACATTGAAGGCATCGACCTGATCGCCACGCAGGCTGAAATAGAACGTCAACCAACGTCCCGGATGACCGACGCGCTGTCCCACCGGAAGCAGCCCGATCATCTCGCGAGTGCCGGCATAACGCTGGCGCAGCTCATTAGCATGTGGCCAATCGTCGGCGCGCAGCAGGCACCATAGTGCTCCCCACGGATACACGCTTTCGCGACGAACCAGCTGAGGCAAGGCCTGGCGCAAGCGTGAATGCGCGCCATCGGCGGCAACGATCAGATCGAAGGGACCATGCTCGCGACCTTCGCTATCGATCAGATGCCGGCCATCGTCGCTTACCTGATCAATGCAGGTACCCGTCAAAATTTTTGAGGCATCTGCGTAAGCATCGCGCAGCACCGTAAACAGACTGCCGCGCGTCAAACCGAGCCCAAAGCAATCCTTGGCATGATCGGCGTAACGCATGTCCATGACACTGCGCCCGCGATGATTGCAGCCGTGAAGCCGATCGATGCGCTGACCACGCAGCAGTACTTGCTCGTGCAATCCCAACCGCGCGAGTACGGCCAGCCCTGTCGGCTGCAGCAGGAATCCGGCACCGATCGGGCCCGGTGCCGTTGCCTGTTCGAAGACTGTCAACGCATGGCCCTGACCATGCAGCAAAATGGCCGCCGCCTGCCCTGCCGTACCGTAACCAACGATCGCTACGCGCAAGCATCCCTGCATGGACGGCCGCTCCCCTTTGCCCGGGCCTGAATTGACATCGCGGCCGACGGTGGCCGCGATGGATCAATGATGATGACCGCCTGCACCGTGCACATGGCCGTGCGCGAGTTCTTCTTCACTGGCCGCACGCACGTCGGTCACTTCGATGTCGAAATGCAGCGTCTGGCCGGCTAACGGATGGTTGCCGTCGATGTGCACCTTCTCGCCGTCGACCTTGGTCACCGTCACGTTGATGACGCCCTGCGGACCGTGGCCCTGGAACTGCATGCCGGGCTGGATATCCTCCACGCCCTGGAACGCTTCGCGCGGCAGTTCCTGCACCAATTCGGCGTGATGCACGCCGTAGCCTTCGGCCGGCTCCACATCCACTTTGAACTGATCGCCTGCAACGCGGCCGGCCATGACCTTTTCCAGGCCCGGCACGATCTGACCGCTGCCGTGCAGATAGGTAAGCGGCTCGCGGCCTTCGGAACTATCGATCACCTGGCCGTTATCGTCGGTCAAGGTGTAGTGAAAAGAGGCAACGGTGTTGTCGGCAATTTGCATGATGATCTCGCTTGAAGGGGGATGCGCCGACATCCGTCGACGGATGGATAAGGGTAGCATCCCAACGCTGATTCGAGGCCTGAAACCTGCCAAAATGCGCCCCATTCCCCATGACGACCTTTCTTGAAGCCTGGCGACACCGCACAACCCACCGCCAGGTGTGGTCGCTTGCGTTGCCGATGATCCTGTCCAATCTCACCGTGCCCCTGGTGGCCTTGGTGGATAGCACAGTGGCCGGGCATTTACCGCAGACACAGGATCTCGGCGCCGTCACGATAGGCAGCGCGGTGTACATGTTGCCGCTTTGGAGCCTGGGTTTTCTGCGCATGGGCACGACCGGCTTCGCGGCACAAGCCAAGGGCGCGGGCGATGCATCCGCCTTGCGGACGGTGCAAGCACAAGCACTCTTACTGGCAGCGCTACTGGGCGTACTGGTGGGTGCGCTGATGATGCCGCTGCTGCCCTGGCTGGTGAGTCAAATGCACTCCACGCCGCTGATGACCGGGCAGGCCATGGATTATCTTCATCTGCGCCTGGTTGGATTGCCCGCAGCGCTGCTCAACTATGCGCTGGCGGGGTGGTTTATCGGCGCCCAGCGTGCGCGTACCACGCTTGCGTTGCTGTTGGTGACGAATCTCGTGAACATCGCCTTGAACCTGCTGTTTGTCCCTGGCTTCGGCTGGGGTGTGCAGGGTATTGCGCTGGCGTCGGTGGCCGGCGAATGGCTCGGTGCCCTGTATGGGCTGTGGCGCGCGCGGCAAGCGTTGCGTGGCCTGGACGGACACATCGATTGGCCGGCGATGCGCGGCTGGGATCACTGGCGTCCATTGCTGTTGGTCAATCGCGATATCTTTTTGCGCACCATTGCATTGGAAGGTGTGTTCTTTAGCTTTTCGCTGTTGGGAGCACGTCTAGGCGATGCCACTGTTGCCGCCAATGCGCTGTTGTTCAACGGGCTCATGTTGACCGCCTTCGGCCTCGATGGCGTGGCCAATGCGGTAGAAGCGCTTTGCGGTCACGCCATCGGCGCTGGCGACAATCATGCGTTGCGTCGTGCCCTGGTGGTCGCGGGCGGCTGGTCGTTTATCGGCAGTGTGGGCGCTGCCATTTTCTTCGGCGCGGCCGGGCACGTCTTCGTCGACCTGCAGACCAACCTGCCCGAGGTGCGTAATGCAGCTTATGAATACCTGCCCTGGCTGACCGTGCTGCCCGTGGTGGCGGTCTGGAGCTATCTGCTCGACGGCTTGTTCATCGGCGCCACGCGGGCCCGTGAAATGCGCGATGGGATGCTGGTATCGGTGGTGTTTTTCGCACTGATCGCATGGCTTACCCGCGGCCTCGGCAACCAGGGACTTTGGATAGCGTTCCTGGTGTTCATGGCGACACGCGCCTTAAGCCTGGCCTGGATCGGCCTGCACATTCGCCGACGACGTGCATGGGTGATCGAATCTACCGTGCAGTCATCGGGCTCGGCATACTAAGGCCATGAACGTTGTCTTATCGCGGCATCTGCTCAAGCTCGGCATAGCGTGCATATTGCTTGGCGCAAACGCCAACGCACCAGCAAGCAACACCGAGACACCCCCCATCGCGTCGACAACGACCGCGCAGCAACTTGCAGCAGCCATCGACACGCAGATTGGGCAGCCGCATTTCGCCTCGTCCAGCTGGGGCATTGCGGTCGTATCGCTCGATACCGGGCGAACGTTATACGCGCACGACGCCGATCAATTGCTGCAGCCGGCCTCGACCGCGAAGCTGTACACGGCTGCATTGGTGCTCGATACGCTAGGTACCGATTACCGCATCCCCACCGAGCTGCTGGCGACCGGGCCGATCGAGCATGGCCGGCTCAACGGACAGCTGATCCTGCGCGGCATGGGCGACCCCACGCTCGGCACGCCGGGCACCAATAGCGACTGGGCCGATCAACTCGCCACCCAACTGGCGGCCAACGGATTGCGCGAGGTACGTGGCGGCCTTGTCGCTGACGACACTTACTTCAGCGGGCCGCCGATCGGTTCCGGCTGGGAGGCTCGCGACTTGCAAAGCTGGTTCGCCGTGCCCGCCTCCGCGCTCAGCGTGCAGGAAAACATTGTCGGTCTCACCGTAACGCCGAACCAGCCAGGCGCAACCGCATCGCTGATGTTCGATCCGCCCGGTGCGATTCCTCATGTCGTGAACGACATGACGACCAGCGCGCGCAACACGCGCAGCGACATCAATCTGTATCGCGCCCCCGGTGATGAAACCCTGTATGCCTTCGGCCATATCCCAGCACACGCCGAACCGCAAAACTTCAAACTCGCCATCGTGGATCCGGCGTGGTACGCCGGCACCTTGTTGCGGGAAGCCCTGGCCCGGCATGGCATACGTATCAACGGCGAGCTGCGCGTGCTGCACTGGCCGGAGCAAAACAGCATCGCATTGGATAAAGCCACCGTCGTGGCGCAAGTATTATCGCCACCTGTGATGGAAGTGCTATCGCGCGGCTTGAAGCGCTCGCAGAATCTTTATTTGCAAAATCTGCTGCAGATCGCGGGCGTCAAGGCACAAGCCGCCGCTGAGCAAAGCGGCGATCCGGCCGATGGCTTTCTGAGCAGCGAAGCATGGGCGATACGCGCCATGCGCCAGTTGCTCGATCGCATCGGCATTCCTGCCGATAGCAGCCAGATCGAGGAAGGCGCAGGCTTGTCGCGGCAAGACCTGGTAACGCCGAACGCCATGGTGCATCTGCTCAGCTATCTGGCCAGCCAGCCTTATGGTGCGCAGTTGCGTGATGCGCTACCCAGCGCCGGCGTGGATGGGACACTCGAATGGCGCATGCGCGACACCCTCGCCGCGGGCAACGTGCATGCCAAGACCGGAAGCATGACTTACGTACGTTGCATGACCGGTTACGTCACCACGGCATCGGGCGAACGCTTGGCGTTCGCCGTGATGCTCAACAACTATGTGAAACAAGGCGATGATCCGAGCGCCAGCCGCGATCTCGACGCCATTGCAGAACTACTGGCCGCTTTCCGCGGGCATAGCTAAGGCTTCACCGCCCACGATTATCAGACCTTCTGCAAGTCTTTCTCTATTTTTTCCGGCTTGTCAGTCGGCGCATAACGCTTCACCACGTTGCCATCGGCATCGATCAAGAACTTGGTGAAGTTCCACTTGATCGCTTCGCTGCCAAGCAGGCCTTTGGCTTCCTTCTTTAGCCATTGATACAGCGGATGTGCGTTGTCGCCGTTCACCTCGATCTTGGCGAACAGAGGGAATGTCACATCGTAGCTGGTGGAGCAGAAATTCTTGATCTCGGCCTCGTTGCCAGGCTCCTGATGGCCGAACTGGTCGCAGGGGAAGCCGAGTACCACCAGACCTTCGTCGCGCCGGTCGCGCCAGAGCTCTTCCAGCCCCTTGTACTGCGGGGTAAAGCCGCATTTGGAGGCGACGTTGACGATCAGCATGGTCTTGCCGCGCCAGTTGCCAAGCGACTGCTCATTGCCGTCGATGTCGCGCGCACTGAAGTCGTAAACAGTGGTCATGATAAACACTCCGGTTATATCGATATGGCAGTCTACTCCAGCCGCTATACACCGCGCTGGCATAGAATGGCTGTTCCGGCCACTGTCCAGGGTTCGTCGTGATCCGTTTCGTCGATGTCCACAAGTCCTACCGTGTCGACGGCAAGGACATACCGGCGCTGGAGCCCTTCAGCCTGGAGATTGCCGATGGAGAAGTCTTCGGCATCATCGGCCATTCCGGCGCAGGCAAGTCGACGCTTATCCGCCTGATCAATATGCTGGAGCGCCCGAGCGGTGGCCAGATCCTGATCGGCGATACCGACATGACCGCGCTAACGGGACCTGCCCTGCGCGCGGCACGACAGCGCATCGGCATGATCTTCCAGCACTTCAACTTGCTTTCATCCCAGACGGTCGCCGAAAACATTGCGTTTCCCTTGCGTATTGCCGGTGGGAAAGACTCGGCAGCCATCCATGCGCGTGTGGACGAATTGTTGCGGCGAGTTGGCCTGACCGAGCATGCCCATAAATATCCGTCACAACTTTCCGGCGGACAGAAGCAACGCGTTGGTATCGCACGTGCGTTAGCCAATAACCCTTCGATTCTATTGTGCGACGAAGCAACCAGTGCACTCGATCCACAGACCACCGCGTCCGTGCTCGACCTGCTGGCCGAGATCAACCGCGAGCTGAAACTCACCGTGGTGCTGATCACGCACGAGATGGATGTCGTTCGCCGCGTATGTGATCGCGTGGCTGTGCTCGATGCTGGGCGTATCGTGGAACATGGCACCGTAGCCGATGTGTTCCTGCATCCACGTCATGCCACGACGCGTCGTTTCGTCAGTGAAGCGTTGCCAGAAGAAGCAGCCGGCGAACAGGTCCCCTACCAACATGTACCCGGCCGCATTCTGCGCCTGTCTTTTCGCGGCGAGGCCACGTGGTCGCCGACGCTGGGCCGCGTGACGCGCGAGACACGCGTGGATTTCAACATCCTTGCTGGCCGCATCGATCGCATCAAAGATCTACCCTATGGCCAGCTCACCTTGGCCATGCACGGTGACGGTGTAGACGCCGCATTGAAGGCATTGCGTGACGCTGGTATCGAAGTTGAGGAGCTCGCACGATGATCGCCAGCCAGATTCCCTTGCTGCAGACGTTGTTCCCGAACATCGACGATTGGGGCGAGCTAGGTCAGGCTTGCATCGATACCTTGCTGATGCTGGGCGGCTCATTGTTGCTTACCGTCGTCATCGGGTTGCCGCTGGGTGTCCTGCTGTTCCTCACCGGCAAAGGCCAGCTGCATGCTATGCCGAAACTCTACGGCGCACTCTCGCTGGTTGTGAACGTGCTTCGCTCAATCCCCTTCATCATTCTGATGATCGTGCTGATGCCGCTGACCTATGTGCTGGTAGGCACCAAGCTCGGTATCCGCGGAGCGATACCGCCACTAGTGATCGGCGCCGCACCCTTTTTTGCGCGCTTGGTGGAAACAGCCTTGCGCGAAGTAGAACGCGGCGTGATCGAAGCCTCGCAGGCGATGGGGGCCACGACATGGCAGATCGTACGCCACGTCTTGCTCCCCGAAGCGCGTGGAAGCGTATGTGCTGGCGTGACAGTGACCGCTATCGCGCTGGTGGGCTACACCGCGATGGGCGGCGCGATCGGCGCCGGCGGCCTGGGCGATCTGGCTTATCGCTACGGCTATCTCAGTTACAAGTCCGATTACATGGTCGTTACGGTGCTGCTGCTGATCGTGCTGGTGCAGCTGCTGCAAATGCTCGGTGACCGTATCGTGGCGCATTACAGCCGTCGTTAATTGGCCTTGAGTGGGCGTAGCTGAACGGCAACGCCCGGCGATTTTGCATTCGGCCGTCTGGACGGCTATTCTGTTGCATCGCACAAGGATAAGAACCCATGAAAAAGCTGCTGGCTTTCTTGGCCACCGCGCTTCTGCTCGCCGGCTGCTCCTCATCCGGCTCCGGCGACTCCAGCGGCCAGACACTGACGGTGGCCGCCACCGCCGTTCCGCACGCCGAGATCCTCAAACAGGTAAAACCCATTCTCGCGAAGGAAGGGGTAAACCTGGAAATCAAGGTGTTTGCTGACTATGTGCAACCGAACACGCAGGTCGTGGAGAAAAACATCGGTCTGAACTACTTCCAGACCAAGCCCTATCTGGATACGTTCAACCGCGAGCACAAGACCGACCTGGTGATCGTCACTGGTGTTCATATCGAACCGTTCGGTGCCTATTCGCGCAAGTACAAATCGATCGATCAGCTGCCGAACGGCGCCACGGTGACCTTGCCGAACGATCCCAGCAACCAAGGCCGCGCGCTGCTCCTGCTCGCCAAGAACGGATTGATCACCTTGAACGATCCTAACAGCCAGTTGGCTACGCCTAAGGACATCGTCGCCAATCCTAAGAATCTGGTGTTCAAGCCGCTGGAAGCGGCGATGCTGCCGCGCACGCTGGACGAGGTCGACCTCTCGCTGATCAACACCAACTATGCACTCGCCGCCGGACTCAATCCGACCAAGGATGCATTGTTGATCGAGGACAAGAATTCGCCGTACGTGAATTACCTGGTTGGCCGCCCGGATAACCAGAACGATCCGCGCGTACAGAAACTGGCCAAGGCCCTGACCAGCCCTGAAATCAAGGCATTCATCGAACAGAAGTACCAAGGCGCGGTGTTGCCTGCGTTCTAATCGGCACGCTCGCCATGCAAAAAAGCCCGCACCAACGTGCGGGCTTTTTTTATGCGCCTAGGTCTCGGCCAGCTCGGGAATATCGAACACCTGTCGCAGGTAAGCGATATAGGCTTTGTCCTCGCACATATTCTTGCCCGGTGAGTCACTGAGTTTGGCGACGGGTTGTCCATTGCAGCGAACCATCTTGATCACGATGTTGAGCGGCGTCGGACCAACATCGTTGGTAAGGTTGGTGCCGACACCGAACGCAAGCTGGCAGCGTCCATGAAAATGGTGATACAGCTGCATCACCTTCGGAATATCCAGACCATCGCTAAACACCAGCACCTTGGTGCGCGGATCGACACGATTGGCCTGATAGTGCGCCAGCACGCGCTCGCCCCATGCAAACGGATCGCCCGAGTCGTGCCGTGTGCCATCGAACAATTTGCAGAAATACATGTCGAAATCACGCAGGAAAGCAGTCAGACCGTAGACATCCGACAATGCAATACCGAGGTCGCCACGGTATTCCTTCGCCCAGGCTTCCAGCGCCGCCACTTGTGAATCGCGCAAGCGCGGACCCAATGCTTGATGCGCCTGCAGGTATTCATGCGCAAGCGTGCCCAACGGACGCAAGCCGATTTCCCGCGCCAGCCACACGTTGCTGGTACCCGTCAGTTGCGCGCTCAACCCCTCGTGCAGGGTAGTGACCACTTCCTTCTGCCATTCCCGCGAAAAGCGGCGACGCGTGCCGTAATCGGCAATACGGCACTCGGCATAGCCTGGCGTATCGCGCAGCAGAGCGATCTTTTCTCGCAGGCGACGGCGCCCTTCGGAGAGATCCAGATCAGGGCTCGTATTGCGAAAGTAGACTTCGTTGATGATCGCCAGCAGCGGCACTTCAAACAGGATGGTGTGCAGCCAGGGGCCGCGAATACGGATTTCGATCTCGCCGTTATCCAGCGCCGACGGTGCGATCTCCACATACTTGGTGTTGAGCTGAAACAGCGCCAGGAAGTCGATGAAGTCGCTTTTGAGAAAGCGCCATCCACGCAAGTACTCCAGCTC
Source organism: Vulcanimicrobiota bacterium (assembly GCA_903970555.1). Taxonomy (GTDB): domain Bacteria; phylum Pseudomonadota; class Gammaproteobacteria; order Xanthomonadales; family Rhodanobacteraceae; genus Dyella_B. The sequence goes on from CAJCJD010000218.1 coordinate 12,473, forward strand.
TGGCTCGGTGAACCGCAAGCTACATAGCGCGTGGAGTTCCTCGCGAATCTCGTCGATATACGGCACCAGATCGATGCCGGGATTGCGGCATTTGAAGCGGTATTCCGCGTGCGCCGCCGGGTATTGATGCAAGACCACCTGCATCATCGAGAATTTGTAGAGGTCAGTGTCGAGTAGGGAACTGACGATCATGGATCACTTCCATGTCGGGGGAGAGGAACGCCACGTCAATAGCGCAGCACCCGTCGATTATCCCGCCTAAGGGATCGTCATGAACAGTAAGGAGAAAGATAAAACCCCGGCAGCCAGGGGAATAACTGCCGGGGCTTGTTAGGTCGCGTTCCCGGGGGAGGGTAAACTGGGAACCGACCCCTGGATGGCACGATGCTCTATGCCATCCGGTCGTCGCCTCACGGCGATACGACTACTTAGTGTGGCCGTGGCCGTTGAAGTTCAAGATCGCAATCGAATCGGTTCAGCTTATCGATAGCTTGCGGCGCACGCGACCATACGGTTTCATGTGCATCATCTCCAAGTGCTTGTCACAACTGGGCTTACCATGATGCGCTATTGCTTATGCCTGTTCGCGCTGTTTCTTGCCCTGCCCTTGCATGCGGCCGATCTGAGTATCGACACCGGCCATGGCGCACGCATTTGGACTACCGCTCAGCTGCTGTCGCGGCCCGATGCACAGACAGTGACCATCCCCATCGACGTCGCGTTCCGCCGCACCATGCAATACCGCGCTGTGCCGCTGCGCGGATTGCTCCCCGGTCTTGAACAGGGCGATCGTTTGCAGTTCGTTGCAAGCGATGGCTTCTCCGTCGACATCGCCGCCGACACGATCCTCAACCACGCCGGCGCACAGGCGTGGCTCGCCGTCGAAGACCCCAAGCAACCCTGGCCAACACTGCCCGACAACAAAGGCGATGCCGGTCCCTTCTACGTGGTGTGGACGCACCCTGCCGCCGCGGGTATCGGTACCGAGGAATGGCCCTACCAACTTGTGCGCATTCAACGCACACA
>CAJCJD010000219.1 GCA_903970555.1 Vulcanimicrobiota bacterium
GGCGCGAAGTCGTCGATGTTCATGCCGCGCGCGAGGTAGTACTCCACGATGGTGAAGCCGTTGCTGAGCGTGAAGGCGAGCTGGCTGATCGGGTTGGCGCCGGCTTCGGCGATGTGATAGCCGGAGATGGAGACGGAATAGAAGTTGCGTACTTTGTGGTCGACGAAGTACTGCTGGATGTCGCCCATCATGCGCAGCGCGAATTCGGTGCTGAAGATGCAGGTGTTTTGCGCCTGGTCTTCTTTGAGAATGTCGGCTTGCACGGTGCCGCGCACGTTGCTGAGCGTTTCGGCTTTGATTTTGGCGTAGGTTTCGGCGTCCACCAGTTGATCGCCTGAGACGCCGAGCAGGCCGAGGCCAAGGCCGTCGTTGCCTTTGGGTAGCTCGCCGGAATAAGTCGGGCGCTTGCTGTGGGCGTAAAGATCGGCGATGCGCTTTTCGGCGGCGGCCCATCGGGCGGGATCGGCCTTGAGGTATTTCTCTACGTTCTGATCGATGGCGGTGTTCATGAACATCGCGAGGATCATCGGCGCGGGGCCGTTGATGGTCATCGATACGGATGTGCTGGGCGCGCTGAGGTCGAAGCCGGAGTACAGCTTCTTCATGTCGTCGAGGCTGGCGATGTTGACGCCGGAGTTGCCTATCTTGCCGTAGATGTCGGGGCGCGGTGCCGGGTCTTCGCCGTACAGGGTGACGGAGTCGAACGCAGTGGAGAGGCGAGTGGCGGCGCCGCCTTGGCTTAGGTAATGGAAGCGGCGGTTGGTGCGCTCGGGGGTGCCCTCGCCGGCGAACATGCGGGTGGGGTCTTCACCGCTGCGGCGGTATGGGTAGACGCCGCCGGTGTAGGGGTAATGGCCGGGGAGGTTTTCGCGCATTAGGAAGCGCAGCAGGTCGCCCCAGTCTTTGGTTTTGGGTGGTGAGACTTTGGGGATTTTTTGATGGCTGAGCGAGTCGCGGTAGTTTTCGACGCGGATAGTTTTGTCGCGGACTTTGTATTCGTTGACGTCGGCGGTGACGGATTTGTAGCGGGCTGGCCAGTCGCGTAGCAGGTGCACGGCTTCGTGGCTGAGTTCGCGCAGCGCTGCGTTGTAGCGTTGGCGCAGTAGCACGAGGGTGCGGTCGGCGTGATTGTCGTGTACCGCGTCGTGGTCGTAGCGCTCAAGTTCGCGCGGCAGTTTGTCGTCGCCGAGGTCTTTCAGCGATTCGTAGTAGTGCTGCGCTTTGCTGGCGTATTCGGCTTCGCGCTCGATTTCGGCGTTGATGCCGCGGCCCTGCTCCGCGATTTCCGCGAGGTAGCGCACGCGGGCGCCGGGGATGAGCACGGTGGCGCGCGGTTCTTTGAGCGTGGTATCGAGATTCGGTTTGAAATCGCAGTGTGCGGTTTCGATGCCGTGTTCGCCGGCCTTGGCGCCGAGCTTGTCGTGCATCAGGCGGCAGAGATTGGTGAACATCCAGGTGACGCCTGGATCGTTGAACTGGCTGGCGATGGTGGGATACACCGGCACGTCTTCGTCTTTCATGGTGAAGGCGGTGCGGTTGCGCTTCCATTGTTTGCGCACGTCGCGCAGTGCGTCTTCGGCGCCGCGTTTGTCGAATTTGTTGAGCACGACGAGTTCGGCAAAATCGAGCATGTCGATTTTTTCGAGCTGGCTGGCGGCGCCGTAGTCGCTGGTCATCACGTAGACGGGGAAGTCGACGAGGTCGACGATTTCCGAATCGCTTTGGCCGATACCGGCGGTTTCCACGATCACCAGGTCGTAGGGCTGGCTCTTTAGGAAGTTGATGCAGTCGTGCAGCACTTCGTTGGTGGCCGCGTGCTGGCGACGCGTGGCCATGGAGCGCATGTAGACGCGATGGCTACGCAGTGCATTCATGCGGATGCGATCGCCCAACAACGCACCGCCGCTGCGGCGACGCGTGGGGTCGACGGCGAGCACGGCGATACGCATCTGCGGGAAGGCATTTAGGAAGCGCAGCAGCAGTTCGTCCACCACGGAGGATTTACCGGCGCCGCCGGTGCCGGTCATGCCGAGTACGGGGGTGTGCTTGCCGGCGAGCGACCATTCTTTACGCAGGCGCGCGAGTTCGGTGTCGGCGAGCTTGCCTTCTTCGATGGCGGACAGCATGTGGCCGATGCTGATTTCGTCGTCGATGTTGATGTTGGCGGGCACGAAGGATTCGTCTTGCTCGCGCTTGGCGGCAGCGTTGCCGGCGCGGTGCATGACGTCTTCGATCATTTCGGCAAGGCCGAGCTTCATGCCGTCGTTGGGGTGGTAGATACGCTCCACGCCGTAGGCTTGCAGCTCGCGGATTTCTTCAGGCGTGATGGTGCCGCCGCCGCCGCCGAAGACGCGCACGTGGCCGGCGCCCTTCTCTTTCAGCATGTCGACCATGTACTTGAAGTATTCGACGTGGCCGCCCTGGTAGGAGGACAGCGCGATGGCGTCGGCGTCTTCTTGCAGTGCAGCACGAACTACATCTTCCACGGAGCGGTTGTGGCCCAAGTGGATCACTTCTGCGCCCTGCGACTGAATGATGCGGCGCATGATATTGATGGCGGCATCGTGACCATCGAACAGGCTGGCGGCCGTTACAAAACGCAGGGGGCTGGTTTCGGCCTGCGCGGCGCTGGCGGGAACGTGCTTGGCGGGGGAACTCATGGGGACTCCGACAACGTGTGTGCTATTCGCCCATTCTAGTGGGGTTGCTTGTTAAGCGTGTGCGTGAAAGTATGGATGGAGACGGGACCACTACTTTCCCGACACGCCTTCTGTCGTACTGGCGACAGCTGGGAGCCAGTGTCTTAACGTGCGACGCTGAAGGCGCTGGGCCACGGCATCCGCCGGGGCGACGGGGCGCGGATTTAAAGGGAATGCCCCACCACACCTTTCGTCGTCCCGGCGAACGCCGGGACCTAGTGTCTGAACGTGCGACGCTGAAGGCGCTGGGCCCTGGCGTTCGCCGGGGCGACGGATGGGGATCTGGGTTCGGCGTCATGGCCTATCTCTTAACGGGCCATCGCTTACTATGAATCGAGATTTGCTCAAGGCTTCCCCCACGATCGCGCATTTGGATGCAGCTTTCCCAAGGAAACGTGCCTATGCAATCCGTCCGCCGTTCTCGTCTGCCACGCTTTGAAATGTGGCATCAGATTCTGATCGCGATGGTGCTCGGCCTGTTGGTTGGGTATTTCATCGGCGAACCCGCGAAAGTGTTGGAGCCGCTCGGCGATATTTTCATGTCGCTGATTCGCATGTGCGTGATTCCGGTGGTGTTCGTGTCGCTGGTATGCGGCATCACGTCGCTTTCGGATATGGCGGCGATGCGGCGCATTGCCTGGAAATCAATCGCGATTTACGCGGTGTCGATGGCGATCATGGCGACGCTTTCGATGGGCGCGGCGATGCTGTTCAAAGTTGGCGCAGGTTTTGGCCTGGCAGCCGGTAACGTGAGTGCGCCAGCCGCCGCGCCGACCAGCATCAAGGATGCATTGATAGGTGCGATTCCGGCGAATCCGTTCAGGGCCTTCGCTGAGGGTGCGTTGCTGCCAACGATTGTGTTCGCGATCTTCTTTGGATTGGCGATCAATCTGGCGGGTGAAGCGGCTGGGCTGGTGCGCCGCCTTTTCGAAAGCTTGTCGAGCGTTGTGTTCACGCTGATCAACATGGTGTTGAAATTCGCACCGATCGGCGTATTTGGGCTGATGGCGTATGTCACGGCCGATCATGGCTTTTCCGTGCTGGGCCATCTCGGCTCGCTGGTGGCGGTGAATTATCTGGCAATGCTGTTTTTTATGATCGTCGTGTGCAGCGTGATGCTGATGGTGTGGCGGCTGAATCCGCTGCCGTTCTTGCGCAAGATGATTCCGGTGCAGTTGTTTGCGTATTCGTCGGCGAGCAGTGCGGCGACGCTGCCGCTGAATCTGGAGAACACGCAAGATCGCATGGGCGTGGATAAACGGGTGGCGAGTTTTGTGTTGCCGCTTGGCTCCACCGTCAATATGGCGGGGCTTGCGTGTTATCTGGGTACGGTAACGATTTTTGCGAGCAATGCGTATGGAATCGAACTTTCGTTCACCCAGCTGACGACGGTGATGGTGACGACGACGCTTGCATCCATCGGCGCTGCGGGCATTCCGGGTGCGGCGCTGGTGGTAATGGGGTTGGTGCTGTCGTCAGTCGGTTTGCCGCTGGAAGTGATTGCGGTGATTGCAGCGGTGGATCGGTTGATCGACATGTGCTGCACGGCGGCGAACGTCACTGGCGATACGGTGACGGCGGTGATGGTGGCGAAGTCGGAAGGTTTGCTTGATATGACTTGCTACAACAACACCGGAACTACGTCGAATGACGCGCCCCAGGCCGTCGCCCCGGCGGCATGATAGTGCGTTGCTTTATGCCAGACCGAACGGCAAGTTCGGCGACGCCACCACACGATTACCCACGCATTCGCCGCGCAGAAATGCCATCGTTGCGTCGATCACTTCCGGCGCATCCAACACTTTGTGGTGCCCAAGGCCTTGCGTAGTAAGCAGTCGCGCGCCAGGCCAAAAACGCGCGTAGCGTTCGCCCTCTTCCCATGGCACTTCGTGGTCATCGAGATCGTGCACCACAAGGCCTGGTTGACCGAGCATGGGCAGGTGGCGATGTACGGCCAGATCGCGCGGCGCAATGCCGGTGCGTTGTTCGTACCACGCCATGAAGGGTTCGCTCAGGTGGTGGCCTAGATGCACAAAGCGGAAGAAACGGTGTGCGGCCGCTTCGATATCGGCGGCGGGTGCAATCACCACTAATCGCTCCGAATGCCAGTCTTCGTTTTGCGCGAGCGTTACGGCTGCGCCGCCCATGGAATGGCCGATGGCTAACGCGGCGTTGCCGAAGTGACGACCGACCGCACGAATGGTGTCGATGCAATCGGGCAGCGTGCACAAATGGCCCGTGCTGGCGCCGTGACCGCGCTGATCGAAACTGACGACAGCCAATCCAAGCGCACGCAGTTTTTCCACCCACGGCAAATAGCGGAGACCGAAGCTGGACCAGCCGTGCACAAGCAAGGCGTACGGCTGCGTTGTTGGGTCGCCCCATACGTATGTAGCGATGGATTCGCCGCCAATGTGCAGCTCACCGCGCTGCATCTCGCTATCGGGTTTTGCAGCACGCGCACGAGCCCGGCTGCTGGCAAACGGCGTAGCGAATAGACGCGCGGCACGATCCACCGTGCGCTGTGGCGCCAACCGACCGCCGACCGCGAAACCGACACGCACGGCATTGAGTTTCCACGTAGCGTGGGAGTGATGACGACGTGCGTGGGTGGTCTGGCGAGTCATGGCGATGCTCCTGGGGGTTCAGGGCTGGTAACTGGCAAACAGACGATCGAGTGCCGCCGATGTGTGCCGGTTGGCTTCTTCCCAGCCAAACAAACCGGCGTCGTGATGCAAGCCAAGCATCAGGGCGTAGATTTCGAACGCGAGCAGCGAGGGATCAGTGTCGGTGCGCAAATCGCCCACTTGCACGGCGAGGCCGACTGCGCGCTTGATCTCGTCACGCCATGCCGACTGCTGTTGCCTGACGTGCTCGCGCAGGGTGCTGTCTTGGCGGCCGTCGTATTCCACGGCCGCACTCAGCAGCACGCATCCGCTTTGATGGATATGGCCCCATTCGGACCAGTTTTCGATCATCGCGCGCAAGCGCGGCAGCCCGCGCGGCTTCTTAAGTGCAGGAAGCTTGATGAATTCAACGAAGCGTGTTGAGACGAAATCGAGCAAGGCCAGCTGCAAGTCTTCGCGCGAACCGAAATGGGCAAACACGCCGCTCTTGGACATGCCCACGCCCAGGGCCAGCGTGCCGATGGAAAGACCCTCGAGGCCGTCATGACGGGCCAACTGGTAGGCCTGCTCAAGGATCAGCTCGCGGGTGGCGGCGCCTTTGCTGGGGGCGGCGATAGCGTTCATGGGTTGAAAATAGCACGATCGTTCGTTTTATTCCAGTATTACCCATCCGTGGTCCGGCTTTCGCCGGAACGACGGGGTGGGTGTTCGACAAATAAGGCGCGCCCGTTCGCTTTATGGCCAAGCGCTATGCCCCCGCCGTTAGTGCCCCGCGAGTTCGGTAAGCCAAAGGTCAGCAACGATCGGTATCTACTACGCCTGCAAACGTCGCCGTCTAGGCTAGGTTATCGACGAGGGGATCGAGGGCGCTAACGAGTTACGCATCGCAAGTAATTCGGCTGCAACCTGAACAAGCGAAAGCAATAACGTCAACATCGCCAAATACGATTGCGTTTCCCGTACTGCCCGCCGCCTTCGCGGCTGCTTCAAAAATGGAGAGGACACCATGATCAACATGACCCGCAAATTGGCCCTTGTTGCTGGCATCGGCCTTGCGCTGGCCAGTGTGAGCTACACCCCGCCGGCATCGGCGCAGGTTGTCGTCGGCGTAGGCATCAACGTTGCGCCGCCGCCGCCGCGCTTCGAACGCGTTCCGCCGCCGCGCCGCGGCTGGGTTTGGGCGCCTGGCTATTGGCAGTGGAACCCGGGCTGGCATCGCCACGTGTGGGTGGGCGGTCACTGGGAACGCGAACGTCCCGGCTATCGCTGGTACCCCGGTGCATGGACGCAGGGCCGTGATGGCTGGCGCTGGCGCGACGGTTACTGGGGTCGCTGATCTCGTAATAATCTGCGCCCCATCGCGTGATGGGGCGCAGGTATTCGCGGCCGGATAATCGAATAAATTTGCGGCCGCGTTCTCGAGTCACTCTGACCGGATCGACAGAACCTTTCGATCCTTTTTTCATTCGGGGAAATCTTCCATGTCATTACGTCTTGCAGCCTTGCTCGCCCTGGCTGGTGTCACTGCGGTGACTGCCGGTTGCGTGGTGGAACCGCCGCCGCCACCGCATCCGCACCGCGTCTACGTCGAACCGCCGCCGCCCCCTCCGGCCTATGTACAGCCGACCTATGTGGAAGTGGTGGCGCCCCAGCCGCCGCCGGTCGTGGAAGTGGAAGACGTTCCTCGCCCGCGCCCGGGCTTCATCTGGGCACACGGTTACTGGCATTGGGAAGGCGGCCGTTACGTTGCCGTGCACGGCCATTGGGAACCGGTGCGCCCGGGCTACCACTATGTGCATCCGCATTGGGAACGTGGTCAGGGTGGCTGGCACTTCCGTGCCGGCATCTGGGTTGCGGGCTGATTCCAGTCGTTCAACGAAGGCTCGAAACGCCCCGCTTCGGCGGGGCGTTTTTTTGTGGCCGGCATCGTGAGTGCGATGCTTTATGCGCCATAGCACTGGCGTCCAAGGCATTTGTGCGCAAACTTGCCCGGCACGGCCATTCGCAAAGGGACTTGCCATGTTGCTTACAGGTCAACGCGTTGTCCAAAAAATGCAGCCTCGCAACAACTGGTATCGCCATCTGTATGTGATGTGTCTTCTGGCTTGCTCGACGTGTGCCGCTTACGCACAGTCCTCGCCCCAACCATTACCACTTTCAAGCACGATCCCGAAACTGGCACCTGTGGTCGTTACCGGCGTGTTGCCGGGACCTGCGTTGTGGAAGGTGAGTAAAGGCAATCACGTGATGTGGATACTCGGGCTGACCTCTCCAGTGCCCAAGAACATGCAATGGAAATCCGCGGAGGTTGAAGATCGGATCGCGGCATCGCAAGCCTTGCTGAGGGCACCAAGTTTGGAGATTGGCGTGCGGACCAGCTTCTTCCAAAGCGGGCTCATGCCGACGAAATCCGACATGAAAAACAATCCGAATGAGAAAACCTTGCAGGACGTGCTGACACCGGAACTGTATCAACACTGGCGCGTGCAAAAGGCCAACTTTCTACCGGGCAACCAACGCGTGGAACACATGCGCCCGATCTTTGCCGGTCGCGAACTGTATGAGGCCGCTCTCAAGCATTACGGTCTCGTCGATCAGAATGGCTTGGAGAACACAATTTACAAAATGGCCCATCACGATAGGGTCAATATAGTCGACACGTCGTATCGGTTGATGTTGAGCCATCCAGGCGGCTCCCTTCAATCATTGACTAACAAGTCCATGGACGATCAACGTTGCCTAGGCCAAGTGATGGATGCCCTCGACCAGGATCTTGCCCAAACGACGGCACGTGCAAATGCTTGGGCGACCGGCGATATCGACACGCTGAAATCGGTGCTGGCGCAAGCGCAACAGGATGCTTGTCTGTCGACGATCGGCGACTCCCCCTTTGCGAAAGCGCTCGACATCGAGGACGCAGAAAATCAAGTCGAAAAGTCGTGGATCGCTACGGCTGAGCGTGCACTCGATCAAAACACCCAGACCGTCGCCGTGTTGCCCATGAACCAATTGCTCGCGTCGAACGGCTACCTGAGCGTGCTGCAATCGGACGGTTACATCGTACAGGCGCCAACGGAATGACTTTGGAGTGCTGATTGCACGTTCGGATGTAGCACTTCGCGGCGCGTTAAGCCTTCATGAGTTGTTATTGCGGGTGCCTGGGCCGGCGTCCATGGTGATGCTGCGAAACAACGGCCCGGCCGCCCTTTTGCTGCGCCGCATCAGACCCCCTTTTGGGAGTCGTACTAAACTTATTGGGCTAACTCCTCGCCCCAGCCTCTTGCTGGGGCTTTGAGTTTCAAGCGCCAGGTCCTTGGCGGGGCCGAACGCTTCCTACATAGGTTGCCAACCCCGGCACCGACATACGTGGAGTTCATGTTCCAATGATTTTCGAAACCATCGCCAAAACAGGCCACGAAGAAGTCGTCTTCTGCCACAACAAGGACGCCGGCCTGAAGGCCATCATTGCGATCCATAACACGGTGCTGGGTCCGGCACTGGGCGGCCTGCGCATGTGGCCGTACAAGACCGAGCAGGATGCCGTGAACGACGTGCTGCGTCTGTCGCGCGGCATGACCTACAAGAACGCCGTGGCTGGCCTGAACCTGGGTGGCGGCAAGGCGGTGATCATCGGCGATCCGTCGAAGGACAAGTCCGAAGCGCTGTTCCGCGCGTTCGGCCGCTTCGTCAACTCGCTCAACGGCCGCTACATCACGGCTGAAGACGTGGGCATCGACGTGAACGACATGGAATATGTGTTCCGCGAAACCGAATACGTGACCGGCGTGCACCAGGTGCACGGTGGTTCGGGCGATCCGTCGCCGTTCACTGCGTACGGCACGCTGCAGGGCCTGATGGCCGCGCTGAACTTCAAGCACGGCAACGAAGACGTGGGCAAATACAGCTACGCCGTGCAGGGCGCCGGCCATGTGGGTAGCGAGTTCATCAAGCTGCTGCGTGAACAGGGCGCGAAGGTATTCGTGACCGACATCAACAAAGATGCCGTGCAGCGCTGCGTGGACGAGCTGGGCTGCGAAGCCGTGGGCCTGGACGAGATCTACGACGTCGACGCCGACGTGTACTCGCCCTGCGCACTGGGCGGCACGGTGAACGAGCAAACCATCGATCGCATTAAGGCGAAGATCATCTGCGGCGCGGCCAACAACCAGCTGGCCACCGATTCGATTGGCGATGAACTGCAGCGTCGCGGCGTGCTGTACGCGCCGGACTATGCCGTGAACGCCGGCGGCGTGATGAACGTGTCGCTGGAAATCGACGGCTACAACCGCGAGCGTGCGATGCGCATGATGCGCACGATCTACTACAACCTGGGTCGCATTTTCGAAATCAGCAAGACCGAGAACGTGCCGACCTACAAGGCTGCCGACCGCCTGGCCGAGGAGCGCATCACCTCCATCGGCAAGATCAAGCTGCCGCATATGGGCAATGGCGCACCGCGCTTTGCCGGCCGCATGCGCGGTCAGTAAAAACTGCACTGTTGGGTGTTGAAAAACGCCGGCCTTTGGTCGGCGTTTTTTTATGTCACGGGGTGTGCTGGGAGCCCGAAAATCTGTAACAGTTCTGCTAGACTCCCATCGTAAGAAAAAGTGTTGTAAGGCTTTGCCCGCATTGGGAAAGCTCAGGGGGCCCGTACAACGGGTTAGGGAACAAATCGAATCTCCTCACGGCCCAGTGCGTTATCCGGCTGCCGTTCGCTTCGCCGAACTTTTCCACGGCGGGTGCGTGGCCGATGATGAAGGTGTCCATGAGGGACGCAGTAGAGCAAGAGCAGGCAGTGTGTATGAGCGCAATCATGGAAACCGGGATCAGCGATGAGGACATCCTGCTCAGGCTCAAGGATGTGCTGCGCGAAACATTCGAAATCGATCCGTCGCGGGTCAATCCGGATGCACACCTGTTCACCGACCTGGAACTGGACAGCATCGACGCCGTCGATCTGGCGATCCAGGTGCAGGACATGACCGGCATGCGCATCAAGCCCGAGGACTTCAAGAACGTGCGGACCGTCGGTGACGTGATCGCCACCGTACGCACGTTGCTAACCCGCTGAACGGCCAGCCTGGCATGCCGTATGCGCCAGCATCCGCCGGGGACGATTTTCAGCCCTGCGCGCTGATCCCGATCTACAACCATAAGGACACCATCGCCGCCACCGTACAGGCGTTGCGCGCGCATGGTTTGCCGGTGGTAATCGTGGACGATGGCAGCAACGAAGCCACATGCGCCGTGCTCAAGGCACTGGCCGCGAACGAACCGGCACTGCGGCTGATCCGCCTGCCGCGCAACGGCGGCAAGGGCCGCGCGCTGACAGCCGGATTGATCGCCGCGCGCGATGCCGGCTACAGCCACGCATTGCAGATCGACGCCGATGGCCAGCACAACGCCGCCGATGTACCGCGTTTTCTTGCCGAAGGTCGCGCCCATCCACAAGCATTGATCTGCGGCCAGCCGATCTATGACGAAAGCGTACCCCGCGCACGCCTGTATGGCCGCTATGTCACGCACGTTTGCGTGTGGATGGAAACACTCTCGTTCACGCTGCGTGATTCGATGTGCGGTTACCGTCTGTATCCGCTGGAAGCAACCTGTGCCGAAATCGATCGCGCCCCCCTGCCCTCGCGCATGGATTTCGACACGGAAGTGGCGGTGCGTCTGATTTGGCGCGGCGTGCGGGTGCGCAATCTGCCCACCCGGGTCATCTACCCTGAAAACGGGCTTTCCCATTTCCACATGCTGCACGACAACCTGCGTATTTCCGCCATGCATACCCGGCTGTTGCTGGGCATGATTCCGCGCGTGCCGATGCTGCTGTGGCGCAAGCGCCGGGGGACGGCATGGGTTGCATGATCGGTATGCGCAACGCGTTTACTCCTCCTCCTGCTTGTCCCACGGGGACTACCTTCGGGTCGCGAGGGAGGCTGGGAGGGGGTGAGGCTTTTCAGCAAGCCTCCACAACCCCACTCCACGCCCCCCCTGCTCGCAGGCGAGGAAGTGGTTTTCGGGTTGAGAGGGTTATCGGGCGCGTTTTCTCGATGCTGCTTCTTTGCGTTGCTTTAAGCGTGCACGCGCAAGCTTCCTCACCGGATCTTTTGCATACGGTGTTGGGTGAGCTAAGCCAACACAGCGCAGTACGCGCCGCGTTCAACCAGCAACGCCAAAACCCTGCCTTGACGCAAGCGCAAGACAGCAGCGGGCAACTGTTGTTCGTCACCGGGCACGGCATGCTGTGGCAAGTGCAGCAGCCGTATCAAGAAACGCTGGCGCTCACCGGCAGCAAGACTTCGCGTATCGATGCCGCCGGCCACATGCAGCCCGTACGCAACGAGCGCGGCGTCGGCCAGATCTCGCAGATGCTGCAATCGATGCTGGCTGGCCAACTCGATACTGTGCTGCGTCAGTTTAATGTCAGCGTGGAGGGAACCCCTGCTCAGTGGACGCTGCACTTCACACCGAAACAAGCACGCGTGGCACAGGTGCTGCGCAGCATTCAGCTTGATGGCGGCGCATTTTTGCAGGGCATCCGCATCGACATGCAGGATGGCACTCAAACCGATATCCGCATGACCGACACTCGCGACGCCGGCCCGCTGACCGCGCTGGAAAAGCAAGCGCTCGGCCTGCCATGAATCAACAGGGTCTGTGGCTGCGTGCAGGATGGTTCGCTGCGGCGACGCTGCTGATGGCCCTGTTTGGTGCGTGGTTGCTGTTTGGCCGTGATCGCTCGCCAATCCAGACCGACTTGCTGGCGATGCTGCCTGCGACCGAACGCAATCCGCTCGCCGAAGTCGCCGCGCAACGGTTGGCGCATGCCAACGGCGATCGCGTGATTCTGCTGGTGGCCAACGCCGATGACGATCGTGCGAAAGCCGCCGCACGCGAACTCGGCCATGCCTTAGCCAAGGACAACGTCTTCGCCTCCGTCACGGCCGAGCTGCCACCATTCGATTTGCAGCAATGGGTGGCGCCATATCTCGCACACCGCTTCACACTACTGACCGATGCCGATCGCACGGCACTCGCGCAGCCCGGCTATAACCCGGCGCAAGCGCTGGCGCAACGCGTGAACGAGCCGTTTGCCACGGGCGTTGGAACGCGCTTGCAGGACGACCCATTCGGATGGCTGCAGCACTGGATGGATCAGCAACCGTGGAGTCGCTCGCCACTGGTGCCGGAAGACAATCTTCTGACCGCGCATCGCGACGACGGCAGCTACGTATTGGTGACGGCGACGCTCAACGGCTCGTCGTATGACGATGTCATACAAAAGCGTGCACTGAACGCCATTGATCAAGCCGAACAAACCATCGAGCGCGATCAACCGGGTACGCGCCTGCTGCGTACTGGCGCGTTGTTTTACGCTGCTGCTGCGCGCGCCGGTGCGGAACACGACGTGCATGTGGTTGGATGGATCTCCACCATCGGCATTGCCTTATTGTTGCTTGGCGTGTTTCGCTCGCCCGGTCCGCTGCTGTTAGCCTTTCTTTCCACCGGCATCGGCATTGTCGCCGCCACGACGGTAAGCGTGCTGGTGTTCGGGCAGATCTATCTGCTGACACTTGTGTTCGGCGCAGCACTGCTGGGCGAGGCGGTGGATTACTCCATCCAGTATCTCAGTGCGCGCGCAAACGCCGGCGACGCGTGGGAACCACGTAAAGGTCTGCGTCAAGTACGCCCTGCACTGCTGCTGGCGCTAGGTACGTCGCTGCTGGGCTACGCACTGCTTGGCCTGGTGCCTTTTGCCGCCCTGCGCCAGATGGCCTGCTTTGCGATGACCGGCATGACCGCGGCCTGTCTCAGCGTGTTTTGGTTGTTGCCCGCACTGTTGCAGCGTGCAGCCAAGCCGCTTTCTACCGCTTCCGTTAGCGTTGCTTTGGCGTTGCAAAACGCAGTGGCGCGCTTTGCATCCGGACGCCGCGGTATCGCGCTTGCCATCGTGCTAATGGTGTTGGCAATACCGGGCTGGTGGCAGTTGCGTCACGACGACGATGTGCATTTGCTGGTCGCGCCGCCCGTAACGCTCGCCGCCCAGGAAGCCACGATTCGAGATATCACCGGCCTCGGCAACGGCACGCAGTTTTACCTGGTGCAAGGCGCGGACAGCGAGCAGGTGTTGCAACGCGAGGAAGCGCTGGAACAACGGCTGCAAAGCATGGTCGACGCGAGTCAGTTGCAAGGCTGGTTAGGCGTGGCCGGCATGGTGCCTTCGATGCAGCGCCAACATGCCAATCAAGCACTGTTGGCGCCTCTGTTCGCGCAACCTGATCGCATGCGTCAATGGTTGGACGGTGCCGGCTTCCGCCATGACGATATCGAGCGGTTGCTGCAAGCATGGCCCGGCACGCCACTTGAATTGCAAACGTGGCTGAAGAGTCCACTTGCGACACCCTTCCGCTACCTATGGATGGGCGATGCTGCGCATGACGGCGCAGCCACGCTCGTTTTGCCGCAAGGCGATGCATCGTCCGCACTACTGCAGAAAGCCGCTGCGGATTTGCCTGGTGTGACCCTGGTCGACAAGCCTGCCAGCATCTCCGATCTCTTCGGCCGCTATCGCCGCTATGCCAGCCTCTGGTTATTGGCTGCCATCTTGCTGATCGTGCCCGTGTTTGGCTGGCGCTACAGCCTGCACGATGTGCCACGTGTACTGGCGCCACCCGTGCTTGGCATCGCTTTTACGCTTGCGATGCTCGGCTATCTGCATCAGCCGCTGACGCTGTTCCATTGGATGGCGCTGATGCTGGTGCTGGGCGTCGGTGCGAATTACGCCGTATTTCTGCGCGAAGGCGAACCGCACACCGTGCATCGTCCCGGCGCCATGTACGCGAGCGTGCTGCTTTCGGCGATCACAGCTTTGCTGTCATTTGGCCTGCTTGCCTTGAGCTCGATGCCCGCGTTACGCGATTTCGGCCTGACGCTTTTGTTGGGTATTGGTTTCACTGCGTTGCTGGTGCCGACCAGCGTGGCGCATCGGACAACTTTCTCATGATCACTTTTCATTTCGCATGGAGCACTCGCCGATGAAGCGTGTCGTTATCACCGGCATGGGCGGCATTACGCCACTGGGACACGACTGGTCGCAGATCGAACCGCGCCTGCGCGAAGGCCGCAACGCCGTGCGTCGTATGCCGGAATGGGATTTCTTCGACTCGCTCAACAGTCGCCTTGGCTGTCCCGTCGATGATTTCACATTGCCGGACTGGCCACGCAAACATCTGCGTTCCATGGGCCGCGTCGCGCAACTTGCAGTCGCCGCCAGCGAGCGTGCGTTGCGCGATGCGGGTCTGCACGGCGATGCCAATATCGGCGACGGTCGCATGGGCGTGGCGTATGGCTCTTCGGGCGGCAGCATCGAACCGGTGCGCGTGATGGGGCGCATGCTGGAAACCGGCTCCATGCAAGGTGTCACGGCCACCAGCTACGTGCAGATGATGGCGCATACCACCGCTGTGAACGTTGGCGTGTTCTTCGGATTGAAAGGGCGCATCGTGCCAACGTCCAGCGCATGCACGTCCGGCAGTCAGGCGATCGGCTTTGGCTACGAAACCATCCAGCAAGGCAAGCAGAAGCTGATGCTGTGCGGCGGCGCCGAAGAACTTTCCGGCCCGGGCGTGGCGGTGTTCGATACCTTGTTCGCCACAAGCACGCGCAACGACGAAGCAAACCTCACACCCCGTCCCTTCGACCGCAACCGCGATGGTCTGGTGGTGGGCGAAGGTGCCGCGACGCTGGTGCTGGAGGAATACGAACATGCGCGTGCACGCGGTGCGCGCATCTATGCGGAAGTTGTCGGTTTCGGCTGCAATTCGGATGGCAACCACATCACCCAGCCCACCAGCGAAACGATGGCGACAGCAATGCAATTGGCATTGCAGGATGCCTCTCTCTCCCCGGATGCAATCGGTTACGTCAGCGCGCATGGTACCGCCACCGATCGCGGCGATATCGCCGAAAGTCACGCCACCGCCAACGTGCTTGGCGCACACGTGCCGATCAGCTCGATGAAAAGCTACGTCGGTCACACGCTGGGTGCCTGCGGTGCGCTCGAATCGTGGTGGGCGGTGCAGATGATGCGCGAGGGCTGGTTTGCACCGACGATCAACCTCAGCGAACCGGATCCGGCTTGTGCGGAACTGGATTACATCGTCGGCAACGGACGTTCGATCCATGCCGACTATGTGATGAACAACAATTTCGCGTTTGGTGGGATCAATACGTCGCTGATCTTCAAGGCTTGCGCGTGATGTTTACGCTTTCGCCCCAAAACAACCGCTGGCCCGATGCGAGCTCCCTCCCCTGCATGTCCCACAGGGACTACCTTCGGGTCGCAGGGGAGGCGCTGAGCGCGACATGATGGACTTCCGCATCGAACAATGGCGCGCGTGGGCACCTGGCTTGGACAGCAATGAAGCCTGGCGAGCATGGGCGCGAGAACCGGTCAAGGTCACGGATGGCGACGAGCAGCCTTCCTGCGATTTCCTGCCCGCCATGCAACGTCGTCGCCTTAGCCGGCTTGCACGCATGACACTGCACGTCGCATGGCCGCTGTGCGGCGACGATGAACAGTTGCCGTTGGTGTTTGCCTCGCGTCATGGTGAAACGCCACGCACGTTTGTCTTGCTCAGTGAAGTGGCCGATGGACAGCCGCTGTCGCCTACTCAATTCGGCCTGTCGGTGCATAACGCCATCGCCGGGCAGTGGTCGATCCTGCGCGGCCAACGTGGCGAGTCGGTTGCTATTGCCGGGGAGGCCGACACGTTCGAACATGCCATGGTGGAGGCGGCTGCCTTGCTAGGCGAAGGCGCACCGGCCGTACTCGTCGTGATGGCCGAGGAACGGCCGCCTGCGGCTTATGATGGCTGGATCGATGATGTGCCGTTTTCGTATGCTTTGGCATTGCGGGTAAGGGGAAACAATACGGGCGACAATGCGCAAGCCGGCCAACGCTGGCAGTTGCGTCTGGAGCCTGGTCATGGCGATTCCGTCAGCAGCACTTGGCCACATGCACTCGATTTTGTGCGCGCCTTGCATGATGGCAGCGAGACACTGAACCACCTATGGAAGACACGTCGATGGATTTGGCAGCGAGTCCCCTAAGGCGTTCCGGCGCCGGCAATTACCTCTGGCGGCTGATTGCCACCGGTGCGAGTTTCGTGTTGTTCGGATTGGGCGGCTTGGTGCTACGGCTGATCGTGCTACCTCTGCTCGGCCTGCTGCCCGGCAGTGCGACAACCCGCCGTCGACGCGCGCGCGCAGCGATTAGCAAGGCGTTCTACCTGCACGTGCAGTTCATGTATCGCAGCGGCGTGTTGACGTATGACGTCGACGGTGCCGAACGACTGGGCCGTCCGGGCCAGATGATCATCGCCAATCATCCGTCGCTGATCGATGTCGTTTTCCTGATTGCACATATCCGCGACGCGAACTGCATCGTCAAGCAAAGTCTATGGCGCAACCCATTCACGCGTGGCCCCGTTACTCGCGCGCAATACATCAGCAACAACGGCAGCCCGGACATGCTGGAAGAAGCGGCCGATGTTCTGCGCCATGGTCAGACGTTGATTGTCTTTCCGGAAGGCACACGCACCAAACCGGGACAACCGCCGTTGTTTCACCGTGGCGCGGCCGCGATCGCGTTACGCGGCGCCAGCGTCATTACGCCCGTGTTTATTGCAGTAAAGCCCACCACGCTGACCAAGGCCGAACCGTGGTACCGCATTCCGAAACAGCGCATGCGAGTTACGTTACGCGTGGGCCAGGATATTGCGCCGGAATCCTTTAACGCCGATGCGCCGTTGCCGATTGCCTCGCGTCGGCTCAACGAACATCTGCATCGTCTTTTCCTTATGGAGCTTGCGTCATCGTGAATGCACTGCAGCAGGAAATCGCCCAACTGATCATCGACACCCTCAACCTGGAAGACGTCAAAGTCGAGGATATTCCGCCTGACCAGCCGTTATTCGGCGAAGGACTTGGCCTCGATTCGGTGGATGCCCTGGAACTGGCACTGGCGCTGCAGAAGCGCTACGACATTCGCATCGCCTCCGATTCAAAGGACGCACGTCAGCATTTCACCACCGTCGCCAGCCTCGCTGCCTTCGTGCAGGCACAGCGGGACGCATGAGCAAACTGACCTCCATCTTGTTGCCACTGGCGGGCGTGCTGTATCCGTTTGTGGTTTATTTCGGCATGGATCGCGTGCCGCCGCCGATGTTTGCGCTGGTGCTCGGCGCGATCTGGCTGATCCGCGCACCGAGCCTGCTGAAGCAGCCGGGCGGCCGCTGGATGCTCGGTGCGGCGCTGGTGTATTGCGCGCTGCTGGCGCTGAGCGGTGAAGCCACGTTGCTGCGCTGGTATCCCACACTGATCAGCGCACTGTTGCTATGCGCGTTCGGCTTGAGCTTGGTGTATGGCCCCCCCATCATCGAGCGTATCGCGCGCGTACGCGAGCCGGGCCTACCAGACGCCGCCATTCCTTACACGCGTAAAGTCACCTGGGTGTGGGTGGGATTCTTTATCTTCAACGGCGTGGTGTCCGCAGCATTGACGCTCTGGGCGCCGCTGTCCTGGTGGACACTCTACAACGGCCTGTTGGTGTACTTCATCATGGGCACCCTATTTGTCGGTGAATGGCTGCTGCGCCGTCGCTTGAGGGCGGTTGCGTGAACATGGACCTCGCCCGTATCGCCGCACGTATTCGCTCGCATCCATGGGTGGATGATGCGCAATGTGGCGATGGCAGCGTCGATGCGCCAGGTGCATTGGTTGCGCTCAATACCGAAGGTGTCGGCGCGCTCCTCCGCCAAGGACGGGCGCAACTCGTGGATACCTTTCAGGTCCACGTGAACTCAGCGGGATATGCCGGTGCGCCGCTTATCTGGCGACTATTCGATGACATGCCGATGCTGACATCGCCGCAACAGATCGACGCATTGCTGCAGTCGCCACTACCCCGCGATGCCTCACTGCTGGAAGAACATCAACATGATGGCCAATGGACGTTGGCGTTACGCATTCCGCTCGACCTGATCTACTTTCCCGGCCACTTTCCGCAAGCGCCGATATTGCCCGGCGCAGTACAGGTGGCATGGGCGCTGGCATTCGCTACCACGCGATTGGGCACGCCACTGCGCTGCCATGTGATAGAAGCACTGAAATTCCAGCAACTGCTGCGGCCTGGCGATCGCGCCGATTTGACGCTGCGTCATGATTTGGAGCGCCATAAGCTGCACTTCGCCTATCGCTATGGCGAAAAGGCGTATTCCTCGGGTCGATTGGCTTGGAGCGCCACATCATGAGTGAGCAGGTCGTGCAGGAACGCCACTGGTCTGCGCATAAGGAGCGCGGCAGTCTTTTCCTGATGCGACTTACGGCGTTCGGCGTGCGCGTGTTCGGACGACGGCTGTTGGCGCCGCTGCTCTATCTGATCGTGTTGTACTTCTTTGCCTCGGCACGTAGCGCGCGCCGAAATATTCGTCAATACCAGGCCTATCTCGCCGAATGGAGCGGCCGCGCGACATTGCGCCCAACACTGGGCAGTGTGTTCGGTCAATTCATCGCCTTTGCCGATAACCTGCTGGATCGCCTCGATGTCTGGCGTGGCCGCCTGCGTTTCGAACAGGTGCAATTGGTCGATCCCTCCGGCGTGCGTTCTCGTCTGCTCAGCAGCCAGAAACATGGCGGCCGAGGCGAAATCCTGGTCGTTACGCACCTGGGAAATCCGGATGTTTGCCGCGCGATGGCGGAGCTCGGCGAGCAAGTACCGCTCAACGTGCTGGTGCACAATCGACACGTGGCGCAGTTCAACCGTTTGCTGGGCGAAGCTGGCGATCGCGGCATGCGGCTTATCCAGGTGAGCGAGCTGGATACGGTGATGATGCTGGACTTGTCGCAACGCGTGGAGCGCGGCGAATGGCTGGCGATCGCCGGCGACCGCGTGCCGCTGCACGAGGGCCGGCGCGTGGTGGCGAATTTCCTCGGACACGCTGCCGCATTTCCGCAGGGGCCATGGTTGGTGGCGGGCCTGTTGCGCTGCCCGGTGAATCTGCTGTGCTGCCTGAAAGTAGACGGCCGCTACCAGATCCACCTTGACCCCTTTCTTGACAGCGCACGCTGGGAACGCGGCCTGCGTGATGCCGCCATCCAGGGCTGGGTACAACGCTATGCCGATCATCTTGCACAGCAATGTCTGATAGCGCCGCAGCAGTGGTTCAATTTCTACGCGTATTGGCAATCCGCCACATCGGAGGCCACGGATGCGAACTAATGGCGTTCTGCACAAGTCCGTCGACATCGAGGTGCCGTTCTTCGATGTCGATTCCATGGACGTGGTCTGGCACGGGCACTATGTGAAATATCTCGAAGTGGCGCGTTGCGCCCTGCTCGACGATATCGGCCACAACTACCTGCAGATGAAAGCCTCCGGCTACGCGTGGCCGGTGATCGACCTGCAGCTGCGTTATGTGCAAGCCGCACGTTTCGGCCAACGCATCAGCGTGCGCGCGGATCTTGTCGAATGGCAGAACCGCCTGCTGATTCATTACCTGATCCAGGATGCGAGTACCGGCCAACGCCTTACCCGTGCCAGCACCGTGCAGGTTGCCGTGCACTTGGCCAGCGGCGAGATGCAACTGGTGTCGCCGAACGTATTTACCGACGCGGTGGAACGCCGGCTTCGCGATGTTTCGCAAAACCCTTCATCTTCGGTAGCGACATGAACTACGCCAGCCCTACCTATGTCGAAGAAACCCGCATCGGTTTCCACTTCCTGCGCAGCCATACGTGGCAGCACCATGTCTTGCGTGTCGCGATCAATGACCTGAAACGATTGATCGGCGAGCCGTTGCCGCAGGGTGGCAGTCTGCTGGATGTCGGATGCGGCCAAGGCAAATCGTTTCGGCTGTTGCGCGATGCGTTCCAACCGACGCGGATGATGGGGCTGGATGCAGATCCACACAGTATTCAACTCTCCGAAGCAGAAGCGCAGCGCGAGGACATAAGCGTGGAATTGCTGACCGCCGATTGCGCAACCATTCCATTGCCCGACGCCAGCGTCGACATCGTATTCTGCCATCAAACCTTTCATCATTTAGTGGAGCAGGAACGCGCATTGGCGGAATTTTGGCGCATATTGAAACCCGGCGGCCTGCTGCTGTTTGCCGAATCCACCAAGGCATATATCGATACCTGGGTGATTCGCTGGTTCTTCCGTCATCCGATGGATGTGCAAAAAAGCGCGGAGGAATATCTACAGATGCTGCGCCAGCAAGGTTTTGTGTTTGGCATGCGGAACGTGTCGTTTCCTTACCTTTGGTGGAGTCGCTCCAAGGACTTTGGCCTGCTGGAACGCTGGGGTTTGCGTGCGCCACCTCCTCCTGGGCAACGCGAGGAAACGTTGATCAACGCCGCTGTACGTAAACCACAGCCCGCATGAATACCTTCCTGAATTCGCTTGGTGTGATCTGCAATCTCGGTGCGGGTAAGAGCGCCGTTGCTGAAGCACTGTTCGCAGGCGACACCAGCGGCATTCGTCCCGAGCAAGGCTGGATTCCCGGCATCGCTCCCCCGCTCGGTGCCGTCCATGTGGAGCTGCCACGCATACCCGCTGCGCTGGCCGGCCAACGCGATAACCGCAACAACCGATTGCTGCTTGCCGCCGCGCAGGAAATCGAATCGGACATCCGCGCTGCGATCCAACGCTACGGCCATGCGCGGATCGGCGTAATTCTTGGGACCAGCACCACCGGTATCGAAGAGGCAACACAAGGTATCGGCGCCTATCGCCGCGATGGCGCGTGGCCACCTGATTACCGCTACGCGCATCAGGAATTGGGCGCACCCGCTGCGTTTCTTGCCGAATGGTTGGAGCTGGGCGGCCCGTGCTACAGCATTTCCACCGCTTGCACCTCCGGTGCGCGCGCTCTGCTAAGCGCACAGCGATTGCTGCGCCTGGGACTTTGCGACGCCGTACTCTGCGGCGGCGTGGATACGCTATGTCGACTGGCGATCAACGGCTTCCATGCGCTGGAAGCGGTGGACATGCAACGCTGCGATCCTTTTTCAAAGCATCGTCGTGGCATCAACATCGGTGAGGCGGCCGTGCTGTTCTTGATGACGCGCGACGCAGGTCCTGTGCAATTGCTCGGCGGCGGTGCCAGCTCCGATGCCTATCACATGTCTTCGCCCGATCCGGAAGGAACAGGTGCACGAAAAGCCATGCGGGATGCACTACGCAATGCTGGCCTCGCGGCCGAACAGATCGACTACATCAACTTGCATGGCACCGCGACCGAACACAATGACAGCATGGAAAGCGTGGCCGTGGCCACGACTTTCGGACCGACCGTGACGTGCTCGTCCACCAAGTCGCTGACCGGCCACACGCTGGCCGCTGCCGGCGCGCTGGAAGCGGCGTTCTGCTGGCTAAGCTTGACCGACGACCGCGGCGAACGACGGCTTCCGCCGCACATCTGGGACGGTCAAGCCGATCCGTCACTGCCGCCGCTCAGTTTCGTACACGTTGGCGATCATCTGCCTGCCAGCGGTCGCCGCTACCTTATGAGCAACTCGTTCGCCTTTGGCGGCAATAACAGCAGCCTCATCTTCGGGGACCCCGCATGAAGTCGTGGCCCATCGCCGACGTCGTACCGCATGCGGGCGAGATGATCTTGCTCGACAGCATCGAAGAGGTCGAAACTGATCGCATCGTGTGCGTGAAAACGGTGCGTGCGGGTACATTGTTCGTCGATGCCGACGGCAGCCTGCCCGCGTGGGTCGGCGTGGAACTGATGGCACAAAGTGTTGCGGCATGGGCGGGCTGTTGCGCACGCGCCGAGCAGCAACCGGTGCAATTGGGTTTCCTGCTCGGCACGCGTCACTACAGCTGCAACGTCGATGCGTTTCCGGCAGGCAGTCGCTTACGCGTTGAAGCGGTGCGATCATTCCACGATGAGCATGGCATGGGCGTATTCACCTGTCGCATCGAAGCACCGGATATTCACGCCGACGCTCGCCTGACCGTGTACCGCCCGCGCGATGCAGATGCTTTTTTCGAACAGATTGCCGGAGCGCCGCCGCATGCCTGAAACGATCCTTGTCACCGGCTCCAGCCGCGGCATTGGCCGCGCTATTGCCACGCGCCTGGCACACGCTGGCTATGATCTGGTTCTGCACTGTCGTAGTCGCCGCGATGAAGCCGAACAGGTACGCGCATCGATCCAGGAACTCGGGCGCAACGCGCGCGTCCTGCAATTCGATATCGCTAACCGTGCTGCCTGCGCTGCCGCGCTCGAAGCGGATGTAGAGGCACATGGTGCCTACTACGGCGTTGTCTGCAATGCCGGCCTGACTCGCGACGGTGCTTTTCCCGCGCTCACCGACGAAGATTGGGATCAGGTGCTTCGCACCAATCTCGATGGTTTCTACAACGTACTGCATCCGATCATCATGCCTATGATTCGTCGGCGCAGCGCCGGCCGCATCGTTTGCATCACCTCCGTATCCGGGCTGATCGGCAATCGCGGGCAGGTCAATTACAGCGCGTCCAAAGCCGGCGTGATCGGTGCCGCCAAAGCGTTGGCCGTGGAGTTAGCCAAACGCAAGATCACCGTCAATTGTGTTGCACCGGGCCTGATCGATACCGACATGACCAGCGATGACGTGCCGCTGGAAGAAATCATGAAAGTGATTCCGATGCAGCGCGCAGGCACCGCCGACGAAGTCGCGGCGGCGGTGCAGTTTCTGCTAAGTCCGGAAGCCGCCTACATCACACGTCAGGTGCTGTCCGTAAATGGTGGCCTCTGCTGAGCTCGTTGTTTCCTCTCAACCAAGGAGATCGATTCGCATGAAAGCAAAAGCTCTGATTTTGATCGCGCTCTTGTTTGCCGTTGCTCCCGGCTTCGCGTTTGCCAAGGACAAGATCGCTCATTACGTATTTCAGAATGCGGTGACCGCAGCGACCGAAAGCGGCAAGCTAGACGGTACGGTGAAGTTTTATCTGGCCGGCAACACGCCGAACGGGCAAATCACCATCGTCAATGACGACATCGAAGTCAACCGCAAGACTAACGCCTTCGGCAAGCGAGACGAGCCCACCTGCAACTGGGCCCTGCAATCCGCGCTGATCAGCCTGCAGGACGAGGCAAAGAAGGCCGGCGCCAACGCGGTGGTCGACATCGTCAGCAACTACGACACCGAATACCGTGACAGTCAGAATTATGAATGCCATATCGGCTTTCTAATGTCCGGCGTGATCATGAAGGCCAAGCTGGCCAAAGTGCAGTAAATCCCTACCTCTGCTCGGGGAGAGTTGGATTGGGGCTATTACCCCCTTCCCAGCTCTCCTTGCGACACCAAGGCAGTCCTCGCGAAGCGCAACGGAAGACGCAAGCACAGGGCCTGATGCGCCGCGTCAGGGTCCGAAATGGCGCTTGCGCTACAATTTGCGGGTTGACGCCCTCCCCAGGAGTTTGTAATGCGCCCGTTCCCGCTCGGTGAAGAGATCGACCTGTTGCGCGAAAGCGTGCATGCCTTCGCGGAAAAAGAGATCGCGCCGCGCGCCGACCACATCGATCGCGAGAACCTCTTCCCGCACGACTTGTGGCGCAAGATGGGCGACATGGGCCTGCTCGGCATCACCATTCCCGAGGAATACGGTGGCACCGGCATGGGCTTTCTTGCGCACATGGTGGCGATGGAAGAAATTTCGCGCGCATCCGGTTCGGTGGGGCTGTCCTACGGCGCGCACTCCAACTTGTGCGTGCAGAACATTTTCCACAACGGTAACGCCGCGCAGCGTCGTAAATACATTCCCAAGTTGTGCAGCGGCGAGCACGTGGGCGCGCTGGCGATGAGCGAGCCGGGAGCTGGTTCCGATGTGGTCGGCTCGATGACCTGCAAGGCCGAACTGCGTGGCGATGTGTGGGTTGCCAATGGCACGAAGATGTGGATCACCAACGGTCCCGATGCGGATGTGTTGCTGGTCTACATGCGTACCGCTCCACGCGTGGCCGGCAGCCGTTGCATGACCGCCTTCATCATCGAAAAAGGCATGAAGGGTTTCAGCACCGCGCAGAAGTTGGACAAACTCGGCATGCGCGGCTCCAACACCTGCGAACTGGTGTTCGAGGATTGTGAAATTCCGGCAGAAAACATCGTCGGCGAAGTGAACGAGGGCGTGCGCGTGCTAATGAGCGGCCTCGATACGGAACGTCTGGTGCTTTCCGGTGGCCCGATTGGCTTGATGCAGGCCGCACTGGATATCTCCCTGCCCTACGTTCGCGAACGCAAACAGTTCAACGCACCGATCGGCACCTTCGGTGTGATGCAGGCAAAGATCGCTGATATGTATACCAAGCTGCAAAGTTCACGCGGCTTTGCCTACATGGTGGCGAAGAACTTCGATGCGGGCGTGAAGTCGCGCATCGATCCGGCCGCGTGCTTGCTCAACGCTTCGCAGAACGCCGTACAGGTAGCACTGGAAGCGATCCAGACGCTGGGCGGCAATGGCTATATCAACGAGTTCCCCGCAGGACGTTTACTGCGCGACGCCAAGCTTTACGAAATCGGCGCCGGCACCAACGAAATCCGCCGCATGCTGATTGGTCGTGAGTTGTTCCACGGCAAGGCCTGATGCAAAGCGGCGCATGACGATACGAAAAGGCCCGCTCAAAGCGGGCCTTTTCATTCAAACAGAATCTACATTAGAAATGCAGGCTGTAATTAACGGTGCCCATCGTTGCGTGCTCGTGCTGCGCATCGTATTCATCGACGCCAAACGAAAGATTCGACCGTGCTGAGAATCGCCAATCCAGCGATAACCCTGCGACGCTGCCGTAACGCGATAAGCCAATGCCTTCGATCGGCGTGAACTGCTGCAAGGCGGTGAAGCTGGCGTTGGGTGACACTCCGTGCATCGCGAACGCATCCTGCCACAGCAAACGCGCCTGCAAACTAAGGCTGGTTCCATTGGCCATGTTCCACTGCCGCGAACCACGCATGCCCAGGCCGCCCTGCCAGCGCTGGATCGTCTGCGTGCCGGACATTAATCCGAAACCGTCGCCGCCTTGTTCGTCGAAACCATCGCGCTCGACGTTGGCATACTCCAGATCGGCATACGGTGTGAGTTTCCAGTTGCCGAGATTGAAGCGATAACCGCTTTCGCTATAAACCACGTCGTAACGGCCATTGCTGAAACTCGACACACCTGCCGTCTGACCGCCGAGTATCAGTTCACGACGCGTGTCCTGCCAATCGCTACCCACGCCGAAGCGGCCCATGGCGTACCAGTTTCCCTGCACAAAACCGCCGTAGATCATGCCTTCCAACGCACGGCTGAAGCCCTGGTCTGCGCTCTGTTCGAGATTGCCCAGGCCCTGGCTCTGGCTGATCGCATAACCCACGAGGCCGCCGTTACCGAAACCGCGATCGCCGCCGATCATGCTGCCGTTGAGCTGGAACCCCAGGCCGTCGTAGCCGCTGCGTGAGAAGTTGCCCTGATAGCCGAGGTTCTGCGTCCAGCTGTGAAATTTGTTGAAATCGAACTGCTGTGGCGCATCGAGCAGTGCGTCAAAGCGATCGGACAACGCGCGCGTATCGGCATCGATGGCTTCGAACGTCATGGCCGCGCTGGCCGCATACATTTGGCCTGAAAGGCTGTTCAACGACTGTTGCATGGCGGCGACGTTAGGTGTCTGCTGAATGCTTGCCGCGCCGCTGATAAAGCTGCTTGGTAGCGCTTGCGCTGCCGTACCGCTTTCTATCGCGTTGCTGACAGTATTGAAAGCGCCTTGCACACGTTGCGCGGCCGCATAAGTCGCCGCCGAATACGGCAACCCCTGAATCTGCGTGACATTGACATTGGTGACGTTGAGATATGCATCGTCAGGACCATAACTGAGCGACGCACTCAACACCACGCTCGAGGGCCATGTGAAGGTCGAGAACGTTCCCGTCAGTCCACCCGTCGCAGTCAATACCTCGGTATGCGAATTGATGGTGTAACCACTATCGGCACCGTATACATACAGGCCCGCGTTGGTGGTAAGCGTCGCACTACCGGTAACCTGCAAAGAGGAACCCAGCGGCACCGCCAATCGGCCGCCTACCTGAGAATAGTTGCCCGTCATGGTGAGATTGGTGCTACCTACCACCAAAGTGCCCAGGTTGTTCGTTACCGTGCCATTGATCAGCGGCGCTGAAGATGAGGTCGAGTTTCCGGTTATTGCCAGCGTACCTCCGGAAGCAATATTGATGTTCGACGTCAGCGAGTTAGCATTCAACGTACCACCGTTGACGGCCGTATTGCTCGAAGCTATTGAACCCACATTCAATACACCACCGTTGACCGCAGTGGTGCTTGATCCGAGCGAAACCGCATTCAACGTGCCACCGTTGACGGTGGTATTGCCCGTATAGGTGGACGGCTGGCTAAGCGTCAGTGTGCCAGGACCATTCATGATCAATCCGCCCGTGCCGGAGATCGGATTGTTCCAACTGGATGCACCCGTAAATCCAACCGTGACATTGCCCCAATTGAATTGCTCTGGACCGTTCACCGCAGCACCAACATTCAGTACGCCGTAACCGAACGTCGGGTTCGGCTGCGCGCCGCCCATAGGAGTGGCCGTACCCAGCAGTGTCTGCTGCACCAGGTAGTTGGAGAAATACGGATACGCTTGCCATACTAGCGCCGCCGCGCCAGACACTTGCGGCGCAGCGAACGAAGTGCCTTCCACGATGTAATACGTCGGATTGGTGGTGCTGGCTAGCGTGTCTTTATCCAGCACGATCACATCGCCTGGCGCCGCCAAACAGTAGTTCATCGCTATGCCGCACTTGTTCGAATAGCTATCGAGCTGTGTCGGGCTATTACTGTTGAGTGCTACTGCAACCAGCCAACCCTCTTGAAGAGCCGAATCCTTCGCAACTGTCGGCAACGATGCAATAGTGCTCGGGTTAGCCGAGGAGTCGTTACCAGCGGCGAATACAACCAATCCGCCATGCTGTTCGACGAACGGCGCATAGGCCGCGTCGAAAGCTGCCGTGGTGGCTGCATCGGTGCTACTCCATGAGATACCTCCCCACGAGTTGTTCATGATCTGCACGTTGGAAGCGATCAGGTTCTGATTCACCTGCCCCAGCGGCACAGCGTCGGCCCCCGTTACCTGAGTCGGTGCTGTAGAACCGTTATCGTCGGGCGCGTTGTCAGCAATGATGCGTGCCGAGACCAGGCCGGCACCCGGCGCAATGCCGCCCGCAAATTGAGCAAAGGGTACGCCCGCGGCAATCTCCGACACCCACGTACCGTGTCCGACCACATCGTCGATGCTGGTGTTGTTTTGTGTCGGGTCGACGTAGATCTGTTCCTGATACACACGCCCGGCCACAGTTGGATTGCTCGCCATGATGCCGCTGTCGACGACGCCGATCGTGATGCCTGCGCCGGTATAGCCCTGCTTTTGGGCAGCATAGGTATTGGTGAGCGCCAGCTGCGCATTGATAGGCGGATTTGGAACGTTCGCATTGCTGGGTGTCGGTGTGGGTGCTGGCGCGGGTGATTTGGTGCTGCCACCACCTCCACAAGCACTCAATCCGAGCGCCAGGCCTATCAGGGCGGCCATTTCCCGGCGACGCCAAACCCGCATTCCTGCTGCCATGACCGCTCTCCCCGTTTAGCTACGTTGGCCCCCAACCTCATTCGGGCTGCCCTTACATGCGTGGCAGCGCCCAGCTATAGCTTTTCGGCAGAGTTTGTCACAACGCGAGTACGCCGGAGTACGTGATTTCTCACGAAAAATTACGTTTGCTGCTTTGCATCGCGGGCTGCGATAATCCGTAAGTTATTTCCCCTGGCGCGATGCGCCTTAAAGCTCCTTCGGAGACCCCCATGTCGGACGTCAGCGTTGTCATTGCAGGTGCCAAGCGCACTGCCATCGGCTCTTTCCTCGGCCAGTTCACCGGCGTGCCCACCCCCAAGCTCGGCGCTACCGCCATTCGCGCCGCCCTCGAACAGGCCGGCATCGCCGCCGGGGATGTCAATGAGGTAATCATAGGCTGCGTGCTGCCTGCCAACCTCGGCCAGGCACCCGCGCGCCAGGCTGCACTGCACGCAGGCCTGCCTGTCGCAACGGGCTGCACCACGGTCAACAAGGTCTGCGGCTCGGGCATGAAGGCCATCATGTTTGGCCATGACCTAATCAAGGCTGGCTCTGCCGCCGTGGTCGTCGCCGGCGGTATGGAATCGATGACCAATGCGCCGCACATGGTCAATGCGCGCACCGGCATTCGCTATGGCGATGGCCAACTGGTCGATCACATGGCGTGGGACGGCCTGACCAATCCGTACGATGGCAAGGCCATGGGCGTATTTGGCGAACTGTGTGCTGATAAGTACCACTTCAGCCGCGAAGAGCAGGATGCGTTCGCGATCGAGTCGGTCAAGCGCGCGCAAGCTGCGCAAGCATCGGGTGCTTTCGCTGGCGAGATCGTGCCGGTCACCGTGTCCGGCCGCAAAGGTGACGTGCAGGTCGATACCGACGAGCAGCCGGGTCGTTCGGACGTCGCCAAAATCCCTTCGCTCAAGCCTGCTTTCCGCAAGGAAAACGGCACGATCACCGCCGCCAGTTCGTCAAGCATTTCCGATGGCGCGGCAGCGGTCGTGCTCTTGTCAGCCGATGACGCCAAGGCACGTGGGATCAAGCCGCTGGCACGTATCGTTGCTCACTCTACGCATTCGCAGGAACCGGAATGGTTCACCACCGCTCCCGT
Source organism: Vulcanimicrobiota bacterium (assembly GCA_903970555.1). GTDB lineage: Bacteria > Pseudomonadota > Gammaproteobacteria > Xanthomonadales > Rhodanobacteraceae > Dyella_B. The sequence continues at coordinate 29,111 of CAJCJD010000219.1, forward strand.
GTCAGCCATCAGCAAGGTGCTCGACAAGGCTGGCTGGAAGGTGAGCGACGTCGACCTGTTCGAGGTCAACGAGGCCTTTGCCGTGGTAGCCATGGCACCTATGCGCGAACTCGGTATTCCGCACGAAAAGCTCAACGTCAATGGTGGCGCCTGCGCACTCGGCCACCCCATCGGCGCCAGCGGCACCCGTTTGGTCGTAACTTTGCTCAATGCTTTGAAAACCCGCAATTTACGGCGCGGTGTGGCAACATTGTGCATCGGCGGGGGTGAAGCCACGGCTATCGCCGTAGAACTCTTGGACTAAGCTGCACTGCAATAACCGGCCCGGGTCATGAAATCCTGGCTGGTGGTTTAATGCGGCATAAAGTTGTTCGTTGAAACAGGTAGCGTTGTTAACACGAAAGCGCTATTAATAATCTGCCAATTGGCATTCCACGGCTAAGGAGATCCATTATGAAGTTCACGCGTACCCTTCTCGCCTCCGCGCTTGTCGCGCTGCTGGCGGCTTGCAGCAATGGCGCGCAGGATGCCGCGCAGGACGCACAGAAGTCGGCTGACCAGGCCCAGCAGGCAGCTACTCAGGCTGCTGACCAGGCTCAGAAGGCCGCTGCCGCTTCCACGGCCGCTACCCCGGCTGCTGCTCCGGCTTCGACCGCTGCTGCTCCGGCCGCTGCTCCGGCTTCCACCGCTGCCGCTCCGGCTGCTGCCGATGCGATGAAGAGTGCAGCTGCCAGCGCTTCCAGTGCTGCCAGCAGCGCGGCGAGTGCTGCCAAGTCGGCTGCTACTGCCGCCAAGGACGCCACGAAGGGCAACTAATCCTTCGTTTCAGGCTTTCCATGAAACCGGCCGCCTTTGGGCGGCCGGTTTTTTTGTGCCCGCCGCTCGTCCGGGCACCGTTGTACAGATGAACCACGCACCCCGTTATCATCCACGTTTGCCCAGACGGTCGCAGTACAAAACCATGAGCGTCCTTACTTCGCAGATCGATCCCCGCTCCCCCGAATTCCAGGCCAGCAGCACCCAGTTGCGCTCCCTTGTGGACGACCTGCATCGCGAGATGACGCGCAGTGCCGAAGGTGGCGGCGCCAAGGCCCGCGAAAAACACACAGCCCGCGGCAAACTGTTGCCACGCGAGCGCATCCGCGCCCTGCTCGATCCAGGCTCGCCCTTCCTTGAACTCTCGCCGTTGGCTGCTCATGGCATGTACGACGATGCAGCACCTGCCGCCGGCATCATCACCGGCATTGGTCATGTGTGCGGTATCGAGGTGGTGATCGTGGCCAACGATGCCACGGTGAAAGGCGGCACGTACTTTCCGATGACGGTAAAAAAGCACCTGCGTGCGCAGGAAGTGGCGCTAGAAAACCGTTTGCCGTGCATCTATCTGGTCGACTCGGGCGGTGCGTTTTTGCCCATGCAGGACGAAGTTTTCCCGGACAAGGAACACTTCGGCCGCATTTTCTACAACCAGGCGCGCATGTCCGGACTTGGCATTCCGCAGATCGCTGTAGTGATGGGCTCCTGCACAGCTGGCGGTGCCTACGTACCCGCGATGAGCGACGAAACTATCATCGTGCGCGAACAAGGCACGATATTTCTCGGTGGACCACCGCTAGTGAAGGCGGCCACGGGCGAAGTGGTGGATGCCGAAGCGCTAGGCGGTGCGGATGTGCATACGTCCATATCGGGCGTCGCCGACCATTATGCGGAGAACGATGCCCATGCGCTGTCGATCGCCCGCGACATCGTCGCCAGTCTCAACCGCAACAAGCCCATGCCGCTTGCGCTGCGCGCACCGACCGAACCGCGTTACGCCGCAGAAGAACTTTACGGCGTGATCCCGCAGGACACGCGTCGCCCGTTCGATATTCGCGAAGTCATCGCACGCATCGTCGATGGCTCCGAACTTCACGAGTTCAAGGCACGCTACGGCAAGACACTGGTTTGCGGTTTCGCGCATATCCACGGCTACCCTGTCGGCATCATCGCCAACAACGGTATCCTGTTCTCCGAATCCGCGCTCAAGGGCGCGCATTTCATTGAGTTGTGCAACCAGCGCAACGTACCGCTGGTGTTCCTGCAGAACATCACAGGTTTCATGGTCGGCAAGAAATACGAGAACGCGGGCATCGCGAAGGACGGTGCGAAGATGGTTACCGCGGTTGCCTGCTCGCATGTACCAAAATTCACGGTCGTTATCGGCGGCAGTTTCGGCGCCGGCAACTACGCCATGTGCGGCCGCGCCTACGGCGCACGCTTCCTGTGGATGTGGCCCAATGCACGCATCAGCGTGATGGGCGGCGAACAGGCAGCCAGCGTGCTGGCCACTGTGAAGCGCGATGGCATCGAAGCTTCCGGCAAAAGCTGGAGTGCCGAAGAAGAAGAGGCGTTCAAGGCGCCGATCCGCGAGCAATACGAACACCAAGGCCATCCGTACTACGCCAGCGCGCGACTGTGGGACGACGGCATTATCGATCCTGCCGACACGCGCCGCGTGCTGGGCCTGGCGATTTCCGCTTCGCTCAATGCTCCGATCGAACCGCAACGCTACGGTGTGTTCCGCATGTAATCGTGCGGAACACGAATGATTGATCGCGATCTCAATCCGCAACACGTAAGCCATCAGCAAGTTTTCGTGTCGCGCATCACAGCTTCGACATAACCTTCACGTTCACCTAAACGTGACGAAGGCGCACGCCACTTAAACGCACTTCGCATTGCCACGCTACAGAAAGACTCATGTCATCGATCGACGCTTTGATCGGCGCTTCGGTTGCGATGCGTGCGCGCATCTCATCAGGGGACGACCGGATCATCCGGACAACCGAAGTCGCTCAGGGAGGGCGGCAGCCAGTTATCGCAGGGAGAAGCGTGACCCTAATCGATTGACAAAGGATCAAGTCATGAAGAGCCGTTGTGAGCGTTCCAACTTCGCAAAAACCGCACTATCCGCCGCTCTGGTGATTGCCTGCGCATTCGGCGCCGCCCTGCCCGCCGCGGCACAGACCGGCACGCAGACGCTGGTCATCGAGCCCGATCAGGGCCTGACCTCGATCTACAACCTGATCAACTCGGCCAAGTCGACCATCGACATGACCATGTATGAACTTGTAGACACCACCGCGCAGAACGATCTCTGCAACGCTGCCGCCAACGGCGTCACCGTTCGCGTGATCCTTGATGTGAACGATGAAAAGAGCAACAACACCACCGCCTACAACCAGCTCAAGAGCTGCGGCGTAAATGTGGTGTGGGCCTGGACCAAGTACGAAGCGACGCATCAGAAAACGATCACGATCGATGCCGCGACGTCCAATGCCCAGACCGCGATCATGACGCTCAACCTCACCAGCCGCTACTACAGCACCACGCGCGATTTTGCGGTAATCGAGAACAACACCACCGATATCGCGGCGATCGAAGCGACCTTCAACAAGGATTTCGCACACGATTCGGTGACGCCCTCCGACGGTAGCGACCTGGTCTGGAGCCCCACCAACTCTCAGAGCTCCTTGCTTAGCGTGATCAACAACGCGACGACCAGTTTGCTGGTCGAGAACGAAGAGATGAGCGATACAGCGATCGTGGATGCACTGGAATCGGCAGCCAAGCGCGGCGTCAGCGTTACGGTCGTGATGACCAACGACGACAATGACTACGAGAGCGAATTCAATGCGCTCTACAAAGCCGGTGTGAATATCAGCACCTATCCGGACAACGACACGGCGCTGTATATCCACGCTAAGGCCATCTTGGCCGACTATGGCAAATCCACTGCCGTCGCGTTCGTTGGCTCGGAGAACTTCTCCAGCGCGTCGTTGACTGAGAATCGCGAGCTGGGGCTGACCACCACCAATGCGAGCATCCTTTCTCAGCTCGAAACCACGATAAGCAGCGATGATGCGGGCGGCACGCCCTGGAACTAATGCGTCACGGTCGGTTGGCAAATCGCATGGGCGTCAAGCCCATGCGATTCGCTTACAAAGCATCACTCAGTGACGACGCGGTCGAAATTCCAACGGCATGGCATCACCATGCGCGCCAGCTGGCGGTTTGGGACCACAGGCCCCGCAGGTGCTGCAGCCATCGCTGCAACTGCCTGTTGCCTGTTTCGGTTGCAGACGACGACCCATCGCACGCAACCACGCGGCATGCCCAGGCTGACTGAAATGAATCGACGCGGCAGCCAGCCAGCGATTGGTGAGCACCGGCGCCAGCTTGCGAAACGCGACCAACGCGCTAGCCAGCACAATCAGCGCGATCACCATGTATTGAATAAGCAGGCTCGTACTCACAGAAACAACCTCGCCACCTGATAAGTGATCAGCGACGCCGCATAGGCGACGCCGAACATGTAACCGAAGGAGATGGCCACGTTACGCCATGAATTGGTTTCACGGCGAATCACCGCGAGCGTGGACATGCACTGCGGCGCAAACGCGAACCACACCAGCAGCGACAGCGCCGATGCTAGGGAAATATTCGCAGTAAGCGCATGCGCGAGACCACCGGCCTGCGCGTCACCGCCGACCGCATACACCGTCGCCAGCGCCGCCACAGCGGTTTCACGCGCGGCGAACGCGGGGATCAGCGACAAGCTGATCTGCCAATTGAAGCCCAGTGGCGCAAAAATGAATTGCAGGCCACGACCAAGATAGCCGGCAATGCTGTAATCGATAGCCGGCCCGGTCGCACCGGCAGGCGGTGACGGAAAAGTGGAGATAAACCACATCAGCACCGTCAGTGCCAGAATCACGCCGGTCAGCCGCTTCAGGAAAACCAGGCTGCGCTCATACAAACCGATCGCCACATCGCGCGGTTGCGGCACGCGATACGACGGCAACTCCATCAGCAACGCATGTTCGCTTTGATCGCGACGCATGCGCTTGATCACCCAGCCCACCGCCATCGCGCCGAGAATGCCGGCGACATACAACGCAAACAGCACCAGGCCTTGCAGATTGAAAATGCCGAACACGCGGTGCATCGGAATAAACGCGCCGATCAGCAACGCGTACACTGGCAGCCGCGCGGAACACGTCATGAGCGGCGCCACAAGAATGGTGGTGAGTCGATCGCGCGGATCCTGGATGCTGCGTGTGCCCATGATGCCGGGGATCGCGCAGGCAAAGCTTGACAGCAGCGGAATAAAGGAGCGCCCGGTGAGACCCACCGACAACATCATGCGATCCAGCAGGAATGCCGCACGCGGCAGATAGCCCGATTCCTCGAGCGTAAGAATGAAGAAGAACAGCACCAGGATTTCCGGCAGAAAGCCGAGCACCGTGCCCAAGCCAGTGCAGACCCCGTCCTTAACCAGACCTTGCAGCGGACCGGCTGGCAACCAGATCGCCAGATGCGCACCAAACCAGTCGAAGCCGGCACCGATCGCATCGGTCATCGGCTTGCCTACGGAGTACACCGCCTGGAACACCAGAAACATCACGACAGCCAAAATCAACAGACCGAATACCGGATGCAGCGCCCAGCGATCCAGTGCGTCATCGAGCGCCGCTGTCGCACGCGGCATGGTCACGGTAGCGCTGAGTATCTCGCGCACCTGCGCGTGCAGATTGACGCGGCTGGCTGCATCATCCGGCTGCGCGGGCGCGGCATCTGGCAATTCGCCATCGACACGCTCGATCAGCGCACGCGCACCGCCACGCTTCACGGCGATGGTTTCCACCACCGGCAATCCCAGGCGCCGCTGCAATTCGGGCACATCGATATGGATGCCGCGACGGCGCGCGGTGTCCATCATGTTCAACGCCAACACCACCGGGCGACCAAGGCGTTTCACTTCCAGCACGAAACGCAGATGCAGGCGCAGGTTGGTGGCATCTGCCACGCAGACGATCAGGTCCGGTGCGGCCTCGCCTGGATAGTTGCCTTCCAGCACGTTGCGCGTAATCAACTCATCCGGACTGGTGACATCGAAGCTGTAGGTGCCGGGCAGATCAAGAATCTGCAACACGCGACCGGACGGCGCAGTGAAGCGCCCTTCCTTGCGCTCCACCGTCACACCGGCGTAGTTGGCCACCTTCTGACGGCCGCCGGTGAGCTGGTTGAACAAGGCCGTCTTGCCGCAATTGGGATTGCCGACCAAGGCAATGCGCAGCGTGCCGGCGCTCATGCGGCCTCCTGCACTTGTACAGTGACCCGTGCCGCTTCGCTGCGCCGCAGGGCAAACCGGGTGGAACCGATCTGGATCAACAGCGGATCGGCGCCGACCGGCCCGCGCGCTACCAGCCGCACCTGCTCACCCTCGACAAAGCCCAGGTCACGCAGACGTTGCGCGATCGGGTCGTTAGGATGGACATCGTCAACGCGTTCAACCACGGCGGAAGCACCTTTCGGCAAATCGGACAGGCGCACGGTTTCATGCTTCTAAATAAGAATGGTTCGCATTGTAACCTCTTTTCTCATGTAGTACAGCCAAACCGTCATCTTTAACGAGCAATGGTTAAGATGCCTCCGATTTGCTCCCAGGACCGCCCCATGCCCAGCGCCGTACAAATCAACGACCACGCCGGTATCCGCGAAGTGCGCCTCAACCGTCCGAAGGTGCATAACGCCTTCGACGACCAGCTGATCGCCGACCTGACCGCCGCGCTTCAGGACGCCGGCCGCGACCCGGCCGTACGCGTGGTAGTGCTGACCGGCGTGGGTGCCAGTTTCTCTGCCGGCGCCGACCTCAACTGGATGCGCGGCATGGCCACGGCCAGCGAAGCGCAGAACCGCGAAGATTCCTTGCGCCTCGCCGCACTGATGCGCACGCTGCAATTCCTGCCTAAGCCCACCATCGCCCGCGTCAACGGCGCGGCATACGGCGGCGGCGTGGGTCTGATCGCCTGTTGCGATATCGCCATCGGCGTGGACACCGCCAAGTTCGGTTTGACCGAAGTGAAGTTGGGCCTTGTACCTGCCGTGATCTCACCGTATGTGATCGCCGCCATCGGCGTTCGCCAGGCGCGTCGCCTGTTCCTCACTGGCGAAATTTTCGATGCCGAGATGGCCGAGCAGATCGGCCTGCTGCATCAAGCGGTGCCGGCGGAATACCTGGATGACACGGTGCACGAGATGCTCAAGCTGCTCGCCAAGGCCGGCCCGATGGCGCAGCATGAAGCGAAGCGTTTGGCGCTGGGCATACACGGGCTTACCGAGGAATCTGCCGAGCGTCTCGATCGCGACAATGCTGCGCTGATTGCGCGGCTTCGCGTTTCTGCAGAGGGCCAGGAAGGGCTTGGCGCGTTTCTCGACAAGCGCGCACCCGCATGGAATATCAACAGCTAACCGCAGAACCGCCCTCATGACCAAGCCGATCTTGAACATCGCGCATGTCGTTATCCAGACCGCTGATCCCTCGCACGCCCCC
>CAJCJD010000220.1 GCA_903970555.1 Vulcanimicrobiota bacterium
AAAGTTGTTATTCATCACATATTCCGTTCGCATCGCGCGTCCCGCACCCGTGATGTAATCCAACTCAGCACAAGCAGGATCGGGTTCATTGAGATTGATCGTCGGCGCAAACCAACCCTTGCGCATCATCTCCACCGCCCACCACGATTCAAGCGCACCGCACGCGCCCAGCGTATGGCCGACGTAACTTTTCATTGAACTGATAGGAACGCGTGCTCCCAACACGTTGGCGGTGGCGTGGCTTTCGGCGATATCCCCGCGATCCGTAGCCGTGCCGTGCGCACTCACGTAGCCGATTGCATCCGGCGAAAGCTGCGCATCCTGCAAAGCGATTTGCATCGCCGTCGCCATCGTTTCACTGGTCGGCTGCGTGATGTGATTACCGTCGGAATTGCAGCCGAAGCCGATCACCTCGGCGTAGATACGCGCACCACGAGCACGCGCATGTTCGTATTCTTCAAGCACCAACGTGGCTGCGCCTTCGCCGACGACCAACCCGTCGCGCGTGCGATCGAACGGGCGTGGCGTCAAATTCGCTTCATCGTTGCGTGTACTGGTGGCAAACAATGTATCGAACACGGCGACACCGGGTCCGGATAGTTCTTCCGCGCCACCGCACAACATCAGCTTCTGCTTGCCGGCCTGGATCGTTTCGTAACCGTAACCGATCGCTTGACTGCCCGACGTGCACGCGCTGGACGTCGGCAGAATGCGTCCCTTCAATCCGAAAAACACACCGACGTTCACTGCCGTCGTGTGCGCCATCATCTGCACATAACTCGTTGCCGTCACACCCTGCATCGAGCCGGTTTCCAGCATGCGGCCCATCACACGCACAGGTTCGATGCTGCCGCCCGATGAACCATACGCAACACCCATGCGCCCGTCGCTGATGCTCGGATCGTCACGCAGGCCGGCATCGCGCAGTGCACGTTCGCTCGCCGCAACAGCCAGCTGCGCCACACGGCCCATCGAACGCAGATGTTTGCGCGGCCAGTCAGGCAACTTGAAATCGTCCACGGGACAACCCAGCCGGCTATTGAGCGAATCGAAGAAATCCCACTCCGGCATCTTGCGCACGGCGTTGCGGCCCTCACGCAGGCGTGCTTCGATTTGCGGCCAATCATGTCCCAACGGTGTAATGCCACCCATGCCGGTGACAACGACACGTTTCATCGGCGATAGCTCCCTGCTATGCACATCATATTCATGAGAACGTTTTCCGTTGCGCCACGCTGGCGGGAACCAGCAGCGCAGTAAAAGCAATACCCAACAGCAAAGTGAGGCCGAAGTCGCGCAGCGCCGGCATGGAACTCAAGGCCAGCAAGCCGAATGACAACAAGGCAGTGATGGCCGAAAGTAGAACGCTCGCATACATCGCACCCGGGCGATGCGCGACGTGCGGTTCGCCTTCGCGCAAAAAGACGGCGTAATTGGCACCCACACCCAGTACGAGCATCAATGCCATCCAATGGAAAAGGGTGAGCGGCTGATGCAGATAACCGAGCATCGCCAGCGTCAGCACAATGCCGAACACCGGCGGCGCTAGCACGCGCGGCACATCGCGCAACCCATAACGCCATCCGAACACAGGGACAATCAGCAAAATCGCCACGAGCAGCCACACGCTGGCGTAGCGACGATAGCGGCCGAACAGATCGGAAATGCTCGCGGGCTTATCCACCAGCGTGACACCCCGAAGATTCGCCGCGGCGTTTTGCAGCGTGGCGCTCGGTACATCACCTTGTGGAAGAACAAGCGATGCGACACCATCATGCACGTCATCATCCATCCATAGATAACGGAACGGCGTGGCGAGCGGCGTTTTCAGCCATGCCTGCAATTCAAGCGTTGTACCCGGCCATGCCTGCAGCCACGAAGTGATATCCGCATCGCGAAAGCCTGCGCCGCTCAACCATTGGCGCATACGATCCGGTTTTGCAAAGAGAGGCGCCAGCAACGCTTGATTTGCATGTTGACGTTGTTGCGAAGGCACCATGCCCGCCAATCCAAGCCAGCCCTGCAGGCGTCCATTGTCGACCAATGGTTGTAGGCGCTGATCCAGTGCTTCTTCGCGTTGCAACACCTGTTCTTCATCGGCACCTTCCACGAGATAAAACTGCGTGCCGTTACCGAGGCCGGTGATGTCGCGGATCTGCGCTTCCTGCGATGCGAGCGAGGCAGGCGGCGCAACGAGCAAATGCACATCGTCGTCGTGACGCAGCTGCCACCAACCGGGAATGGCGAGCAAAAGCAGGATGACGGCGATCGCCGCACCGCGATAACCGTGCGCAAAGCGAGAGACCGTGCTTTGCAGCGCAAGCGCGATACGCACCGAAGGCGAAGAAAGGGCTTTCGCCGGTCGCTCCAACAGTGCCGGCAGCAACCAGAAAACGCTGAGGCACGCGACAGTCATGCCGGTCATCGCAAAACACGCCATTTGCCGCAGTGCTGAAAACGGCACCAGACCAAGCAACGCATAGCCCAGTAGCGATGTACCGAGCGCAAGCAAAAGAGCGGGGCGCACCTGACGCAAGCCCTTGCGTGGTTCCCATGCGCCGCCTGCATTGGCGCGCGCACTTAGATATTGGATGGAGTAATCCACCGCTTCACCCAACAGCGCGGCACCAAACACCAGGGTCAGTAGATAAATCTGCCCGAACACCAGCACGCTCACGGTGGTGGCAGTGACAATGCCGATGGCCGTTGACAGAAACGCCAGCAGGAGTGGGCCGGGAGATCGGAATACGGCTAGCAGCAGCAATGCGATGCCAATCGTGGAGACGAGTCCGACCATGTGCACATCGTGTTCGGCGCCCGCGCGTGCGGCGGCGGCATAAAACAGTGCACCCGTGCGCAACACGCTTGTGCCGGGCCGATCGCGTTCGATGGTGCGCTCGGCCTGATCCAGCGCGCCGAGCGCACGTCGCTGAATCACATCGTCATACGATGAACCGCTAAGCGTCGCCGTCACCAACACATACGTCGTGTTGTCACGATGGACCGTCAGCAGATTGTCTTCCGGTACCAACGGCGAGCGACTCCAGGGCTGCTGATCGAGCCAGTGTTGCAGCCAGCCGAACGGGTCGTCTTGCAGACGTGTTCCCACGCCCGTGCTGAAAGGCTCGTTGACACGCTGCGCGAGCGCTTGCGCCGGGTTGTAATCGGATTGCGCAAGTGCGGTGCGATCTGTGTCGGCCAGCAACGTGAACCGATGCGCGAGATAAGGCGCCACCATTTGCTGCAGATCAAAAGATGGTAGTTCCGCCGTGACTGACGCAAACACATCGTTCTTCGAAAGCGCATGGCCAAGTTCACGTGCGGCCGTCTTGGCGCGTTCATCATCGGCGTTGGCCACCAGCAGAATCACGCGATCGCCGTTGGCGTGCGCAAGACGCTGTGCGGCTACTTCAGCGAGTGGATTACGCTCCGTGGCCGGCAACATTGCCAGCAGATCGGTCTGAATGGGCGAGTGGCCACGGCCGAACAGCAGCCACCCGCCAAGCAGGACGATCAGCAGCGTTGCCGCAATAAATCCCCCTGCGCGCAGCCACAGACCTCGTTGATTCATGGCAGGCCGAGCGCCTGTTTTTCCAGCGCCGTCAGCGGCCCGGCATCGCGAGCATCACTCATGCGGATGTCGGTTTGCGTGCCGTCGTGCATCGAGATATGGATGCCTTGCAGAAACGTACCGCCATCGAGCTCAATGCCCTGGAGTACCTGCGCTACACGTGCCTGCTTGGGCGTGAAATGCAAGCTCCATTGTGCGGTTGTGCCATCGGTGCTGACATTGAACTGACGCATCACCGCATCGATCTGGCCCGCGATCATCGACTGCAGCATCTGCGAGATCTGGCTGACCCCACGTTCATTGCGCACCGGTTGCGTATGGCCAGCCGCATCGATGCTCATTGTCTTGCTGCCCGTCAGTGCAAGCGTTTGCTGATAAGGCTGTTGCACTTGCCACAA
>CAJCJD010000221.1 GCA_903970555.1 Vulcanimicrobiota bacterium
CGCCGGCTCGGATTGCGGGACCTAAGGGGTGTGCCGATACAGGCACACCCTTTTTTGCATTGAGCGGTCCACATCATGCTGTGGGCGTGCCGGAATATGTGTACGTTGCGTAGTGCCCCTAGTCGTCTTTCTCCACTCGCACGTCTCGCACGCCGCTTCGCATGTCACCTAGCGTATCAACGCCCATATCGCTTCGCGTGCGCTCACCTCGCTACGTGTTCCCGCTGCGCATGCGCACCGGCCCATGATGTAATCGCATCCATCAATGCATCACAGCACCACACAACGGCACCGGAAAAACCCCACGTCACCGACATTCATACAATTATTTTTCGCCTGTCAGCGCGTCGCCACCTAACGCCAATCCCCTTATAGATACTGGCCTTCCAGCAAATCCAACCCCACCCCGCCACCCCTGCCCGGCGCGGCACCCCCATCTTCGAAAGTAACAGATCATCACAAACGCGGGCTATGCAAACGCGTCAATGAGACATTGGAGTCACGGCCACAGCGGCCCCTGTTGCAGGCACCCAAACGTTTCGATTGAGTCAGGAGCACAGCATGTTTTCTACCGTCTACTTCGCAGCATCCTCGGTCTTGGCATCGCCCAGCATCCCCGACGCGATTGCCTCGAAAGTCCTCGGTGGCCACTTGCAAGACGCCGCCAAGCTCGCCGCCAACTACGCCGACAAAGATCACGACAAGGACGCCGCCGACTACGCGAGCCTGCAGATCCATGGCGACATCGAGCTGGCCCTGGGCCGCTACGAAGAAGCCGAAGAAGCCTACCGCCGCGCCCAGAAGCTGATCCGCAACTCGCGCGATGCGATGCGCCTGGTGTCGTGCCGCAACACCGGCTGGCAAGCCTTCTTTCGCAACCAATTTAATGTCGCGCTGACCTGCTTCAAGCGGGTTGCCGAAGACAAGGCCGTGAGCCCCGAACACCGCATGGACAGCCTGGTGGGCGCCACCCTGGTGCTGTTCCACCTCGGTTGCACGCAAGCCGCCTGCGATCGCCTGGCCGAGCTGGTCACGTTGGCCGAGGCCGGTGCGGACCGCCGCTGGGTGGCCCTGGTCGATGCACTGCGCCGCGACCTGCTGGCCCAGCACGACCTGCACTGCTCGGACAAACTGGCCGACCATATCTACTGGCGCTCGGTGGTGGTCGATGTGCAACCGCACGGCATTACTGCGCTGAGCGCCGCTGCTGCGCGCAGCGTTGCAGCCCTGCCCTCGCTTACCTTGCTCACGCAGCGCCTGGACTATCTGGGCCACGTCAAGGCACTCGCCGAAGGCCGCGCCGATGCCCTGAGCCCACTCAAGTCGCACCTGCAGTGGAGCCAAAAGAACGGCATCGCCGACTATCACCGCAGCCTGTGCCTGGAAGTGGCGCTGGCCGCCGTGGTCGCCGCCAACCCCAGCCTGGCTGAAACCATGCTGGACGAATCGGGCGCCGCCGCCATCCGCGGCAACCAGCACGCCCGCTGGTACCTCGATTACCTGTACTGCCGCGCCAAGATCATGCAACAACACATGCGCACCCAGGAGTTCGCGCAAATGTACGGCCGCTACGCGCTGGCTTCGATCCAACACGTGCGCTCGGACAACGTGTCCATGCCCATGATGAAGACCGACACCATGCAAACGGCGCAGCACACGCAACGCTCGGACGACATCAGCGCACGCCTGCCGGCCAAGTATCGCCGCGCCTACCGCTACATGATGGACAACCTGGACCAGAGCGACCTGTCGGTGCGCGAAATGGCAGCGCATATCGGCGTGACCGAACGTGCCATCCAGGCCGCTTTCAAGAACCACCTGGGCCTGTCGCCCAGCGAGCTGATCCGCCGCCAACGCATGGAACGCATCCGCGACGACCTGCTCGACGGCGACGCACCGGCCAGCCGCGTGCTCGACGTTGCCAAGAAGTGGGGCGTGCAACACCGCTCCACGCTGATCAACGGCTATCGCCGTGTGTTCCAGGAAGCACCGTCGGAAACGATGGGACGGTGATCGTTTGCAAGCGTTCGCGCGCGGTGCCCGCTGGCGCGGAGGCAGGCTTCACGGCTTCACGGCTTCACGGCTTCACGGCTTCACGCAGATCGTAGCGATGCTGCACCGTTGAAAGACTTGGCCGGTCGTACCGACTTATCGATTCACTGCTCGATGGTCCCCAGAAACTCGGCGCGCCGCGCGGTCATGGACCTGAAGCAATCGGCCGAGATCACATGGGCCATGGTGCCGCCTTCCGGGTCGTATTCAAAACTGCACTGCGCGTCACGAAACGCGAGCCACGCACGCTGAGCCTTGAGCAGCGATTGCTGGCGCTGCGCCGACAACCGTTTGACGGCTTGCTTGTAGTTGGCATTGAGCAAGACATCCTGGCGCTTGGCTTCAGCATCGATGCAATCGACCATGCTTACAGTCACACCGGCGGCGCGGTCCATACAGCGGCCAAACTCCGCGGTGGCGGGTGGCTCGGCAGTGGCCGCCGACACAAGCGGACTCAGCGCGACCAGCAAACCACACAACCACACTTTTCGATTCATGGCAGACCTCTATGGTTGCGCTGCACGAGGGTAGCGACCGGCGCACCGGAGCGCTCGCGCAGCCTCACCTCGGACGGTGAAGTTACCCGCACTATAGATCTTCGCGGCACGAATGCAATTGTTGGGCGTGGCCACGCCGCGCGCAGTGCGTGCGCGCACCCGCCATGCGCGCATCGCACCAGCGTCTAACGCAGCCAGGGCGCCTGCAACTGCGCGTCTATGCCGTACTGCATCAATGCC
>CAJCJD010000222.1 GCA_903970555.1 Vulcanimicrobiota bacterium
GCACCGCCATACCCCTTGTATGTCGTGGCTCCCGCCGTAACCCAGCCCTGCTGCGTACGAAAATTGACGACATTGGTAATCGGGTTAGCCGGGTCGTAGACATAACAGGTGGTGAAGGCCACACCCGCGCCGCAGTTGAGATGTCCGTTGATACTGCTGGTCGCCATCCACAGCTGCCACTCGGCGCCGCGCAACGCCGTCTGCGCGCTCATTTCGGCTTGTTGGGCATTGCGCAAGCCGCCGACCATGCGCTCTTGCAGCAAGGAGCGATTCGATGCACTGAGCGCCAGAATGGTCAGCAGCAATAGAAAAATCAGCGCCACCACCAATACCGCGCCGCGTTGCGCGCGATGATGCTGCGAAGGCAATTTTTTCGGCATTGTCATGATTCGCTCCACTGACTCGCCCCGGCAATACTTTTGAGCGCGCGTCGTTTGCATTACGGGTTGTAGTTGCGTATCGCCACCAGAGCGGTGAACTCACGTCGAATCATCTGATTGGTGAAGCCCTGGCTGGTCGGCGTGTACGTGTGCGAGCCAGGCGCTAGCGGCGAGAGTCCGTCCAGGTGGTAGACATAGTTCAGGTCGTTGGCACTGAGCGTATACAACGGCACCTGGCCATCCATCAAAATACTGACCTGAATGCTGTTGATCGAACGCCAGCCGCAGCCGGTAGTCGTTATCGCATTGAGCTCCGCCGGCGGGCAGCTGGTGGAAGTATCGATGTCGTTCGCGCCAACGAAACTGAAATTGCCGCTGGCATCCTGCACACCGTACTGAAAATTCATCCGTTCGATGCCTCGGACCAGCTCGTCTTCGGAGGCGCCTGGCCTTGCAGGCGTAACGCCATCCGCCTTGAGACCACCGTTGACCCGGCGGATCAACGCACCGGTAAACGGCGCCTTACCATCGTTATTGACGCTGACCACTTTCAAGTAATAGGTGACCGTCTGGAAATCCATGTTGACGTCGAATAGCTTGGGCGACGACGACGCGGGCTGAGCATTAAGGCTGCTGCCGCTGAAGTTTTTGCTGACATCGGGCGTTAGGGTGGGACTGCCCGTGGTGGCGAAAATGAACGCGTTGGAGCAATTGGCCAGCATCGCCACATCGCCGCTCGTGAAATTGCTGGCCGGGGGTTCGCCAGTCAGTGGTTTCAATGTGATCGAGTTGATGACACCAGTGGTACCGGAAGATGCAATCGTGCTGCCGCCGGTACTGCCAATGCTCCAGCCGCTGGAGGGATTGACGTAACGCACGGTGATGACATCAGCACCTTCGACGCGGTTGCCTAGCGCCGTACCCATCGCTGGCAGGCCGGCCGTGGTCGGATCGATCGGCGTACACGTAGTGGCCGTGCAGTCGTACCCGCGCATGAACAGGAATGACGGCATGCTGTACGCCGCCGTGGGCGAAACCGGGTAAGTGACCGAACCGCTGGTGGCCCCCCACGCCGTAGTGATATCGCTGAGCGCGCCACTGACAGCACCTGCCGTACCGGTCAGATTTTTGGCATAGACAGTCGGCGTACGCAGATGATCCAGAAACAGGCCACCTGAAGCCACCTGTGCTGTGCCTCCGGTGTTGTTGCAGTACTGGCCGTTGGCCATACTCAGATCGCTGCTGAGCCGAGTGATCGCGAAACGCCCTTCTTCCTGCAATCGCGCCAGCTGGGCTTGCGCCTTGTTATTGCTTGAGGTCGAGGCAAACACCGTGACGATGCCGGCGGACACCAGCAGACCCAGCAACATAGCGACCATCAACTCGATCAGCGTAAAGCCGGATTGACGACACGAACGGGAACGGGCCATTACGAGGGCGATCATGGCTGAAAATTCCAGGCAAAGGTTTGGAGCGCAGCGCCTTGAGCCGTTTGAGTAGTCTGGCTCCCCGCCGAGATTTCGCTCCACTTAATGGTCATCGCGCAATTGCCGCCATAAGGCGGACGAAAGTTGAGCTGAGCACTGGTAGGTGTGTAACCGATACCGGTATTGGTGCAGTTGATCGTGGCGGAAGGATTGGGCAGAAAGGTCTTGAGCTGGCTTGCCCACGTCTGCAGATCGTAGGTCGCGAGCTGATCGGCGGAGCAAGTGGAGGCACTGCTGCAAACCTGGGGCGAGCTCGGTGCAGTGAGAGAAACAGTGCCGTTGTATGCGGCATCCCACATGCCCTTGGGATTGGCACTCATGCGATTGGCCATGCTGTTGGCCAGAAAGATCACCTGAGTGCGAATGTAGGCCGCATGATTGGAGCGCGTGGCCATCACCATCAGGCCAGCCAGACCGATCAGGCCGATGCTGAAGACCAGCACGGCTACCAGCACTTCGATCAACGAAACCCCTCGCTGACGCGACATACCTTGCATGAAAATTCTCCCCTATGCCTCGTCATGGAATCTAACCAGTCACTCTTCCGCAAGCACTGGCTGTCCGATAGACGGTAGGATCTCGCCGATAAACGGCTACTTGCCATAGGCAACGCGCACAAAAAAGCCCGAGTAGCGTTTGCTGTCTCAGGCTTTTCGAATAACGTGGTGGTGCCGGAAATAGGAATCGAACCTACGACCTACGCATTACGAATGCGCCGCTCTACCAACTGAGCTATTCCGGCGAGCAGCCGCAAATTCTACGGTGTGGGGTCCGATGGCGCAAGCCAGTCGGGTGATTGAATACGCGCTGGGCTGGGCAATTGGTGTGGGGTTTGCTGGCGAAAGCAGCATTCCAACAACACTCGAACCTTCGCAAGCCCTTCAGATCAAAGGCTGCCCAGCGCGCTCCCGCCAACCACGCGGAGTTCCTTGGGCAGGGCAAAGGTGATGTTTTCCGGCTCGCCGTCCAGTTCGCGAACATCGCCGACGCCCCAGGACTGCAGGCGGGCAATCACGTCGCGGACCAGTTTGTCCGGTGCCGAGGCACCGGCAGTGAGGCCGATGTGTTGCACGCCGTCGAGCCAGCTGCGGTCGATGTTTTCGGCGCCGTCGATCAGGAAGGATCGAACGCCCTGCTTTTCGGCCAGTTCGCGCAAGCGGTTGGAGTTGGAGCTGTTGACCGAACCGACCACCAGCATCAGGTCGACGGCGTCGGCAAGGCGACGCACGGCGTCCTGGCGGTTCTGCGTGGCGTAGCAGATGTCGTCCTTTCGTGGCCCTTCGATGTCGGGGAATTTTTCACGCAGGCCGGCGATGATGGCCTTGGTATCGTCGACCGACAACGTGGTCTGCGTGACGTAAGACAGCTGATGCGGGAATTTCGGCGCCAGACTGGCGACATTTTCGATCGACTCGACCAGCAGAATCTCGCCCACGTTGGCCGGATTCCACTGCCCCATCGTACCTTCGACCTCCGGGTGACCGGCATGGCCGACCAGCACCACGCTGCGACCGATGCGACCCAGGCGCGCAACCTCCATATGCACCTTGGTCACCAGTGGGCAGGTAGCGTCGAAGACTTTCAACCCGCGCTGATCGGCCTCTTCGCGCACCGCCTGCGAGACGCCGTGGGCGCTGAAAATCACCGTCGCGCCATCGGGTACTTCGTGCAGCTCTTCGACGAAAACCGCGCCGTCCTTGCGTAGCTTTTCCACCACGTAGCGGTTGTGCACGACTTCGTGGCGCACGTAGATGGGCGCACCCCAGGATTCCAGCGCGCGTTCGACAATGGCGATGGCGCGATCGACGCCGGCACAGAATCCGCGGGGATTGGCGAGCAGAATGTCCAAGGAGGGCCTCGCAGGCGTTGCATCGTGGGGCAGCGAACCATCTCGCCGCTATCGACCAAAATCCCTGCGGCACGCCGATCAACCGGCCGCTGCAGGAATCGAATCAGCGCTGAATTATCGCACGCCGCCTGCCGGCTTGCCGGCAAACAGCCCGAACGCCACCAGCATCACCGCACCCACCGTGATGCCGCAGTCGGCGATATTGAACACCGGGTAGCTCCACTGGCGGAAATACACCTGAATGAAGTCGGTCACCTGCGCGGCGTGCAGGCGGTCGATCAGGTTGCCCAACGCGCCGCCGACGATCAGGCCCAGCGGCGCCGCCGTGCGCCAGTCGCGGCGCGGCGTGCGTGCCATCCACACGATAAGCACCGCGCTGATGATCAGCGCCAGCAGTACGAAAAACCAGCGCTGCCAGCCTGCCCCGTCCGCCAGAAAGCTGAAAGCTGCACCAGTATTGAAGGCCAGCGTCCAGTTCAGAAACCCTGGTATCGCCGGATGCGGCAGCCCCATCGGCTGCAGCGCACTCACGGCCCACAGCTTGCTCAGCTGGTCGAGCGCGATGACGGCCACCGACAAAAGCAGCCAGACGAGTGCGTTGGGTTTCTTGCTCAAGGATGTGATCTCGGTTGACCTGGACAGGACATTGAACGCCATGGATGAGTAGGACGGATCGTCAGAACCAGCGGCGGTTTTCGCCCGGGCCTTCGATATTGCCGATACAGCGGCCGCACAGTTCCGGATGCTCGGCATGACTGCCCACGTCATCACGGCGATGCCAGCAGCGGACGCACTTCTCGGCCGGGCTGACCTCGGCGGAAATCCAGACGTCGGCACCCTCCAACTCCACCTTCACCGCATCCGCCGGATGCGACTCGAGCGAGGCCAGCGTCAATTCCGACGTGATGAAGAAGAAGCGCAGCTCGGCCGACGCTTCGGTAAGGCGCGCGCGCAGGGCGTCATCGGCATAGATAGTCAGCTTCGCCTCCAGCGCGGCGCCGATC
>CAJCJD010000223.1 GCA_903970555.1 Vulcanimicrobiota bacterium
CGCATCCAGCCGCACATTGTCTGGTCGGCGATCTCCACGCCGAAGCGCCGCAGCATCTTCGTTTGCCGATGCACCGGTAAGTGATCGGCTAACTTACTCACGATCACGTGCGCCAACAGGCTGGCACCCGCTGTACTCTTCTCAATGGGCTGCGCAGGCTTGTCGGCTGTCTTCACGGTACAGGCGCAAGCGTACTTCTGGCACGCATCTTCGATCACCAGCATCTGCGCCGGAATGTACTCATAGCGCTCGCTCACTTCTTCACCGATGCGGCGTAGATCCTGATGGCAAGTGACGCAATGTTTGTCCGCCTCAGCCAAGTCATGCACGATGCGTTCGCGCTTGAGATGCCAAGGTAAGGGACGCCGGCCGCGCTTCGTGCCTTTATCGCGATCGCTGCTGCTGCCGCCTGGCGGGAGATCGTCGTTGGAATCTTCTTCCTTCTTGTCTTGTTCCCCGGCCTGAGGAAACTCTGCACCGAGTTCCTGCGCGAATAGCCGCAATTGTTCGGCGCTCAGCTGCTCGCTGCGGGAGCCGCTCTTTGCGGCCAGCAACTGCCGCAGCAGACGTTGCGTCTTGTCCAGTTGCGCCGTCACATCGATTAACATTCGCTGTAAGATCTCCGGATCTTTCGGCAGGCTGTTGGGGTCGACGGGCACTACTTAGATTGTAAAATCTAGGTCAGCAAAGGGCCAGCGGAATTTGCAGGAAAAGCCTGTATTAATCAGGCTTCGGCTCTCTTACGTTGATATCGTTTCCGGCGCTTGGCTTGGCACAGATCGATGCCGCTCAACAACGCGCCTAACTCCTGCGCGCTGATCTCCCGTCTCATCTCACCGCCGTCAGAAAACGGCATGGCATAAGTGCCTTCTTCGAGTCGCTTCGACCAAACCGCGAATCCGTCCCGATCCCAATACAAAATCTTCACGCGATCGCGCCGAACATTAGCGAACACAAATAAGTGGCCGGCGAACGCGTCCATCTGCATGGCTCCGCTGGCCATCGCATGCAACCCGTCGAAGCTGCGCCGCATATCACACGGCACGGTGCACAGATAGACGCGGACGCTTGACGGCAGATGAATCAAGCCCGCTCCCGCAGCACCGATACCACCATTCGCAGCGTAGCCGCATCGCCCGGAATGCGGAGCCGGTCACCGGTTGCGAGCACAACATCGATCACCACAGCTTCTGACGTAGCCTTGGTTTCCACCAGCGCAAAAGTCACTGGAAGCTCTTTCCGCAACCGTTGCCGCCAGCTGTAAAACGCGTACTCACTTACCCCCTGACCTTGACAGTAAACGCGAATCGACTGGCCACTCTTCTCCTGCTCCGCAATCATCTGGCGCCATTGCTCGCGCCGCTCTGCTTGTTTGCCGTTCATGTCACCACTATGCGCGGGCCGACCGCGATCCAGCCAGTGGCGTTTATGTGATGCTTACGGGTTCTGGATCTGGAACATTACCTCGATGTTCTGGAGCACAAACCGGGCGCCCTGGCTGGATCCAAACCGCTGGAACAATGCCGCAAAGCCGGCCGGTGGCCAGCCAGTTACGACCGCCTCTGGGAAGGATTGATACGGCGCTACGGAAAACAACAGGGAACGCGCGAGATGATCGCGGTTATTAAGCTCAATCGCATCCATGGTTCGGTCAAGCTGAAGCAGGCCATCGAAGCGGCGATGGAGTTGGGATGTCATCACCTGGCGGCCGTTGAGTATCTGCTTACGGCAGACCGTTTATCGCGAACGGTTCCGGAGATGGTTGAGATCGGGTTGCTCGATCGCTACGAAAGACCGATGCCGGTGATGACCAACTACGATCAGCTGCTCGGCAAGGCGGTAATCGCATGAGCGCCGCACCGGTTAGCCTCGAGTTGCACCATGCAGCCGTGAAGCAGCATTGCAAGATTCTGCGGATGCCGGCCATGTCTGCACAGTTTTCCATGATGGCCGAACAAGCCGTGCGCGGGCGGCAGACGCACGTCGGGTATCTGGAAGCGCTGCTCGCCGCGGACTTGGAAGAACGCGGTTGGCTGTGTAGAAGGCTTCCGGCCCACTTTCCGTGGCCGGCTGATGTTCAAATGGCTGCGAGGTCATTTTTTTTGCATTCGGGTCGAGCCATCTTTCGGGGTCGGACGAGCGACACTTGTCTGGCCTGACAACGTTGGTAACTGCGAGACTTGGTCGGCTGGAAAGCTGGCGATTTGGCAGAACGGTCGCAGCTAGCACTATAATTGTTTTGGGCCAGAGACAGCCGCGTACAGCGAGTCTGGCTGTCGCAGCGTTCGGCGTGTCGCCTACTATATCGGGTGCTGACAAGCCGATTCGGAGAAGTTGCGCCCATTTGAGTTCGACGGGGCGTCGGCAATGGGGTCAGGAAGTCTGGGATCGGTAGACGATCAGGTGCAAGGCGTTTTCAGAAACTCCGTCATCACCGCTTTTTGCCGTTTGCATTAGTCTCGATCTAATGCCCCATCCAGCAACTCGGCGGGCGACACTCCCTTGGATGTAGGCTTATAGGAAGACGACTGGCGTACTCGGTCGCAGTTTTGATTCGCAACCGATTCCACTCAGAAGTATAATTGCCGGTACTTTTATGTAGGAGTGGTAAGTTTATCGTGAAATTGCGCAAACCGGCCAAGTGAGCTCTCAGGGTCATGTCCATATCGTAGAAATGCCACCCTTCCTCGCGCCAGGGACCGAGGGAACGGAGTTTCTGACTTTCGATGGCTAGCCAGACCCCATCAAGCGTCACTACCTCCCCAAAAGGTCCAAAAGAGTCCACCCGCTCGCAATCACACTGCGAGTGAGTGATCGCCCCTGATAGACGACTGCCACTTACACGGCTTGGCACTTGCCACCAAACCATGTTGTGATCTATCGACGTTGAGCCAGCAACGCCCACGAAACCAGATTCGGGTTGCGCCATTTGGCGAATCATAGAGTCCCAGCTTAGTCGGCCGAACAATGGGAGCACATCGTCATGAGTGAAAACGAAATATTGACTGTCAAAGTCCTGAGCAGATGCTCGAGCGACACCAAGGTTATAGCCTGAACCCATTGAAGAGGCGCCAATGACGCGGACGATGCGGATACCGTCCTCCGCTAAGCAAGCGGCCGTCCGAAGGGCTTGAATAG
>CAJCJD010000224.1 GCA_903970555.1 Vulcanimicrobiota bacterium
ACGCACGCGGCGACTGGAGTATCTTCCGATAAGCCTGTTTGGTGCCGTCATGGGCTTGACCGGCCTGAGCATTGCGTGGCGCATGGCCAACACTCTTTATGGCGCCCCCTGGTGGATAGCCAATACCATTGGAGACGTCGCCTTATTTGCGTTTGTCGCTGTTTCGCTTGGATATGGCGTCAAGCTCATCACCGCGTTGGATGCGGTGCGCACCGAATTCTTTCACCCGATTGCCGGTAACCTGTTTGGAACTTTCCTGATTAGCTTGCTCCTGTTACCGATCATACTGTCCCACATTGACGTAAGGGCCGCCCAGGGGATGTGGCTCGTCGGAGCGGGCGGTATGATCGTTTTCGCGTGGGTGATTGTCAGCCGGTGGATGAGTGACCGGCAACTTGTGGCGCACGCAACGCCGGCCTGGATCGTGCCGGTCGTCGGTCTTCTCGATTTGCCGTTGGCGATTCCTTACTTGAACTTGCCAGGATTGCACGATGTGATGATCCTCGGCCTCTCAGTTGGCTTGTTCTTCGCCTTGCCGCTTTTTACAATGATCTTCTCGCGACTGCTGTTCGAGCCACCGTTGCCGAATGCATTGCAACCGTCGCTCATGATTCTACTAGCACCGTTTGCGGTCGGCTTCTCTTCATATGTCACAACGACGGGGAGCATGGATCTTTTTGCGCAATCGCTTTATATGCTGACATTGTTTGTGCTCGCCGTGCTTGTCGACCGGCTGCACCAACTTTGGGGTTGTTGTCCTTTTCGAATCTCTTGGTGGGCGGTGAGTTTTCCACTGGCGGCAGCGGCAATAACAGCATTGAGGTATGCAGCTGCGAAACCGAGCTGGGGTAGTCATATAATTGGACTTGCTCTGCTATCGCTCGCGACTGTCACTATAACCGCCTTGCTCGCCCGAACCGTCATAGGAATCTTGAAGGGCGAATTGCGTGCGATGGCTTCCTAAGGCCGTTCCGTGATACGTTTGGCGGCAGATCGGACTCGGATCGCCGTGCTTTCGACTACAAGCAGTTTCGTTCCTGTTAAACGAAAACAGCTACGTCGGCACCAAATAACGATTGCAGTGTCAGGGTTCTACTTCTTTAGTCTACGTCGTTCAATTCTTATATTTCCCGTGCCGTTTGGGAAGCTGACACCTCAGGGAGCGATTACGAGATACAGCCTACCGGGTAGCCACCACCGTGCGATCTCCGGGCAGGCTGGAGGCGACAATGCAAAGTATGGTAAAATCGGCAAAAACAGAAGCTGCTCTGTTGCAGACGCCATCGGGTTTTACACAAGACGCCATCAACGCTCTTGCCGGCTCGATGACGGCTTTACTTGCGGATTTCTTCGCCCTCTATGTAAAGACGAAGAATTTCCACTGGCACATGTCCGGTGCGCATTTCAGGGATTATCACCGGCTTCTCGACGACCACGGATCACAAATCTTTGCCGTAACCGATCCACTTGCAGAACGGCTCAGAAAACTCGGCGGAACCACAATCCGTTCCATAGGCCACATCAGCCGCCTTCAGCGCGTTCTTGACAATGATGCTCACTTTGTAACGCCTCTCGATATGATCGCCGAATTGCGTGAGGATAATACCGCGCTTGCAGGCAGGCTGAGGCAAACACACGGCCTGTGCGACGACCATGGTGACATTGCGAGTGCGAGCCTCCTGGAGACCTGGATCGATGAGGCCGAGGCACGTGCCTGGTTTCTATATGAAGTGACACGGCATGCCGAAGTGGCAGGCGGATAGCGAACGATTTTCAACAGCCTACGCGACGTCGTGCCAGACTAAAAAATTGCGTGCGAACTGAATAGACCTGGCAAGGATGTGGCTGTTAGCTGGCGGCGACTCAAATGTATCTAGAAAGGAGAACCTCATGCCTGATGCTACGAAGCGACCAAGCCTGAGTGAGAAAGGCTTGTTGACACCCGATAATTGCGTGGTGACATTCATTGATCTGCAGCCGCAGATGCTGTTTGGCGTTGCGAACTTTGATCGACAGGCAGTGGTTCAGCTGAACGTCTTGCTTGCGAAGGCAGCGCGCGTCTTCGATGTGCCCGTGGTGCTTTCGACTGTCGAGACAAAAGGGTTCAGCGGAAACATGTGGCCGCAGATCGCAGCAATTTTTCCCGACCAAGCACCGATCGAACGTTCCAGTATGAACTCGTGGGACGACTCAAATTTTGTTGGAGCCGTCGAGCGAACCGGCCGAAAAAAGATCGTATTGGCCGGACTTTGGACCGAGACGTGCGTTGCCCTCGCGACCGTCCAGGCGCTGCACGACGGATACGAGGTTTTCGTCGTTGAGGATTGCTGTGGCGATGTGTCACAGCTATCCCATGAAAACGCTATGAAACGCGTTATTCAGGCCGGTGCAAAGCCAGTGACAGCGCTATCTGTCATGCTGGAGTGGCAGCGGGATTGGGCGCATAAAGGCACCTACAATGCAGTTATGGACATCGTGAAAACCCACGTTGGGGCTTACGGAATGGGTGTCGAATACGCCTACACAATGGTACATGGCGCCGCACCAACGAAGTTTCCGCCATACGTCATTCCCGGGCCTTAATCAGACGCCGTGGGCGTTTGACTGACAAAGAATGCATCTCGTTGGGGCTGGAAATGAAGCCATACCTGATGTCGCTGGCCGCCGGCGTGCTGGTCGGGGCGATTTACGGCCTGATCAATATCCGCTCACCAGCGCCGCCGGTGATTGCGCTCGTCGGCTTGCTAGGCATCCTAGTCGGTGAGCAGATGCCACCCCTAACGCGAATGTTGTTGCAGAAAGAGACGGTGGTGGTCACCTGGCTGCAGCACGTGCAACCCCATATGTTCGGCCATTTACCACGCGGACGACAGGCCCAGTACCGGATAGACGAGCGGTCCGCTGGCGACCCATCGAACCCAGTGGCGCAATGACCGACTACAGCCTTGTTCCGTATAGCGTAGGAGATATAGCGTGACAGATAGCCTCGCTCCGGATCTAATCCTTTATCATGGTGTCCTGACAACACTGAATCCCGCGCAGCCATATGCGACTGCCGCCGCGGTTCGCGGAGGAATCCTTTCCGCAGTTGGGACTGACACGGAAGTCTTCAGGCTCGCGGGACCACGAACCCAGGTTATTGACCTAAGAGGACGGCGTGTGTTGCCCGGCCTGATTGATAATCATCTGCATGTCATTCGTGGTGGGCTAAACTTCAACCTGGAGTTGCGTTGGGACGGCGTGCATAGCCTAGCTGATGCGATGAGCATGTTGAAGCGTCAGGTCGCTGTTACCCCGCCTCCACAATGGGTACGCGTCGTTGGAGGTTTCACGGAACATCAGTTTGTTGAAAAGCGCCTCCCGACTTTGGACGAGCTGAATATGGTGGCACCGGAAACACCGGTTTTTCTGCTGCATCTTTATGATCGCGCGCTCCTGAATAAGGCCGCCTTGCGCGCCGCGGGCTATACAAAGGACACGCCGGAACCACCGGGCGGCTCAATCGAACGTGACGCGGCTGGCAATCCAACCGGCATGCTCCTTGCGAAACCAAACGCAACGATCCTGTATTCGGCACTTGCGCGCGGGCCCAAGCTACCATTCGACTACCAACTCAACTCGACACGTCATTTCATGCGCGAGCTCAATAGGCTCGGCGTCACAGGCGTGATTGACGCAGGCGGTGGCTTTCAAAACTACCCCGAGGACTATGCGGTCATTGAAAAGCTCGCCGAGGACAACCAATTGACGCTGCGTATCGCATACAATCTGTTCACCCAGAAGCCGGAGGCCGAGAAAGACGACTTTCTCCGCTGGACCAAAACGTCTCAGTACAAGCAGGGCACTGACTATCTCAGACATAATGGGGGCGGCGAGATGCTGGTTTTTTCTGCCGCTGATTTCGAAGACTTCCGGCAACCGCGTCCGGATATGATACCGCAGATGGAGGACGATTTGGAGGAGGTGGTACGAATCCTTGCGGAGAATCGCTGGCCTTGG
>CAJCJD010000225.1 GCA_903970555.1 Vulcanimicrobiota bacterium
CCCGCATCGAGCCAGTAGTCCGTGTAGCGATAGGCGACTTTGGGCCTGATGAACCACCATGAGCCCTGGTAGTCCGCGGCCACATAGGGGTAGAGATCCAGGCGGCTGCCTTCCACGCTGTTGGACTTGTGGAACGATACGGCTTCGCTGGTCATACCGACGTCATACCAGCGCTCGAACGGGATATCGATGTTGAGCGTTGCGCGAGGAAGACGTTTGTATGGCTCCACGCTATTGGGCTCGGAGGGGTCCACGTTCTGCCACATGTCGCCGCCCACCTGAGCGCTCCACCAGTTGCCTGAGCCGTTCAGGTAAATGCTGGAATACAGGATGGTGGTCGAGACGCTGTAGAGGTCATCACCAAAATCGTGCAGATAATTTTGATCCGATGCGCGATTGATATTGGTATTGAGCGACCATCCGGGCCACAGGACCGTATTGTTGATGAACTTATACGAGTAACGCTCCATTCCCTGCGTGTTGATTGCGGTCGGCGTTATTTTCTGGTCGTTGTAGTTATCGCTGGGCAGGAAGTCGAAATCGAATGTACCGTTTGTCCTTGGGAAAAGGTAACGGACTTCGCCGCTAAGCATCGCACCGCGCAGTGTGTAGTAGCGCGGATCAAGCGTTGCGTCGTAGTTGGGTGCCAGATTGAAATAGTAGGGAATCCGGAACTGATAACCGGCGTTGCCGGTATGTTCGAAATACGGGTAGAGAAAGCCACTCTGGCGATCGTCGTTGAGCGGAAACGACATGTACGGCGTATAGAAGAACGGCACGCCATACACGCTCATCGTCGCGTCGCGCGCAACGCCTCGGCCGAGGTTCTCATCGGTAACGATGGTCTTGGCGCGCAATTCCCATATGTGACGACCGATGTCGCAGGTGGAATACCTCACCACGCTGTAACGATTGCGGTTCTCGTCGATCATCTCGCCGCGCACGGCCGTGCCGTTTCCGCGCGATTGCAGCATCTGAAAGCGCACGTTGCCGGTGGCGACGCCCGTGCTGTTGTTGGTGTTGCCGACCATGTGATCGGCCGAAAGCAGATGCGCTGCTTCTTGATAGTGCACGTTGCCGCGTGCGTCGTAGTCCGTGGTATCGCTGTTGTAGTCGGCGATGTCGGCGTGCAGTTCCTGGTCGGCGCGCACCGTTTTCACATGGCCGGTCAGGTGATAGATGGTCTGGTCCGGGCTCTCGACATGATCGGCCCAGACATACGTCTTGGCCGTATTGCGCAACGCCGAATTCGTGCTCAGGAACGGATCGTAGAACTCCAGCATGCCGTTAGGCCGGCAGAGTGCAAAGTTGTCCGGACGCGGGGGGCAGATAAACGTGCCCAGCGGGCAGACGATTTGCGAGCCGTCCAGGGTGCTCTTGGGATGCTTGGACTGGGATGCGGCGTGGGCACCTTGGCTCCCCATGAGGGCAGCGGCAGCGGCGATTGCCAGCAGGCGGCGTGGAGGCAGGGGACGCAAGGGCGGCAGGGAGCCTGCTTTCATATTCCAAGTACTCCGCGCCGGAAGCTGTTTGCCCGCAGGGCAAGGAAGAGTGAAGAAGTGTATGTCGCTACACGACTGAACGATGACGCGGCCATGTGGGCAAACAGACCCGGCCCTTGAGCGTTCGCCAGACGGTAGCGCGCGGCTTGACCTGACGGCCAGTCAGGCACAGCACCTCGCGCTACCGTCTGGCGAACGCTCAGATGCAACGCGGAGCACTTGGAATATGAAAGCAGGCTCTTCTTCACGGAGGGCAGTCAATCGGCGACGAAGGGGCGTTAAGCTAACAGAAAGGCCCTTCGGACGGCACGCGTCGGCACAAGGATTCGGTATGAATCAGCACAAACCCGGCAAGACTGACGAGCAATGGCGCGAAAGTCTGAGCCCCGAGCAATATGCAGTCTGCCGCTGCTCGGCGACCGAGCCGCCTTTCAGCGGCAAGTGGTATCGGCATAAGGAGCCTGGCACCTATGTTTGCGTGGCCTGCCGGGCGCCCTTGTTCGCCTCCGAGGCCAAGTACGATTCCCGCTCTGGCTGGCCGAGTTTCTTTCAGCCTGCAGCGCGTACGGCGGTCAGTTTGCTGCAAGACGAAAGCCGTGGCATGCATCGCACGGAAGTGCGGTGCGCCGCGTGCGAGTCGCATCTCGGACACGTATTTCCCGATGGCCCCAAACCTACCGGGCTGCGTTATTGCATTAACTCGCTGGCGTTGGACTTCGTGCCGCTGAGGTGAGTGGGGTCAGTCGATTAACGCGCTAACGTGTGCGCTTACGCTGGCGGCCAGCGCCGTCAGGTCGTAACCGCCTTCCAGCGTCGAGACCAGCCTGCCGCCGGCATGCGCCCTGGCCAGATCCACCAGTCGCTCGGTGATCCAGGCGTAATCCTCGGTCTGCAGGCGTATGTCCGCTATGGGGTCACTACGGTGGGCATCGAAGCCTGCCGATACCAGCACCAGTTGTGGCTTGAACGCATGCAGTCGCGGCAGTAGCGCGCCATCCCACAATTCGCGGAATTCGTAAGAACCATCGCCTGGCGACAAGGGCGCATTGACGATATTGCCCGCGCCGCGCTCCTCCACGCTCCCCGTTCCCGGGTAGAGCGGGGACTGGTGGCTGGAGATGAACAGCACACGCGGTTCGTGCTGGAAGATGTCCTGGGTGCCATTGCCGTGGTGCACATCGAAATCGGCGATCGCTACCCGCTTAAGGCCATGGGCCGCCAGCGCATGTGCAGCGGCGACCGCGACATTGTTGAATAGGCAAAAGCCCATGGCCGCGTCAGGCGTCGCGTGATGGCCGGGTGGGCGCACGGCGCAGAAGGCGCGGGATGCTGCGCCCTGCATCACTGCATCGACGGCCGCGATCAAGGCACCTGCCGCACGTAGGCCAGCTTCGGCCGAAGCCGGGGACATAAGGGTGTCTTCATCCAGTCGCACCGTGCCGGCATCGGGTGTGGTGCCGAGAATGCGATCCACATGGGCGGCCGTGTGCACGCGCAGTAGTTGTTCGCGCGTGGCTCGGGGTGCTTCGATCCGGTCCAGCACCGCGAAACGGTCCTGGTCCAGCGCCTGCAGCACGGCGCGCAGGCGCAATGGCGATTCGGCGTGTCCCGGGCCGGGATCATGCTGCAGGCAAACGGCATGGGTATAGAGCTGCAGCATGGTGCGGCGCTTCAGGCTTTGGGCTTGCGGCGACGCTCGTGTTGCCAGAGCACTTCGCCGTGTCCGCCAGCGCGGGCCAGCACGCGGCCCAGCACAAACAGCAGGTCGGACAGCCGGTTGAGATATTGCTGGGCTTGCGGCCGGATCGATTCCACGCGCCCGAGCGCAATCACCTCTCGCTCGGCACGACGGCATACCGTGCGAGCCAGATGGCAGCAGGATGCCGCCATGCCACCGCCCGGCAGGATGAAATCCTTCAACGGCGGAAGCGGTTCGTTGAAGCCATCGAGTGATTGCTCGAGTCGCGTGATGTCGGCGTCTTCGATCATGGCCATGCCGGGAATGCACAGCTCGCCGCCCAGGTCGAACAACTCGTGTTGCACCTGGGTCAGCGTCTCGCGCACGGCGTCGTCGACGCCCTCACAGGCCAGCACCATGCCGATCGTGCTGTTGAGCTCATCGACCGTGCCGTAAGCCTCTACGCGCGCGGAATCTTTCGCCACCCGCGAGCCATCCCCCAGGCCGGTGCTGCCGTCGTCACCGGTGCGGGTGTAGATCTTGGAAAGCCGGTTGCCCACGATCAGTGCTGAGCCTGTCCACTGTGCTGGGCGATGCGATTCAGTTGTACCGCAAGGACATGCAGCACTGCACCCAGGCCCACATACAAAGCAGTGGTCTGCAGGAAGGGCAGGTACCAGTTGCCGAGGTTGGCGAACCAGGCGCCGAAGCTACGCGGCGTCGGCACGTTGTGGCTCAGCCAATAGAAGGCGCCATTGGAGATCAGGTAGCAGAGGTTTTCGCTCACAAGCAGCGCCACGACGGCCAGCCCCAGCGTGGACAGACGCAGGCCGTTCTGGTGTTTCGCCAGCCAGCTACCACCGGCCCACAGTGCGCCGTAGGCCGGGATCAGGAACCAGTAACCCGCCGAAACGCAGTAGTGGCTCCAGAAGCTGATGCCCATGTTGGTGATGACCAGGTAGTCCACCAGCACCGCTTCGGCCATCAATATCGGAAAGGCCCAACGCGCAGAGCCGCGCAACCAGAAGCCGGCCAGGAAGAACACGCCCCACGACGCGTCCCATATGTCGTGATGAAACAGCGACAGGTGGATGCGGGTCGCCGCCATCACCAGGGCAAGCGCGGCGAAGATGCCAAGGCGCTGGGTCTGTGTCGTAGCCATTAAGAACTCCCTGAAAAGCAGACGGCTCATGATAAGACGCCCAGTTTAGCCCAATGCGGGCCACGCAGAGACCCTAGACACGCACTCAACGCGTATTATTCCGCGCATGAATGCCTCTTCTCCCTTTGCCGCTAACGGCAACGTGCTGATCGTCGGCGGCGGCCTGGTTGGCGCGAGCCTCGCCATTGCGCTGGATATGGCCGGCTGTCATGTCACCCTGGTCGAAGCGGCCGCGCCGCGCGCCGACGCCCAGCCCAGTTACGACGAACGCAACCTCGCACTGGCGCGCGCCACGGTAAATGGCCTCAATGCGATTGGCGTGTGGCCGCTTGTTGCGGCACAAGCTACGCCCATCCGCCACATTCATGTCAGCCGAGCCGGGGAGTTCGGCAGCGCGAGACTGGATGCCGCGCGACATGGCGTCGATGCGCTCGGCTGGACGTTGCCGGCACGCGAATTGGGCAGTGCGTTGCTGCGTCGTCTGGATACGTGCCAGCACCTGGTGCGCCTGGCGCCAGCCAGCCTTACCGCGCTTGAGAGCCATGCGGATGGTTGGCGCGCAGAGATAAAGACGGAGCAGGGCGTGCAGCACATCGATGCCGCGTTGCTGGTTGGCGCCGATGGCACTGAATCCTTCGTGCGCGCGCAACTGGGTATCGAGACCGATATCCATGATTACGCGCAGACCTTGTTCGTCTGCACCGTGACGCCGGAGCGCGATCCGGCAAATCGAGCCTGGGAGCGTTTTTCCGACGAGGGGCCGATAGCCATGCTGCCCTTGGCCGAGCGTCGCTGCGGGCTAGTGCTCACCGTTCCATCAGAATCCGCAGCCGAGGTGGCTGCCTTGGACGATGCGGGTTTCATCGCGCTCGCCCAACAACGTTTCGGTTGGCGGCTGGGTCGGTTGAGCCGGCCTGGCAAGCGTCACCCTTATGCGATCCGACGCGTTGCGTCGCGCCGACTGACGGCAACGCGTGCGGTACTGGTCGGCAACGCTGCGCAAACAGTGCATCCCATTGGTGCGCAGGGCTTCAACCTAGGCTTGCGCGACGCCTTGACGCTGGCGGAGCTGGTGGCAGCAGCCACCGATCCGGGTTCGCCGGAATTGCTCGAGCAGTACGCCAGCCGCCGCGCACCTGATCGCGAGGGCACCATGGCGATGAGCCACGACCTCGTGCGTTTCGCCTGCATGCCGCAACCATGGCTTGCACCCTTGCGCTCGCTTGCCCTGCTGGCCTACGACCGCGTGCCGCCATTGCAGCAGGCGCTGGCACGACGCGGCATGGGTTTTCGCGGCGAACCGCCGCGCGCGGTATTGGAGCGCTTGCCATGAGGACTGTTCCGGCAAACTCGCGCCGTGGCCCGGCGCTGGACATCGCCGTAGTCGGTGGCGGCATGGTGGGTGCGGCAGCGGCACTTGCGCTGAGTCGCGCCGGTTTCAGTACCGCGTTGCTGGAGGCGCGTCCGCCGACGCCATGGAACGCTGAGAATGAACTCGATCTACGTGTGGTGGGACTAGCGCCATCATCGATAGCGTTGCTCGACGACCTCGGCGTCTGGACGTCTATTCGCAATGCACGCGCGTGTCCGTACGCTCATATGCACGTATGGGATGCCGAAAACGGCGCGGCGATCGATTTCGACGCCGCCAGCGAAGGCCGCGATCTGCTCGGCTACATCGTTGAAAACAATCTGGTGCAGTGGATGCTTTGGCAGTCGCTCGAAGCATCGGGTGTGCGCCGGCTATGTCCTGCCATCGTCAAGGATTTCGAATCACGCCCCGACCGCATTACCTTGGATTTGGCGGATGGCGAGAGTGTGGCCGTACGCCTGTTGATTGCTGCCGACGGCGCCGGTTCGCCGCTGCGCGAACGTGCCAGCATCGCCACACACGGGCGGGACTATGCACAGCGCGCCATCGTCGCGCACGTCGCCACTGAGCGTGTGCATGCTCATACGGCGTGGCAGCGTTTCTTGCCCACCGGACCGCTGGCGCTCTTGCCGCTGGCAGACGGACGCAGCTCGGTCGTGTGGTCGCTGCCTGAAGCCGAAGCGCGGCGGGTGCAGTCACTTGATGACGAGGCATTTCTGCAAGAGTTGGGCATTGCCAGCGATTTTCGGCTCGGGCGCATAATCGCCACCACGCCGCGGGCTGCGTTCCCGTTGAAGCTGCAGCTCGCCGATACGTACCAGGCCGAGCGCTTCGTCTTGCTTGGCGATGCTGCGCATACCGTACACCCGCTTGCGGGGCAGGGCGTAAACCTCGGTTTGCGCGACGTGGCCGAATTGCGCGACACGCTGGTGGCCGCGCGCGAACAAGGCCGCGACATCGCCGCTACGCACGTGCTGCGGCGCTACGCGCGACGTCGTCGCAGCGCCGACACATTTGATGCCTATGCGTTCGATACGCTGGCACGCGTTTACGCGTGGCAAACGCCACCGCTCGTGGCTGCGCGTGGCCTCGGGGTGCAATTACTCAATCGCCTGGCGCCGCTGAAACGGCGCATCGCCACGCATGCCGCCGGGTTCTGATCTCGCCTAACGTATCCGTCCTTGCGACGGATCGTGTCCCATGACTCATACAGAGGAATCACGTCATGCGCTTTGTTCGACTGGGTTGTCTCGCACTATTGGCTTCTCTCAGCTTTGCCGCACAGGCAAAGATGGTTCATCGATCGGTGGAATGGACGCTCGACGGCACGCACTTCAAAAGCGTGCTGGTGTATGACGACGCTAGCAGCGCCAAGCGTCCAGGGCTGGTGATGGTGCCGAACTGGTATGGCGTCAACGATGCAGCCATCCAGAAGGCCGACATGATCGCGGGCAAGGATTACGTCATCCTGCTGACCGATATGTACGGCGAAAACGTGCGGCCGCATCCGGGTCATGCGGATGAGGCGCAGGCGGCGATCAAGCCGCTCTATGGCGATCGCGTTTTAATGAGGAAGCGCATCAACGCCGCGCTTGCGCAATTGAAAGCGCAGGCAGGCAGCGCGCCTATCGATACAGCCAAATTGGCAGCCATCGGTTTCTGTTTCGGTGGCACCGCGGTGCTTGATCTGGCACGCAGCGGCGCAGATATCGACGCGGTGGTGTCCTTCCATGGCGGTTTGACCACGGACGATGCGGCATTGGCCAAGAACATCAAGGCGCGCGTACTGGTCATGAATGGTGCCGACGACAAAGGCACCATGCCAGATGCCGATAAGTTCATGGACGAGATGCGTGCCAGTCCTGCAGATTGGCAGTTTGTGGTGCTGGGCAATGCCGTGCATTGCTTTACGGAGGTGGGCGAAAACTCGCCCGGCTGCAAATACGACGCCCGCGCTGCGGCGCGGAGTTATCGGCTCATGCATGACTGGCTGCACGCAGCCTTTACCGATACCCCATAAAAGGGACGTACAGCGGTCCTTGCTTGTTTTATTGAATTAGTCCGTGCGATAACTTTGAAGTGGTTTGGGGATGCCATGTCATTAAAATTTCGCCGGCGCGAATGGGATGCCTGCGACGTCCCCGTGGTTCACGAGAAACGTCTAGTTTGAGGGTTTGTAGACCAAGATCGCCGAAACTAAATCAATAGGCTGTTTAGATCTCTTTACCGGGGTAGTTCAATCGTTGATGTATCGTGACGAACTCAAGGAGATGACTTTTATGAATAGGTACTCCAAGGTATTGCTTGCTAGCCTCGCGTTTGTTTCGTCGGTTTGCTTTGCAGGTCCGTTCCCGGAGAGCGCGAGTCATGCTGGTCAGATCTACTACCGTACGGGGCAGCCTGTGCAACCTCAGTATCTTGTCGATAGCAATGTCATAAAAAACTATCATCACTACCACCTCGACAAGCCTATGGATGGCTACGAGTGGGTGCACGGTATAGAGAACGAATACCTTTTGGTTTCGATTAAATCAGGCATCCTGAAGAGAATCGAATATCGCCTGAATGTTCCGCCGGAGTCCACGTCGAGCGGTTGAGCGTAGCTGCGAGTGAGCGGTGAAAAGGCGCGTGCCACGGCACGCGCCTTTCTTATGCGATCTTCTGCGCTAAATCGGGCCGCGATGAGTCGGCTTGCGTGATTTATTCGGACCTTAATGCGTGCGATCCACCGCGTACGAAGCCAACGCCATCAGTGCACTGCGATAGGGCGAATCGGGGATATCGCTCAACGCTGCTTGCGCAGCTGCGGCGTGCGATGCCGCGCGTTGGCGGGTGCGCTCCAATGCCCCGGAGTCGTGAATCGTCGCGATGATGCGTTCGAGCGAGGCCAGCTCGCCATGCTCGACCGCGTGACGTAGCGCTTGCGCCTGTTCGGGTGCGGCTTTTTCCAAGGCGTAGATCAACGGCAGGGTGGGTTTGCCCTCCGCCAGATCATCGCCGATGTTCTTGCCGAGCGTGCCTGCATCGCTGACGTAGTCGAGCAGGTCGTCGGCAATCTGGAAGGCGTAACCCAATTGCATGCCGTAACGGCGCAAAGCAGCAACCTGGGCGTCGGGCAGGCCGCCCAACAATCCGCCCAGCTCGGTAGCGGCAGCGAACAGCACGGCCGTCTTGCGCTCGATCACCGCCAGATAGGCCGCCTCATCCACATCGGCATTGCCAATGTTGAGCAACTGCAGCACCTCGCCCTCGGCGATGGTGTTGGTGGTATCGGCGAGGATGCGCATGATGCGCATGTCATCCAGCTCCACCATCAGCTGGAACGAGCGGGAGTAAAGGAAATCGCCCACCAGCACGCTGGCGGCATTGCCCCATAGGGCGTTGGCGGTCTTGCGCCCGCGGCGCAGATCCGATTCGTCCACCACGTCATCGTGCAGCAGGGTCGAGGTATGGATGAACTCGATGACCGCCGCCAGTTTGACGTGCTTGTCGCCGGTGTACCCCGCAGCCCGGGCCGCCAGTGCGTGCAGCATGGGCCGCAGGCGCTTTCCGCCGCCAGCGATGATGTGGTCGGCGATCTGGTTGATCAGCACCACGTCGGACGCCAACCGCTGACGGATCAGGGCATCGATGCGCTGCATGTCGCCCTCGGCGAGCGCGCGCACGCCGGCATAGTCGCGTGCGGGATCGATGGTCTGGAGAACGGAGGTGTTCATGCGGCGGGTGCTGGACATAGAACCCGGATTATAGAGGCGGTAGCCCCATTACGTGTGACTCTGGCCGGATTTTCGCCGGCGGGGACG
>CAJCJD010000226.1 GCA_903970555.1 Vulcanimicrobiota bacterium
CAGCGCATGGAAAGCTGCCAGATCGCCAGCCGAACTGCATCGTATGCCCGCCTCTCGCGCCTTGTTCACCGCGCGCTGCCGTTCCTGCGTGAAGCGGAGTGGTTCCTTCAATGCGATCGCCGAGGAAAGGTCGCGGCGCACCAGCTGCGCTCCCAGTCGATACAGTGCATACAGGTCTTCTTCGGCAGGATAGGCATGAAATACGTGCGGTACCGCCTTGTAGAGGACACGTTCCACACCCTGCGTGCGATAGTGTTCGCCGATCTGTTCGAACACGGCCAGCGTCGATTCGGCGCGCAGGGCCCGGCTCGAGATAAGTCCGGCATAGGTGAGGCCGCCGTGACTCGTCACCAGGCTTCCCTGCTTATTCGCCGGGAAAACGGCCACCACTTCGCTGTCGCGCTCGACGATCAACGAGCTATCCACAAAGCGGTCGGCGTGATACTCCATATAGCCGCGCCGATGCAGGAAATTGCCGTTTCTGGATCGCTCGACGAGTGCGTCCCAAGCAACCGTATCGGCCGGCGTATAGGGCCTAACGGTAAGCATGCGTACCACCAACGAAGTGCGTACCGCTGGCTTCCGCCACGCCGAATCCGTCACGGCCCATGTCGTTGCCGTTGTAGAACATCAGCAGCTTGTCGCGCTGGCGGAACAAGGCGGGGTAGCAAATCACCCGCGAATCCCAGCCATCTTGGGACAGTGCCATGCCAAGCGCGTCATCGCGGCGCACCCATTGGATACCGTCTTTGCTATAGGCAACTCCTGGGAAATATTCGCCGGTAACGTTGCCGCGGGTGAAGTACATGACATACCCGTCGCCAAGCCGATATACGCGCGGCCTGCCGATACGGTACTCGCTTCCCTGCGGAAGCAGGCAGACACGGTCTTCGCGTGGTATCGATTGAAGATTGTCCGTCTCCGCATAACGGATGTGGTAGCGCGGAAACGGATGTCCGCCGATGGTTTCCCACTCATCTCCAACGGCGTACCACAAACGCCATCGTCCATTTTCATGAATGACAGAATGTATGGCCGCGATAGTGCTTCGACCAGGAGCACGATCCAGAATGGGCGTTTCCTGCACGCGCCGAAAACTATCGCCGCCGTCATCAGAAACTGCCAGGCCGGAAAAGGCTAGGAACTTGGCTTTTTCTACGCGCTGGAAGCCGACATAGAACATCTGAAGGCCATCAGGCTTATCGACGATATCGCCGAGGATCATGCCGTTGTCGTCAAAGCAGCCATCACGACCGATGTCCAGTACGGGCTCAGTGCTAACACGTACGATGGCCGTTGGATTGTCGGCCCGCACGTCGACGTAACCAATGCGGCTGACACCATCGTTATCGCGAAAGCCAGCATAAACGCGAATGAGATCATCAGCGATGCGATACGGTGTTGGCGTAAGCGCGGAGTGGCTCATCCAACCCCCTACGCCGTGCCGCGCGGTTTCGAACACGAGCCCTTTCTTGATCCACGTGAGCATGGGCTTTCAGAGCCTCACGTCGAGGCTGGACTTGTTCGGTAGCGCCTTTGCGGGGGATCCGACGTAAATGCAGCCGGGTTCGGTATCGTGTGTCACCAGGGCGCCGGCACCAATCACGTTGTCCTGAGCCACCTTCACGTGATCGTTGAAGGTGGCGTTGACACCAATAAAGCTGTGCTCGCCGATGTCGCAATAACCAGAAATAACTGCATGCGACGCGATAAATACATGGTTGCGAACAACCGTGCGATGACCTACGTGATTGCCACTCCAAAGAATGCAGTTGTCGCCGACACTAGCGAAGGGTTGAATGACGTTTCCCTCAAAGATAAAAGTGTTTTCACCCACCGCGGCGTTGCGCCACACGAAGGCGCGCGAACTTACATAGGTAGCAAAACGGTAGCCCCTATGTTTCGCATCGAGATAAAGGCGCTTGCGCAGGCGATTGAGCTGACTGGCGGGGATGGCCACATACAGGTCGACGTCCGACGGCGGGTAATGCGCTTCCAATGCCTCGTAGGCGACCACGGGGCGATCCATCAATATGGGCTGCGCGAGATACTCCCGCTCGACGCTAAAAGCAACGACGTCATAGTCGCTGTCGTGCTCGAAATATTCACAGGCGATCTGCGCAAATTCGCCCGCACCAATCACCACTAGCGGCCGGGCCATGCTACCGGGCCCTCCCGGTACCGTGTGCCATGGGCTTCGCGCAGAAACTCATCGTAGTTGGTGATGTAGTCGGTTGGGTCATATAGCTGGTCGGCCAACACCATTAACACGCAGTCGTCGCTGAAGTCGTAAAGCTCACGCCACACCATGTTGCCGAGCAGAAGGCCTTGCGAGGGATCGTTGAGCACAACCTCCACCGGTCCGGTGCCGTCATCCAGCAGAAACGTGACAGATCCGCGCACCGATATCGCGAGTTGATTCAGACGCCGATGCGCGTGCTGACCTCGATGTACATCGCCCTTCGTGGCAAACAGGTAATACACGCGCCGAATCTCGAAGGGGACGTTTCTTTCTTGCTCCAACGCAACGAGCATGCCGCGGCTATCGCCATGCTTCTGCAACTGGATTCGTTCGATTTCCATGTTTTAAGCCACGGCCGCAAAGTTTTGAGGTGACCCACATGCTTGAGTGCTGCCTCATCTGCGAAAGGTTGCGACGGAATCGACCAGCACGGAATTACGACGCAACTTTTAATGCGTACCTCGGTGCAACCATTCGTAGCTCGATCGGCACTCACCGGACAAAGCCCCTTGGGCCCGAACATGATTCTCCCGTCAGGCATGAGACAAGCCGGGGAGATGGGAGAGGGATCGGCACGATGACGGCGACGCACAAAGGCATCTCGGGTATGCGATTGGAGAACAAAGCTCCAGGAAAGCAGAGCAATAAGGTGGCTTTTATGCATGGCGCTGATGTCCACCTGGATAAGACGCCGCAACAGCCTGCTGAAGAAGCGGTGATTGCTCGCCCTAGAAAGTTGGTGTTCCTACACTGGCTCACCGTACTTTGCTTGTGTTTCGCGGCAGCCCTGATCTTGATTCGCGATCAAGTTGACGGACGTGTCATGCAGCAGTGGCTCCTCGAGGGGCATCGCCATTTCGGACTGTTCGTACTTATTCTTTTCTTTGTTCGCGTCGTGGTTCGCATTCGGCTGGGCAAGCTCCCTTCCGCCGACAACTCGTCGCGGCTCGTTCATGCCCTCGCATCGCTGACGCATATTGCCTTGTACGCGCTGTTGCTCGCCCTGCCCTTGCTTGGCTGGGCGCTTAGCGATGCATTGGGGAAGCCCGTCCATCTATTTGGCGCGACGTTACCCGCCCTGGTCGGCTCCGATGATGATCTGGCCGATACATTGCAAACGTGGCACGTGGATGCCGCGTGGGTGTTGTTGGGATTGGTTTCGCTGCATATCGGCGCCGCGCTCTGGCATCACTTTGTTATGCGTGATGGCGTGTTGCGGTTGATGTGGCCGAAGCGCCGCCGCTGATACGCGTTTAGAACTTACTTACCGCTGCATTCGATCAAAACTAAGGAGACTTCATGCCATCTTTTGTGAACCGACGCGGGGTGCGCCGGCCCAAGAGGATGCGGCGGTCCAAGCTGACCTACCTTTTGTGCGGTCTTGCTGTACTTCTACTGCTTGCAAGTACGACGGCGAATGCGATTCCCGCCTATGCCCGGCAAACTGGCTCTGCTTGCGCCGATTGTCATGCCGGCTCTTATGGGGCCGGCTCCAACGGGCCGCAGCTGACACCTTATGGCATGCGCTTCAAGCTCAACGGTTACACTGACACGGACGGCAACGGCTTCAAGATACCGGTAGCCGGACAAATCGTCGGGACACGAGCCGTTCCCGCAGTGGGACAGAGCACCACGGAGCTTTCCGAAGCCGATCTTTACTTGGCCGGGCGCATCACGGATCAGATTGGCGGCTATGTGAAGGTGCAGTCCGACAATGTCGGAGACAACAAATTCAGCACCCAATTGAGCGATGTCGATCTGCGATTTGTTGCCAAGGATCTCAAGCTCGGCACGCAGGAAGCGACAATCGGCGTCACGGTCAACAATAATCCGGGGTTCCAGGATCCAATCGCTGCACTTCCGGCAGCGACGCAAAACGGACCACCGACGGTTTCCGGCACGTTGCTCAATCCATCGAGCTCTAACACATTGGCCCATCGTGTTATCGGCGCGAGTGTGTACGGACTATACGATTCCAATTGGTATGGCGAGATCGGAACTTACTCATCGATGCCGACATCGGTGCAGGATCATCTTGGCTATTCGATCGGCGGAGACCCCGGCAAGCTCAGCGATACGGGCTATTTCAGCTTCGCGTATATGAAGGATCTGAAAAGCCAGTTCTTCTCGGCAGGCATTGTTGCGTTAACGACCAAACGCCAGCTTCCCCGCACAGGACCCAACGAAGACGTTACCGATCTCGGTTACGACCTGACGTACCAGTATCTGGGTAATCGGGACAACATCGTGCAACTGGCGTACGTGAATATCCTCGAGCAGCGCCGTTACGCCAGCGTGCCGGCAAGCCCGGTCATTCCCGGTCTTACCGCGCAGGCACACGGCGTTGTGCACGATCAGAGCGCCAGCGTTTCGTACACCTTCAAGCAGAGCTACGGCGTCACCTATTCACATCTCGTGAGCACAGGAACGCACGATATCGTTCGTTATGTGCCCTATGGGGATCCCGATACCGCCAGCTATAGCTTCAGCGTGTTCTGGACACCTTTCGGGAGGGACGACTCCTGGACATCGATCGCGAATATCAAACTCGCTGCCACCTGGTTCCGCTTTACCAAATTCAACGGCAGCCCCACTAACGTCTTCGGCGCCCCCTTGGGAGCACCGGTTACCAATGCCCGAGACCTGGATGAATTCCTGCTCTCGGCAAGCGCAGCATTCTAAAAACGCGTACAGGAGTCGGCACGTGATCGAGTTAGCTTTGAGGCAATCTTTGCGTTGCCTGGCGGTTGCAGGTTTTCTTTTCGGCGGGATGGTCGGCTCATGCGCTGCGTGGGCCGATGATGCCAGCGCAGGAGCAAGCGTTTTCAAAACGGAATGCTCCGAGTGTCATAGCGTGAAGGAAGGGCGCAACAAAAAGGGTCCGAGTTTGTTTGGCATCGTGGGGCGATCGGCCGGTACGATATCGGACTATTCGTACTCAGACGCCTTGCGGCAAGCCCACTGGGTGTGGACGGCGGACAAGTTGCATAGCTATTTGTCTCAGCCGGCAAAGCAAGCCAATCCAGGCACCAAAATGAAATACGAAGGCCTGTCAGATCCCAAACAGCTTGATGATCTCATTTCGTACCTGAGCACCATTCACTGATGACATTCTTTTCTATGGGCAGATCGACTATAAGTGCCGGATATCCTTCATGGTGCGGATATGTCATGAATATCGGCGGCGCATTGCCCTTTAAATGATGAAGTGATGCTGCACAACAGAGCCCTAGCGACACCCATCAGGGGGTGTTCCCAGCCGTGGCGTGCCCGCTTCCACGGCGCGGCTTTCGCGTCCCCAAATAAGTAGACCTTATGGTGAAGTCTCACCCGTTTCATGGGAAAGCCAGGGCACTCCCACACCGAGCGGGGCTTGATCGCATCGAGCCACACATTCGGAGTAACTCTCTTATTCGCATCGGCGCGGGCGTCGTTTCCATAGCCATCGCGGCGTGGCTGCCCACGCCGCTTCATGCCCAATCCACCAACATCAGCGGCACGGTGGCGCTTAGTTCGCAATTAGTCGACCGCGGCCTGGCCATTACGCCTGTCACGCCCATCTTCCAAGCAGCAGCATCCTGGACGTCGCCGACGGGTTGGTCGCTAGGCCTGTCTGCAGGTACCGAAGTGCGCTCGCCGGGACGGGTCAGCGAAGCCCTGGCGCAAGCGTCGCGCTATTGGTCGCTTTCCTGCGACTGGCAGATGCAGGCGAGCCTGCTTTATTACGATTACCCCAGCAATGCCCGTTCAGGTGATTTCAATCGGGTGGAAACCGGCGTCAGCTGGGTATACAGGGACATTCTGACCTTCGGCCTGTCGGCGATCACCCTGACGGGCGGCAACGACCAGCGGCCGCGCGGTGCCGCCGATGTCAATTTCCATTGGCCGCTGGCGGAGCATTTTTCCCTGTCCATGGGGGCCGGGGTCGCCCAGAACCTCATTTCGCCCTATGGCCCCTACGGTTATGGCCACACGAGCTTCTATGGCTACGGCCATGCGGGATTGGTGTGGGGCTACGGCCCCTGGCGAATCGACCTGGATCGCATCATGATCGACCCCGAATCGCGCCAGCAATGGGGCAGCCTGGCACCTGCCTCCTGGGTTGGGACGATTTCGTGGTCCTTTTGATCCAGAGGCAACCTTTTTGCGTTGAAACGGCACCTATGTAGCCAATTAACCGCAATCAGACGGCCTCCCCCGAGCTTATGAACGAAGCTGATCTCAATGCCGACGTCGCCGACCGCATGCTGCTCCAGCGCATGTCCGCGGGCGACCGCGTCGCGCTGGCAACGCTGTATCACAGCTATCACGGCCGGTTGTGCCGCTTTCTGGCCCGACTGACGCGGCGCGCCGACGTCATCGAAGAAGTCATCAACGACTGCTTCTTGGTCACCTGGCAGAAAGCCGGCGACTTTCGCGGCGACTCGCGCGTTTCGACGTGGATCATGGGTATCGCCTATCGCTGCGGGCTCAAGGCGCTGCGACAGCACGGTGACGAGCCCGTCGAGGACGATGCCGTACCGGAAGAGCGTATTCCCTCCACGGACCCGGACGAAGATCGTGAGTTGCGGGACTGGCTAGGCAAAGGTCTCGATCGCTTATCGGCGGATCAACGTGTGGTGATCGAGCTCGTGTACGGAGTCGGTCATACCCTGGAAGATGTTGCCACCATCATGCAGTGCCCCGTCGGCACGGTGAAGGCACGGTTGTTCCACGCGCGCGTCAAGTTGCGCAACGTGCTACCCGCTTTAGCCGGAGAATCACCCATATATAAAGAGAATGTGCCATGACCTTCCCTATGAACACCAGCCAGGATTGTCTCCGTGCCTGGGAGGCCATGCCCTGGGTACTTCAAGACAGCGCGACGCAAGAACAAAGCGAGTGGCTGAAAAATCACCTTGCGCATTGCGAATCGTGCCGGGCCGAGTTTGCGCAGCAAACGCGCTTGCGTCGTGCCATGTCCTTGCCCTCGGATATACCTGTGGACGCGAACGCTGGATTGAATCGCCTGCTCAGCCGTCTCGATGCGCCCATGCCGCAGGAGTCGTTGCCATTTCGGTCGCGCCCGCGATCCGGAAATTGGTTGGCGCGGGCGATGGTCGCCGCTGTGCTGATTCAGGCCATCGG
The DNA here is from genome assembly GCA_903970555.1 of Vulcanimicrobiota bacterium. Taxonomy (GTDB): domain Bacteria; phylum Pseudomonadota; class Gammaproteobacteria; order Xanthomonadales; family Rhodanobacteraceae; genus Dyella_B. The sequence continues at coordinate 7,370 of CAJCJD010000226.1, forward strand.
CATTGGTGTGCTGGGCGCAAAGCTATTGTCGACAGGCAACAGCCCCGCGTATCGCACACTCAGCCAGGAGCCGTCGCCGGTGGCCTCCGGAGCGATCCGTGTCGTACCTGATGCGAATATGACCTTGACCGATTGGAACGCGTTGCTTCATAGCCTGCAGCTGCAAGTGGTAGGCGGCCCCAACGACGTGGGCGCTTATACGGTCGTTCCGGCAAGATCCAATTCAGCAACACAACATACATTGCAGAAACTGCGCGGCACACGAGGTATCCAATTGGCGGAACCTGTCGCTAGCACGCCATGAAATACGGCTTTCTCGCTCTCCTCGCTGCATTGGTTGCTTCGAGCGCGTGCGCACAATCGCTTCCCAACGCGACTCCCGCAACGCATGGAGAGGCGAGTAGCGCACCCGGTAGCGGCGTGTCATCCATGGACCCCCAGCGTGATATTGTGCTGGCCGTCGCCAACCCCGTTGAGCCCCCCGCCACACACGCGGGCTCCAGTTTGCTGGGTTACGCCCCTTCGGGTTTCTACGGCGCCGGTCAACGCGCCATCTCCAATCTGGCCGAACTGAAGCGGCGTTACGGATTGCGCGAGGTTACCGGTTGGCCTATCAAGGCGCTGAATCTTTATTGCGTCGTGTTGGAGCCGCCTCCGGGAATGGCTCGCGATGCGTTGCTGAAGGCGCTAGCCAAAGATGAGAGGGTGCAACTCGCTCAACCGCTGCAAGATTATTCCGTTTATGCGCAGAAGGACGCCGATGCGCAGTCTTACAACGATCCCTACGTCAACCTGCAACGTGGCTTCGTGGAGACGGATGCAGCGCTTGCGCAAAACGTCAGTCAAGGCAGTGGGGTTCGTGTCGCCGTCGTAGATACCGGTGCTGATACATCACATTTGGATCTACAGGGCCGCATTCACGATACCCAAAACGAGGTCGATAACGATGAGGCCTCGTTCAATCGAGACAGTCACGGCACTGAAGTCGCAGGTGTCATCGCGGCAGATGCCGACAATCACCAGGGTATCGTAGGCATAGCACCCAAAGCCGTGCTCAGCATTTACAAGGCCTGTTGGTATCCAGTCGGCACAAACAGCGGTGCACGTTGTAACTCCTTCACGCTCGCCAAAGCGTTGGCGGCGATCATCGACACTGATACCCGCATCATCAATCTGAGCCTTGGAGGACCCGCAGATCCTCTGCTCGACAAATTGCTTTCTCAACTGCTGAGTCAAGGCCGTATTGTGGTCGCGGCGCTACCACCGAATGGGGCGCTTGACGGGTTTCCGGTCAATAGGCAGGGAGTGATCGTCGTTCGGGAAAGCGACACGTCAACTGCACCGGCAGGTGTTTTGAGCGCTCCCGGAAACGACATTTTGACAACGCAGCCCGGCGGCGGCTACGACTTCACGTCAGGGTCATCCATGGCGGCTGCTCATGTGAGCGGCATCGTCGCTTTGTTACTGGATCTTGCGCCGAAGCTCGATGCACGTTCGGCACATGATCTCTTGCTACGAAGCAGCAAATTGTCGAAGGGAATGTTCCAAGTCAATGCAGCGTCGGCAGTGACCGCACTGCGCGATGCGCCGAAAGCCTCTCGCTAGATTTGGGCAAATCACCAAGTTATCGCCCCACACCAAGCGTTGACGATAAAAAGACGACTGGAGTCGACGAGTAGTGAACCTCCCCTTCTACCTTGTAGCGTCAGCCATGATTGTCCTGGCGCTACTCTTGATAATCAAACCACTCTTGAAAGAAGGTTGGCGCCAGAAAACCTCGCAAGTTCCGGTTGCGGCGGCCTTATTGACCGCCGTGTTGCTGCCAAGCATCGCCGTCTATCTCTACACCCTTCTTGGAACACCTGCGGCGCTTGATGATCAGGCCTTGCGCGACGCGCGCGTTCGGCCAGATGCAACAAGCGTGTCGGCATCGCTGGCATCGGCCGTCGAACAGAAGCAAGAAGAGATCAAGAAGTGGCTGGATATGGCTCATGCTTTTGACACCGAACAACGCCCTGCCGACGCCAAGGATGCTTACGATCACGTACTGAAGATCGATGGCAAAAATGCCATCGCGATGATGGGCTGGGTCGAAGCCGACATGTCGCAGCATGCCGATTATTTTATCGATGACTCATCACGCCAGTTGCTTGAGCAAGCCATCGCCTTGGATGCGAACAATCAACGTGCCCTATGGCTGCTCGGCATCAGTGATTTTCAACAAAAAAACTATGTAGGAGCTTCCGCAAACTGGAGACACCTGCAACAGCTGCTTGGCGATGGCTCCGCGCTAGCGCAGTCGGTAAAACAACAAATCGCGAATGCTGATGCAAGAGCAAAAATGAATAGTTCCGGATCTGTTGCAATGGGAATTTCACCGTGAAGAACATTAGTGAAGCTCTATCCCTCATGCCCGATGTCGCCACCCAGGCGCAGCCGCATCTGGCTGGCGCGCTGGACTGGGTGGGGATGAACGGCATCGAGGTGCCCGTACGCTTCGACGCCGGCGACGGCGACGTGCAGCGCGCCAGTGCCCAGGTCGGCGCCTTCGTCAATCTCACCCGTCCGGATCGTCGCGGCATTCATATGTCGCGCTTGTACCTGCTGGTCGACGAATACCTGAGCACGAAGACCGTCGACGCGGGCATGCTCGAGTCCCTGCTGCGCGCGTTCCTGGAATCGCACAAGGATCTGGCCGATCGTGCGCGTATCAGCATTCGCTTCGATCAGCTCGTGCGTCGCGCCGCGTTGCGCAGCGAGAACAGTGGCTGGCGTGCATATCCGGTTTCCATCGAAGCGAGCCTGTGCGAGGACGGCTTCCGCATGGAGCTAGGTACGGAAGTGGTTTATTCCTCGACCTGTCCCGCATCGGCGGCCTTGTCGCGTCAGCTGATCCAAGAGCAGTTCGCCAAGGATTTCGACGCGGGCAAGCCGATCGATCACGCGGCCGTGCTGGCGTGGCTGGGTAGTGAGAAAGGCATCGTCGCCACACCGCATGCGCAACGTAGCGTCGCGCGCTTGTTGGTGCGCTTCGTCGACGGCGCCCCGCTTGATCTGATCAGCTTGCTCGATCGTGTCGAGCAATCGCTCGGCACACCGGTGCAGACAGCAGTCAAACGCGAAGACGAACAGGCCTTCGCACTCGCCAACGGTGGCAATTTGATGTTCTGCGAAGACGCCGCGCGCCGCATTCAGCGTGCGCTGGATGCCGACAGCCGCATCGCTGATTTCCACATTCGTCTGGAACATCAGGAAAGCCTGCATCCGCATGATGCGGTGGCTTATGCGAGTCGGCTGGCCAACGGCGAGCAGCAATGGCTAACCGACGCAAACATCAAAAAGCGCGGCTGAAGTGTCACCAACAATTTAGGCTGCCTTTTTCCCTCCGGTCTCACGCAGCGCGAAGGAAACAATCAAAGCCAGCACAATGACTCCGATCCAAAAAATGCCGGCGTGCCGAAAGTGTTCCGT
>CAJCJD010000227.1 GCA_903970555.1 Vulcanimicrobiota bacterium
ATGTCACACACTCGACCGGCGCCTGGGCGCGGGCCACCTTGTCTCCATCGATTCGAATTAGAAAGCTAGTTTAGCGCGTCGCCGGTGTCAATTGAGCACCATCCGCGAAACAGCCTGCGGACGATAGAATAATAGGGACACCTTACGGAACATTTCGATGCGCATCCTCGTCACCGGCACCGCCGGCTTTATCGGCGCCGCTCTTGCAGAACGATTATTGGCCCGAGGCGACGAGGTCTACGGCATCGACAATCACAACGATTACTACGACCCGGCGCTGAAGGACGCGCGCTTGGCCCGCTTCGCCACGCATCCCCGCTACACCCATCTGCGCGCCGATCTTGCCGACGCCGACGCCATAAATCGGGCGTTCCAGGAATTTCAGCCCCAGCGCGTAGCGAACATGGCCGCCCAGGCCGGCGTGCGTTACTCGCTCAAAAATCCGCAGGTGTATGTGCAGAGCAATCTCGTCGGCTTTGGGAACGTGCTCGAAGCGTGTCGCCACGGCAAGGTGGAACACCTGGTGTACGCATCTTCCAGCTCGGTCTATGGCGCAAATCGCAAGTTGCCGTTCGCCGTCGAAGACGCCGTCGACCATCCTGTCAGCCTGTACGCGGCCACCAAGAAAGCGAACGAACTGATGGCGCATACCTATAGCCATCTTTATGGTTTGCCGACGACTGGCTTGCGCTTCTTTACGGTGTATGGACCGTGGGGGCGCCCGGATATGTCGCCCATCCTGTTTGCCGATCGCATCGTGCGCGGCGAGCCGATCGATGTTTTCAACTACGGCAACCACAGCCGCGATTTCACCTATGTCGACGATATTGTCGAAGGCGTGATCCGAACGCTCGACCACGTCGCACAGCCCGATCCGGCGTATGACGCGCTTCAGCCGAATGCAGGCACTTCCAGCGCCCCTTACCGTGTGTACAACATCGGCAACGATCAACCGGTTGAGCTGATGCGGTTTATCGAACTGCTTGAGCAAAACCTCGGACGCACCGTGGAAAAGCGCCTATTGCCCATGCAGCCTGGCGATGTGCCCGACACGTGGGCCGATGTGTCGGCACTACGCCGCGACGTGGGCTACGCGCCTTCCACGCCGATCGAAATCGGCGTGGAACGCTTTGCACAGTGGTATCGCGATTACTACCGCGTCGGCGCCTAACCACATGGTTAGGCCGTCTTAGAACGGCTTGGCCAGCACCAAATACAACACGCCCAGTAGCAAAAGCACCGGCAATTCGTTGAGAAGTCGCAGCGCACGCGCGGATGGCAGCGCACCGCCCGCTTCACTCCGCTTGAGCGACCTGCCCGCCCAGATGAAGTAAACGAGCAGCACCGCGACGAGGCCGAGCTTGGCGTCGATCCAATGCATCGTGGCCACCACGTTCGGCAGTACTTGCGGAAAAATGCGCCAGCCCTGCCATAGCGTGAGCCCTAGCAAGAAGGCTAGGCCGAAAAGGATATGGCCGAACCGGTACAAACGGCGCCCCATCAGATAGAGCCTCGCCCGGACGGCCGCCTCGTTCCCGGCCTCGGCGATGTTCACCAGAATGCGCGGGAGGTAGAACACCGCCGACATCCACGCGATGGCGAACAACAGATGGAACGTCTTCACCCACAGATAGACCATACCGAACTCCCGATGGCACAAATAAAAACGGCGCGCCGTAAGCACGCCGTTTTATCGGGAATTGGTGGGCGGTACAAGGATCGAACTTGTGACCCCTTCCATGTCAAGGAAGTGCTCTACCGCTGAGCTAACCGCCCGTCGTAACTCATTGCTGAGAAAGTGCTCTGCACTTTCTCGGGTCGCCCGGCATGCCGCGCGAGCCGTGCAGTATAAGGGAAGACCAAAATCAGCGCAAAGCCCGCTCACGCAGCTTGTGAATCTGGTCGCGGATCCTGGCGGCATCCTCGAATTCCAGGTTTTCGGCGTGTTTGTACATCTGGGCTTCCAGCCGCTTGATCATGGCCGAGGCCTGGGTCACGTCCAGGCCTGCATATTCGGCCCCCTGCTCCGCTATGGCCGCGATCGCGCGATCGCGCATCGATTTACCGCGACCGCCACGGCCCGGCACTTCGCTGCGCGCGCCCTCCATGATGTCGGCAATGCGGCGTACCACCGATTTGGGCGTGATCCCGTGCGCCTCGTTCCAGGCCTGCTGTTTCTCGCGTCGGCGCGCCGTCTCATCCATCGCCGCCTTCATCGATCGGGTGATCTCATCGGCATAGAGAATCGCCTTGCCGCGCAGATTACGCGCCGCACGGCCGATGGTCTGGATCAGCGAACCGGTGGAACGCAGGAAGCCCTCCTTGTCGGCATCGAGAATCGCCACCAGCGAGACCTCGGGCATGTCCAGGCCCTCGCGCAGCAGGTTGATGCCGACCAGTACATCGAACTCGCCCAGGCGCAGATCGCGGATGATTTCCACGCGCTCCACGGTTTCGATGTCCGAGTGCAGATAGCGCACCTTTATATCGTGCTCGCTGAGGTATTCGGTGAGATTTTCGGCCATGCGCTTGGTGAGCGTGGTGACCAACACGCGATCGCCCATCGCGATGCGCTTCTTCGCCTCGCCCAGCAGATCGTCGACCTGGGTACGCACAGGGCGTACTTCCACTTCGGGATCGATCAACCCGGTGGGACGCACGACCAGTTCGACCACTGCATCACCGGATTTTTCCAATTCATAGGCACGCGGCGTCGCCGACACGTAGATCGAACGCGGTGCGCGGCGTTCAAACTCTTCGAAACGCAGCGGGCGGTTATCCATCGCCGACGGCAAACGGAACCCAAATTCGACCAGGGTTTCCTTGCGTGAACGATCGCCTTTGTACATCGCACCAAGCTGCGGAATCGTCACGTGCGATTCGTCCACGACCAGCAGTGCGTCGGGCGGCAGATAGTCGAACAACGTCGGCGGCGGTTCGCCCGGTGCGCGACGAGTCAGGTGCCGCGAGTAGTTCTCGATGCCTTGGCAGTAGCCCACTTCCGCCATCATCTCGATATCGAAGCGCGTGCGTTGGTCCAGACGCTGCGCCTCTACGAGGCGATTTTCCTTATAGAGGTATTCCAGGCGTTCCTTGAGTTCGACCTTGATCGTCTCGATCGCATTCAACACGCTCTCGCGCGTGCTGGCGTAATGCGTGCGCGGATAGACCGTGAAGCGCGGCACTTTGCGAATGGTTTCGCCAGTCAACGGGTCGAACACCGAAAGATTTTCCACTTCGCCGTCGAATAGCTCGATGCGCAACGCCTCGGTTTCCGATTCGGCCGGAAACACGTCGATGACTTCGCCGCGCACGCGATACGTACCGCGACGCAACTCCATTTCGTTGCGGGTGTACTGCAATTCGGTGAGCTGGCGAATCAACGCGCGCTGATCGATGCGTTCGCCACGCGCCAGAATCAGCCGGAGCGAAAGATAATCTTCGGGATCACCCAAGCCATAAATCGCCGAGACGGTCGCAACAATGATGGAATCCTTGCGCGACAGCAGCGCCTTGGTCGCTGCCAATCGCATCTGCTCGATATGCTCGTTGATCGAGGCGTCTTTCTCGATAAAGGTATCCGACGCGACCACGTACGCTTCCGGCTGGTAATAGTCGTAGTAGCTGACGAAGTATTCCACCGCGTTGTGCGGGAAAAACTCCTTGAACTCGCCATAGAGCTGGGCCGCGAGGGTCTTGTTCGGCGCCAGCACGATAGTCGGGCGCTGAACCTGTTCGATCATATTGGCGATGGTGAAGGTCTTGCCCGAGCCCGTCACGCCAAGCAGCGTCTGCGCAGCCAAGCCTGCTTCGAAGCCCTCCACCAGGCGACGAATCGCCTCGGGCTGATCGCCGGCCGGTTTGTAGTGGGATACGAGTTCGAAGCGGTCGCGTTCGGTCATCTGCTTACTCTGCGGGCACTTTGGTGCATTTTAAATGCCGCATGCTGACATAACCTGTCAGTAGGGCCTGACGATTCACGCTTCCTGCGGCCGGTTTGCCCGCTGCAAGCGATCCCTAAACATCCCCGATATGAGGCTAAAAAACACCCTTTTGCCCTCCCGGAGCCCGCAACGCGGCTTTGGGCTGGCCGAGCAGATCGTGGCGCTCGCCGTGTTGGCGGTGCTCGGCGCGATGGCCGTGCCGTCCTTTCGCCACTTGCTCGAAAAGCACGAGCTGCGCACGGCGCAGAGCGACTACATCGGCGCCTTGCAGCACGCGCGCAACCTGGCAATCAACGAGCAGCGCCAGATCATTTTCTGTCCCAGCCGCGACGGAATGCGTTGCAACGGTGATGGCTCATGGAGCGGTGGATGGCTGATCGGCCGGCACGACCTGGACAACAAGGGACAACCCGTCGGACAGCCGCTCTATGTCGGCGGTCGATATTCCGAAAAAATCATCATCACCGGCAGCGAAACGAAGAAATACATCGCGTTCAAGACGGACGGCAGCGTTGCGGGCACCAATCAAACGTTGAGTTTTTGCATTCGCGGCGAACCACAACCTGCATTGAAAGTTCTGGTCGCCTTGAGAGGCCGCGTCAGAGGCGAAGTGGCGAGCGCCAACGATATAACGCCGTGCGCCACATCGGAATGAAACAGATAACCTCAGAGAAATACCGGACGATCCGGCAATTCGTCAGGCCGCGCCTTGCCATGGCTGGGAAAATGTTTTGCCAGCAACGCATGCACATCGGTAATCCCGCGCAACGCGCCGGCACGCCATTGACCTGCCGCAAAGCTTTCCTGCATGCCGGCACAAATCGCCGACCATTCGTCCGGCTTGACCCGACGCGCAATGCCGCGATCAGCCACGATTTCGATACGGTGCTCGGCCATCAGCAGATAGATCAGCACACCGCAGTTGTGTTCCGTATCCCACACACCCAATTGACCGAAAACCTGTCGCGCGCGCGTATGAGGATCCAATCCTGCCAGCACCGTTTGCGGTGCAAGCCGTGCTTCGATGGCAAAACGCACCTCGCCCAGATGCATGTGCTCGCCATCGGCAATCGCTGCGGTCATGTCGTCGAGTAGCGCAGGCGGAAATCGTCGATGCATCTGGAACCAGCCATCAAACAGATTCGCCATGAGCCGCTGAGTACGTGTCATCACCAGCTCCCCGAAGCGCCGCCACCACCGAAGCTTCCGCCTCCGCCGCCGAATCCACCGCCCCCACCGAAACCAC
>CAJCJD010000228.1 GCA_903970555.1 Vulcanimicrobiota bacterium
ACCAACAAGCGCGCGACGCTGCGTTGCGCGTGCGGTGTGGCGACGATGCCTTTCTCACTACCCAGCCACGCCAGCACGGCCGCGTGATCGATCGGCTTGCCCGCGTCGAAATCCTTGGCGAACTGTTCCTGGATCAGCTGACGCGACAAGGCCGCCGATGCGGGACAGGTCGAGGAATAAACCACTTCCGTACCTAGCTCCATGCGAAAGCCGTCCTCGCACAGGCTCGCTTCGATGGAAACCGGATATGCACGCCAGCCGCTGTTGTCGCTGCGCAACGCGGCGCGACGGACGAGCTGATCGAAGCGAATGCTGACACGCGCACGATCAGCCAGATCCTTGTGCGATTCCAGGAACGCGCGCAGCAGGGACTCGAGCATGGTCGCGTCGACGGTCTTCGTGCTCAGGTATTCGTCGACCAGCAGGTACAAGCGCGACATGTGAATGCCGCGACGATCCGGGCGGGTGAGATTGACGAAGGCACCGACCTGGGCGCTCGCGCGCTGTACGTCGCCGTCGCCGGCGTCGAAGCGTACGGGCACCTCGATGCCGTCCATCCCCACCCAATCCAACGCGCCAGCCAGATGCGGCTGCGCCTGGGTGGCGACATCGGGCATCAGGCGAACGGTGTTTTCGTGCGTATGCATGGGGTATTCCTGTAACAAGCGGGCGATCGACCGCAGCGAGACCCACCTATGTTGGGGCAGCTTGGCGTCTCGCAACAGGCCCGTCCAGAGAAACAGTGCGTTTTGCTTGGGTCAGCGATCCAAGTGCTTTTGCCAATGCCGCGCAGCCTGCCAGGCCCGGAGCGTCGCCGAAAAGCCACCGTCCGGAACCCCCTTCTGCAGCACAGCCAAGGGCTCATCGGCGCGGACCGCCTTGCGCACCAGGCGCTCGCCCTGGCCCGATTCCAGCACTCGGAACACGCTTAGCGGGCCGGCAACGCTGGCCGCCTCTTTCCAGCTGGCCTGCAGATCGCTCAATTGGGCCTTGATGGCTTGGTCGCGCGCCTCGCTACGCTCGCGCAGCCCGGCGCGGCTGAGGTTGAAGCGGGCCAGTCGCGCCATCGGCAATGGCAGACGATCCCGATCGGCATCATCCTGCAGGCGGCGCAGCGCATAAAGCAGATGGCTCAAGGTGGCGACGCGTGTCGCGCGCTCCGGGGATGCGGCATCGCCGTACCACCAGTTTGTCTCCAGCGTTGCCAGCGCGCCGTGCAACGCGGACGCCGCATTGAGCTGTGCCGCGAAATCCACTGCGGTGCCCTCCTCCAGCTGCGCCATCGCCGCCAGCACGGGGGCCAGCCAACGTTCCTGCGGAATCGCGTGCGCGCGCTCGTCGTCGAACAACACGCGCGTCAAAGGATGTCGGCCACCGCTTGTCGCGGCTCCGCTCAGTTCCTCCGCCCACCAGTTGAGCTTGGTCGCAGCCACTTGCGGCTCGCGAATGCCATAGGCGGCCGAGAGCCATTCCTGCTCCAGCGCGGCGAGTGCGACATGCCCTGGATATTTTGTCGGATCGACAAAGACCAGCGCCATGCGCTGCTGAGGCTGCACCGACAGCCATTTGTCGACGTAGCTTTGCAACGCGCCATGCTGGGAAGTGCCCTCGCTCACGCAGTGACCTTCAGCTGGAGCAATTCAGCCAGCTGGCGTGGATGTTCCACCACCACATCGGCACCCCAGGCCTGCGGATCGCCACCGTCGAGGTAACCCCATTGCACGGCCACGGTGAACAACCCGGCGTCACGCCCGGCTTGCACATCGCGACGATCATCCCCCACAAACAGGCAACGTGCGGGATCGAGTCCGGCGCGCTCGCAGGCCAGCAACACGGGCGCCGGATCGGGCTTGCGCACCGGCAACGTGTCGCCGGAGACCACCGCGCAAACGCGGTCGTTCCAGCCGATCTGCTGCACGAGGTCGTCGGTGAGATAGCCAGGTTTGTTGGTGACGATGCCCCACACCAGCCCGCTGTTCTCAAGCGCTTCCAGCAAGGGATCGATACCTTCGAAGGGGCGCGTGTGCCGGCACATCATCGAGTGATAAAGCTCGAGGTAGCGCGGCATGCGCTCAAACAACGCCTCGTCGCTTTCGTCGAATGCGCAGCGCAGGATGGCACGGGAGCCGCGCGAGACCACCTCGCGCACGGCGGCATATGGCGCGGCTGGCGCATTGACTTCATCGCAATACGCGACGAGCGCAGCATGCAGATCCGGCGCGCTGTCGAGCAAGGTTCCGTCGAGATCGAACAGCACGCCTTGGGGTGATTCGGAAAGGGACTTCATTGGGGTTTGCGTGCACACAAGAGATAGTTGACGGCAGTGAACTGGCTCAGCCACGCCTTGCGGTTGAGCGGGTTGTAACCGAGGCCGCTGACGTCCTCCAGTTCCAGACCTGCCTGTCGCAGGAGATGCGCCAGTTCGTGCGGCTTGAGAAATTGCGCGTAATGGTGCGTGCCACGCGGCAACATGCGCATGATGTATTCGGCGCCGAGGATCGCCGCGCCAAACGCCACCGGCGTGCGATTGAGCGTAGACATGAACAAACGCGCGCCCGGCTTGAGCATGGCCGCGAGATCACGCACGAGCGCGGCCGGATCGGGCACGTGCTCGATCAGCTCCATGCAGCACACGGCATCGAAGCTGGCTGGCTCGGCTTCGGCAAGTTCCGTAGAAGACTGCTTGCGGTAATCGACTTTGAGGTTCGATTCGTACAAATGCAGTCGTGCTATCTCGATCACTTTCAGCCCAAGATCGATACCGACGACATCGGCACCGGCGCGCGCCAATGCTTCGCTGAGCAGCCCACCGCCGCAACCCACATCGGCGACCTTCGCGCCGCGCAGCGGTACGCGCTCGGCGACATAGGCGGCGCGTACGGGATTGAGATCGTGCAGCGGCCGCGACTCACCATCCGGATCCCACCAGCGCGCGGCCAGCTTGTCGAAACGGGCGATTTCATCGTGACTGACATTTGAAGAGTCCGCACATGGATGTGCGGGATCTTGCGAGGGATTCGCACTTGTCGTCTGCATCATGGTGCTCCTGGTGATTCGCCTAGCTTAGTGCGCATGCCATGCATAGAGGGTGATATCCCAGCCGCCGCTGGTGTGCGCCGGATCGCGATGGGCAATCTCCATAGCCTCTTCCATCGATTCGGCGAGCAGCAAGTAAGCACCGCCGGACTTGTCACCAAAGGGACCGGACATTTCATTGCGACCTTGCGCACGCAGCTCTTCTAGAAACTGCTGGTGCAATGGCACCACAGCAGGGTCGAAATGCGGACGACGCAGAAGGATGACGAGATAACGATTCATGTCGATGCCTCCGAAGATCCGTATGACGTTTAGATGGCAGCAATGCGCTCGCGCCAAGCATGGGTGCGGGCGAGCATGCCGGCCGTATCCATGTCGACCAGTTCGCGCGCGGCCAGCTTACGCTTGCCGGCGATCCACACATCACTGACTTGGTGGCGTCCGGTCGCATAGACAAGCTGGGAAATGATGTGGAAAAGCGGCTGCGTTTCCAGATCGCTGAGCCGCACCGCCGCCAGATCCGCCTGCTTGCCGGCCTCGATCGAACCGATGCTGGCATCCAGACCGAGTGCCTTCGCGGCGTTGATGGTGGCGGCGCGCAGCGTGAATCCGGCATCGAACGCAGCGGCGTCTTCGGCCACGGCTTTGGCCAGTAAGGCGGCGGTGCGCATCTCGCCGAACATATCCAAATCGTTGTTGGAAGCGCAGCCGTCCGTACCGATGGCGAGATTCACGCCTGCTTTGCGAATTTTCTCCGCAGGGCAGAAACCGGACGCCAGTTTCAAGTTGGATTCCGGGCAATGCACCACGGACACCCCCGCTTCGGCACACGCGGCGATCTCGCCCTCGGTGAGCTGCGTCATGTGCACAGCGATCAGGCGGTCATTGATCAGGCCAAGCTTTTGCAGGCGCTGGAACGGGCGTAGGCCGGATTTCTTTTTCTCTTCTTCCACTTCATGCGCGGTTTCGTGCAAATGCAGGTGCACGGGAATGTCCAGCTGATCGGCCAACACGCGAATGCGTTCGAAGGATTCATCAGACACCGTGTACGGCGCGTGTGGTGCGAAAGCGGTGCTAATTAGAGAATCGTTGCGGAAGCTGTCGTGGGTTTCGCCAGCGCGCTCGAAATATTCGTCTTGCGACCGGGCCCATGCCGACGGGAATTCGATCACCGGCAGACCGACCACTGCGCGAAAACCCAGCTTGCGGTACGTGGCGCCGATTGCATCGGGGAAGAAATAGTTTTCGTTGGCGCAGGTGGTGCCGCCGCGAAGCATCTCGGCCACTGCCAGCTCCACGCCATCGCGCACGAATTCCGGGCCGATCACTTTCGCCTCGACCGGCCAGATGTGCTGCTGCAGCCACACCATCAACGGCAGATCGTCGGCGAGGCCGCGCATCAGCGTCATGGGGTTGTGCGTGTGGGTGTTGATGAGTCCCGGGATCAGCACGTGCTCGCCCAGCTCAACCCGCTCGCGTGGCGCATAAGCGGCGCGTGCCTGCGCGATCGGCAGGATGGCGACGATGCGATCGCCATCGACAGCGACGGCATGATGCTCGAGCACCACGTCATGCGGTTCGACCGGCACGACCCAGCGGGCCTCGATAAGGAGATCGACGGTCTGCGGAGCGTTCTGGCTCATCGTTATTCGCCTTGCGGGGAGTGATACGAGATGGGGCGGCACATCTTACGATGCCCGCCCCAATGTTTTTGACTCGTCATCCCGGCGAAGGCCGGGATCCAGTGAAATACTGGTGCAAAGCACACAAAACCTTATTTAGAGTGCCACGCACAACATCATTTAGGACTGGATCCCGGCCTGCACCGGGATGACGAACTGGCAAAGGCGTGGGCATAGCCCACGCGCCAGTTCGTCACTTCACGCGACTGACATATTCGCCAGTGCGTGTATCGACCTTGATCGTCTCGTCCTGGTTCACGAACAACGGCACGCGTACCACGGCGCCGGTTTCGAGCTTAGCCGGCTTGCCGCCACCGCCGGAGGTGTCGCCACGCAGGCCTGGATCGGTTTCGACGATCTTCAGCTCGACGAAGTTCGGTGCCTGCACCGAGATCGGACGGCCGTTCCACAGGGTGACTACACACTCTTCCTCGCCCTTGAGCCACTTGGAGGCATCGCTCATCGCCGCGGCGTCGGCCTGGTGCTGCTCGAACGATTCCTGATGCATGAAATGCCAGAACTCGCCATCGCTGTAGAGGAACTGCATGTCGGTATCGACCACGTCCGCGCCTTCGAAGGATTCGCTGGACTTGAGGGTCTTTTCGGTGGTGCGGCCGTTGAGCAGGTTACGGATTCGGATGCGGGTGAAGGCCTGGCCTTTGCCGGGCTTGATGAACTCCGCCTCGACGATGACAAAGGGATCGCCGTCCACGATGATCTTCACACCGTTTTTGACGTCGTTGAGACCGTAACTGGCCATGCACTTCACTCCGATAAGGAAAACCGCTGCCATCAGCGGCTAAAATAGGGGCTTAGGGGGCCAGAAGGCCCGCATAAGGCCGTACATGATAACCGCAAGCCCCGGCGCCCGCATTACATCGCCCGCCCTGGCCGATTGGCGACAGCTCTGGCGCGACTCGGTCACCGATAGTCGCGAGCTGCTCAGTCTGCTTGAGCTGAACCATTTGGCCGATCGCTTGCCTGCCGACGACGCCGGTTTTTCGCTGCGCGTGCCACGCGGTTTCGTGGCGCGGATGCGCCCTGGCAATGCCCATGATCCCTTGCTGCGCCAAGTGCTGCCCCAGCTCGCGGAGATGGAGCAAGTCCCCGGCTTCACGACCGACGCCGTGGGCGACCTTGCGGCGCGCGAGGCGCAAGGCGTGCTGCACAAATATCAGGGCCGCGCTTTGCTGATCGCCAGCGGCAGTTGCGCGATCAATTGCCGTTATTGCTTCCGCCGGCACTTTCCCTACGGCGATGAAATGGCGGCCGCGGGACAGTGGCGGCAGGCGCTGGAACATGTGCGCCAAGACACATCGATTAACGAATTGATCCTGTCTGGCGGCGATCCTCTCGCATTGTCCACCAGCAAGCTTGAGGAACTGAGCCATGGCTTGGCCGGGCTTACGCATATCATTCGGCTGCGCATCCATACTCGCCTGCCGATCGTGCTGCCCGAACGCATCGATACACCCTTCACCGACTGGTTGAAATCACTGCCTCTACAGAAGGTGGTGGTGCTGCACGCCAACCACGCGAACGAATTTGACGATTCCGTAGATGCCGCCTGCGCAAGAATGCGCGATGCCGGCGCCACGCTGCTCAATCAATCTGTCTTGCTTCGCGGGATCAATGATGACGCAGACACATTGGCGGCGCTCTCCGAGCGCATGTTTGCGGCCGGCGTTCTGCCCTACTACCTGCATCAACTCGATCGGGTGCAGGGGGCGGCGCATTTCGAAGTGTCCGACGCCCAGGCACAATCGCTGATCGAGGACATGCGCGGCCGCCTGCCCGGCTATCTTGTGCCCAAACTGGTCCGTGAAGTGGGCGGCGATCCGTCCAAACGGCCACTCTAAGTGGCTGTCTGCACATGCGCTTCGTCACCAATGTGTGAATTGCCGCTGGCGGGTATGTGCGGAATCCGTTAAAACGGTCAGGTAGTGCCGGCTTGCGCGCAAATACCGCCCTCGCGAGCAGCCATATCCAAGGAAGCACGACGCACCCATGAAGACAGACTCCGTCATCAAGATCCTCTTCATCGAAAATTCGGTCGAGGACGCGGAACAGATCATCACGTTATTGCGTAACGCGGGCATCGCGGTTCGCCCCGCGCGGGCAACCACACCTGAGCAAATCCACTCAGCGCTTGAAGAACTCGGTCCGGACCTTGTGCTGTTCAATCCAAGCGTCAATGGCCTGCCGCTGCGCAGCGTGGCGCAACAGATCGATGCAAGCGCCCGCGATATCGCTTTAATTGCGTGCGTCGCCAAGATGGACGACCAGGGCATCGCGGACATGTTCCAGGACGGCGTGCAGGGCGTGGGCTCACGGGGCCAGCCCAAGCAGATGATCACGGTGATCAAGCGCGAATTCGATTCGCTCAACACGCGCCGCCAGGTGCGACGGCTTGAATCGGCGCTGCGCGAATCCGAACGCCGCTGCGACGCCCTGCTCGACTCGTCGAACGATCCTATCGCCTATGTGCACGAAGGCATGCACGTACGCGCCAACCGGTCCTACCTCGATACGTTCGGCTACGCGGACTACGACGACTTGCTTGGCCTGCCCGTGCTCGACCTGATCGCCCCCGCCGACTCCGAGGCGTTCAAGAATCTACTGCGCGCATTGTCGCGCGGCGAAAAAGCGGACTACCGGCTCGAGCTGCACGCCCGCCGTGCCGATGGCAGCACCTTCCCCGCAACCGCCGAATTCGCCCACGCCACGTTTGAGGGCGAGACCTGCCTGCAGATCGTGTTCCGTCGCCAGCAGGTTGATCCGGCCCTGGTCGAGCAACTGCAGCGCGATTCGGTTACGGGTCTCTACAACCGCGCGCGCACGCTGGAATTCATCGATAACGCCGTGGGCGCCGCCAGCGAAGGTCGCAAGGGCCAAAGCCTGCTGCTGGTCGAGCCAGATAACTGGAACCAGATCGTGAACGGCATCGGCCTGGGCAAAGCCGACGAACTGCTGTCCGCGTTCGCGCATCGGGTCACCATGCAGCTGGGCCAGGAAGATGTTGCCGGCCTTTTGGCCGAACATACGATCGGCGTGATCCTGCATACCGACAGCGACGAGGCGATCCGCGAATGGATCGGCGCGCTGCAGCAAGCCATCTCGCGCGAGATCTTCGATCTGGGCACGCAGTCGATCACGCTGACGGTCAGCATCGGCGGCAGCCTGCTAGGCGAGAAAAACGCCAACACCGACATGCTGCTGAACCAGGCCAGCCAGGCCCTGCGCAGTGCGCAGAGCCAAGGCGGCAATCGCAATGAGCTGCACGATCCCGCCGCTCGCGAAAAGGCGGATGCCGAGCGCGAGCGCAACTGGCTGGGCCTGCTGCGTCAGGCGCTTACCCAGAACGAGTTCATGCTGTACCACCAGCAGACCATCAGCTTGCAGGACGCCGAGGGCGACTACTCGGAAATCCTGTTGCGCATGAACGGCCCGCAAGGCGAGGTGTCGCCGGGGTTCTTCATGCCGATTGCGGAAAAATACGGCCTCAATGCCGAGATCGACCGCTGGGTGCTGACCCAGGCGATCAATGCATTGAAGACGCGCGACAAGGCCGGCATACCCACCACCTTCTTCGTGAAGCTCACGGCCGACTCCCTGCAGCAGCAGAGCAACTTGTTGCCGTGGCTTGATCGGACGCTGAAGCAAGCCAATTTGAAAAACGGTCGACTGGTCTTGGAAATGACCGAAAGCAAGGTCGTCACCTTGCTTCGTCCGGCACAAGAATTTATTGCGGCCTGGAAAAACCTCGGCGGCTACTTTGCACTGGAGCAGTTCGGATCAGGACTCAACTCATTCCAGCTGCTCAACCATATCCAAGCGGATTACTTGAAGATCGATCGCAGCTTCATGGCCGACCTTCCGCAGCACCCGGAAAACCAGAAGAAGATCACCGAAATCTGCCAGCAGGCCCACGAGATGAAGCGCCTGGCGATTGCCGAGTGGGTTGAAGATGCGGCCAGCACATCGCTGCTGTTCGCCTGCGGCGTGGATTTCGTGCAGGGCAACTTCTTGCAGGAGCCGCAACCGCTGCAAGTCAACTTTTGAGTGACCCAGCCGGAATTGAGCTTCAGATTGAATCCAACAAAAAAACCCGCGGATCGCTCCGCGGGTTTTTTGTTGCGCCGTAGCGCTTTGGCTTACTCGCCGGTGAGCGAGGCGCCGATGTTTTCCTTGATGCGAGCTGCCTTGCCTTCCAGGCCGCGCAGGTAGTACAGCTTGGCGCCGCGCACTTTACCCTTGCGCTTGACCGTCACCGACTCGATGCTCGGGCTGTGCGCCTGGAACACGCGCTCCACGCCGGTGCCGTGCGAAATCTTGCGCACGGTGAAGGCCGAATGCAGGCCGCGGCTGCGCTTGGCGATGACGACACCTTCGAACGCCTGAACGCGCTCGCGGTTACCTTCCTTCACCTTGACGTTGACGATCACGGTGTCGCCAGGGCCGAACTCCGGCAGCTGGCGGGTGATCTGCTCGGCTTCGAACTGTTCGATGATCTTGTTCATGGCAACACCTGTCTTTTCTCAATGATTGCGGTCTTCATCGGCCGCATCGTTTTGCCGTGCCTGCTCCTGTTGAGCATGTTCACGGCGGAATTCATCCAACAGCGCACGGGATTCAGCATCCAGCGCGCGCTGCGCCAATAAATCGGGACGTCGCAACCAGGTCCGTCCCAGCGATTGCTTCAGGCGCCAACGGCGTATCGCCGCGTGATCGCCGGAGAGCAATACCTCCGGTACATCGCCCAGTGCGTCATGCACCGGTTTTGCATAGTGCGGACAGTCCAGCAGTCCGTTCGAAAACGAATCCTGCTCGGCCGATTGCGCATCGTTCAATGCGCCGTCCTGCAAGCGGCCCACGGCATCGATGATTACCGCGGCACCTAGCTCACCACCGGATAGCACATAGTCGCCGATGGACAGCTCCTCGTCGACCTCGTGCGCCAGCAGACGCTCGTCCACACCTTCGTAACGCCCACAGAGCAGAGCGATGCGCGGCAACTTGCCCAGCGCTTCCACTTTGCCTTGCGTCAGCCGCGCTCCTTGCGGACTGAGGTAAATCACACGCACCGGCTCCGGTGCTGCCTCGCGTACGGCTTTGAGAGCTGCACGCAAAGGCTCGATCAGCATCACCATGCCGGGACCTCCGCCGCAGGTGCGGCCGTCCACAGTACGGTAATTGTCGGTGGCGTAATCGCGCGGATTCCAGGTTTCCACCTGCAACAACTCGCGTTGCTGCGCGCGTCCTACAACACCGACGGCAGCGCACTGACGCATGAAGTCGGGAAACAGCGTGACGACATCGATGCGCATCGGACCCTCAATCTTAGAATTCAGGGTCCCAGTCCACCACCATGCGACCGCCGGATAAATCCACCGACCGCACGTAAACACCTTGGACGAAAGGAACCAGCCGCTCGCGCTCGCCATCCCTTACGACCACCACGTCATTGGCGCCGGTTGCGAACAGATGAGTCACCCGTCCCAACATCACGCCTTCCGTGGTGACGACCTCTAGACCTTCGAGATCGACCCAGTAGTACTCATCTTTGCCGGGTGGCGGCAGCAGTTCGCGGGCAACGTAGATATCTTGCCCAACCAACGCTGCAGCGCCCTCCCGATCATCCACCCCGGGCAATTTGGCGACGAGGCCCTTGCCCTGGGGTCGACCGTTGATGCCTGCGATCTCCGCGTCCTGGCCCGGCGCCGCCGAAAGCAGCCAGGGCTGGTACTTGAAGATCTGCGTGCGCGGCTCGGTCCAAGATTCAATCTTGAGCCAGCCTTGCACGCCGTATAACCCGACGATGCGTCCTACCAGGACGCGCCGACCGGCTGCAGTCATGCTCAGGCAGCCTGCTGCTTACCGGCTTCCTTCACCAGCGAAGCAACCTTGTCGCTCAGCTGAGCGCCCTTGGCCACCCACTCCTGAACGCGGGTAACGTTCAGTTCGAGACGCTTGTCCTTGCCAGAAGCGGTCGGGTTGTAGAAACCCACGCGCTCAATGCTGCGGCCGTCGCGCGCACTGCGCTGATCGGTCACAACGACGTGGTAGAACGGACGGCCCTTGGCGCCGCCGCGCGAAAGACGAATCTTAACCATAGTAAAAGCTCCAGAGTTGCCGGCATGCCCGGCAAGCGCGCCCTAGAACGGACGCGGTAAACGCGACATTTTAATGAAATCTGAGGAAAAAGGAAGGGGTTAGCTCATCTGCCGGTCAGGCAGCCGGCCTTATCGCATCGGCGGGAAGCCACCACCCATGCCGCCCATGCCCTTCATGGCACCGCGCATCTGCCGCAGCAGACCCTTGGTGCCGCCCTTGGAAAGCTTGGACATCATCTTTTCCATCTGCATGTACTGCTTCAGCAGACGGTTCACATCCGCCGGCTGGGTGCCCGAACCGCGTGCCACGCGGGCGCGGCGCGAGCCGTTCAGCAAATCAGGATGACGGCGTTCTTTCTTGGTCATCGAGCTGATGATCGCGACCATGCGCTTGATTTCGCCATCGTCGACCTTGGATTTGACGCTGTCAGGCAGGCCCGAGACACCTGGCAGCTTGTCCATCAGGCCGGCCAGGCCGCCCATGTTGGTCATCTGCTCAAGCTGGTCGCGCATATCGTTGAGATCGAAGCGCTTGCCCTTCATCACCTTGGTGGCGAGCTTCTGCGCTTTTTCCTGATCGACCTTGCGCTCGACTTCCTCGACCAGCGACAGCACGTC
>CAJCJD010000229.1 GCA_903970555.1 Vulcanimicrobiota bacterium
CATCGTAAAGATGGCGGCGGAGCGCCCGGTCGATAGCCAGCCGGCACCGGCCCAGGAGCCCAAGCCATGATTACGCTTTCACACTACATCGTGCTTGGCGCGATCTTGTTCTGTATCTCGGTGGCGGGCCTGTTTATCAACCGCAAGAACGTGATCGTGCTGCTGATGGCGATCGAGCTAATGCTGCTTGCCGTCAATATCAATTTCGTCGCCTTCTCGCGCTTCAATCATGACGTGGCAGGGCAGGTTTTCGTTTTCTTCATCCTTACCGTGGCCGCAGCGGAATCCGCGATCGGCCTGGCGATCCTGGTGTTGCTGTTCCGTAACCGCAGCACTGTCAACGTCGCCGAAATCGACAGCATGAAGGGTTGAGCACATGGAACTTTCCACCTCCATTCTGTTGACTATCGCACTGGCGCCGCTGGTCGGTTGTTTGCTGGCTGGTTTTCTCGGCAAGCAGATCGGCAGGGTCGGTGCGCATAGCGTCACCATTCTTGGCCTGCTGATTTCCTGTGGCCTGTCGTTCTACGTGCTGTACCAACTCACCCTGGGCGGCGCGCCGGTTTACAACCACAACATCTACACCTGGTTCGAAATCGGCCGCTATACGGCAACAGTCGGCTTCCTGATCGATCGCCTCACCGTCATGATGATGGTGGTGGTGACCTTCGTGTCGCTGCTGGTGCACGTCTACACCATCGGCTACATGGCCGATGACGACGGTTACCAGCGTTTCTTCAGCTACATCTCGCTGTTTACTTTTTCGATGTTGATGCTCGTCATGAGCAACAACTTCATGCAGATGTTCTTCGGCTGGGAAGGTGTGGGTCTGGTGTCATACCTGCTGATCGGCTTCTGGTACAAGCGCCCGACGGCAACTTTCGCCAGCCTCAAGGCGTTTATCGTCAACCGTGTGGGCGATTTCGGCTTCTTGCTGGGCATCGGCGCGGTGCTGTATTTCCTGGGTACGCTCGATTACGCCACCGCATTTGCCGCCGCGCCGACCTTGATCGGCAAGACGTTGACGGTGACGCAGAACATCCATTGGGATGCGGCGACAGTGATTTGCCTGCTGTTGTTTGTCGGCGCGATGGGCAAGTCGGCACAGGTGCCGCTGCACGTGTGGCTGCCTGATTCGATGGAAGGCCCGACTCCCATCTCCGCGCTGATCCATGCCGCGACGATGGTGACTGCGGGTATCTTCATGGTGGCGCGCATGTCGCCGCTGTATGAGCTCTCGGATAGCGCGCTCAGCTTCGTGCTGGTGATCGGTGCAACTGGTGCGTTGTTCACGGGCTTGATCGGCATCGTGCAGAACGACATCAAACGCGTGGTCGCGTATTCGACGTTGTCGCAGCTCGGCTACATGACGGTTGCGCTCGGCGTGTCCGCATATACCGGTGCCGTGTTCCACTTGATGACGCACGCGTTCTTCAAGGCTTTGCTGTTCCTTGGCGCGGGCTCGGTGATCATTGCCATGCACCATGAGCAGGACATGCGCTATATGGGCGGCCTGCGCAAGTACATGCCGATTACCTGGATCACCATGTGGATCGGCTCGCTGGCGCTGTGCGGCGTACCGTTCTTCGCGGGTTTCTATTCGAAGGACGCGATCATCGACGCGGTGCACGAGTCGCACCGTTGGGGTTCGGGCTACGCCTACTTCTGCGTGCTGGCAGGTGCCTTTGTCACAGCGACGTATACGTTCCGCCAGATGTATTTGACCTTCCATGGCAAAGAGCGTTTTACCGTGGTCTCGCATCATGGCCATGATCATCATGATGCGCATGACGATC
This sequence comes from Vulcanimicrobiota bacterium, assembly GCA_903970555.1. Lineage (GTDB taxonomy): Bacteria > Pseudomonadota > Gammaproteobacteria > Xanthomonadales > Rhodanobacteraceae > Dyella_B. The sequence goes on from CAJCJD010000229.1 coordinate 1,797, forward strand.
ATCACGACGATCACGGCCATCATGAGCCCGGCGTGCTGGATCATGCTCCGAAGGAATCGCCGTGGGTGGTGACGTTGCCGCTGATCCTGCTGGCAATCCCTTCGCTGCTGATTGGGTTTTTCACGATACAACCGCTGCTGTACGGCAGCTGGTTTGGCGGCGCGATCCATATCAACGAGGCGAACAACGTTCTCGGTGAAGTGGGCAAGGAGTTCCATGGCGCAGCACTGATGGCGTTGAGCGGATTTGCGCAGCCGCCATTTATTTTGATCGCCATCGCTTTCATCATCACGACGTATATCTATCTGTTCAACCCGGCCATGGCTGGCAAGATCAAGAATACGTTCAAGCCGATTTGGATCATCCTCGATCGCAAATATTGGATCGACAACATCTACTTCGCGGTCTTTGCACGTGGCGGCGTGATGCTTGGCCGCATGTTCTGGAAGGGCGGCGATGCTGCCGTGATCGATGGTGTTCTGATCGACGGTTCGGCGAGCCTGGTCCGACGTATTGCCTCGGGCGTGCGCCGTGTTCAGTCTGGTTATCTGTACCACTACGCCTTTGCGATGATCCTCGGCCTGATCCTGCTGCTTGGCGGGTACTGGCTGATCGGCGGGCAATAAGGGAAGCGAGCTCCATGTTCAATCATCTGCTCAGCCTGTTGATATGGCTGCCTATCGCAGGCGCGGTGCCTGTCCTGTTGGCCGGCTCCAGCCGTCCCAACACGGCCCGTTGGCTGGCCCTGCTTATGGCGGTGCTTACCTTTGCCGTCTCTCTCTTTCTCATCCCGCAATACAACGCGGATACGGGCGGTATGCAGCTGGCCGAAAGCCATCTGTGGATCGCTGCGCTTAACGTGCACTACGGCCTGGCGGTCGACGGCATCTCCGTGGCGCTTATCTTGCTGACCACCTTCGTGGGCATCCTGGTGATCGTGGGTGCCTGGGAAGTTATTCAGGACAAGCCGCACCAGTACATGGCCGCCATGCTGGTGCTCGAAGGCCTGATGATCGGCGTGTTCTGCGCTACCGATGCCTTGCTGTTCTATGTGTTCTTCGAGGCGATGCTGATCCCGATGTTCATCCTGATCGGCATCTGGGGTGGCCCGCGTCGCGTCTACGCCACGCTGAAGTTCTTCATCTACACGTTCCTCGGCTCGATCTTCATGTTGATCGGCCTGATCTATCTGTACCTGAAGGCGGGCACGTTCGACCTGCATACGCTGACGACCCTACCGCTGACGCTGACCGAGCAGAGCTGGCTGTTCTTTGCCTTCCTGATCGCGTTTGCGGTGAAGGTGCCGATGGTGCCGGTGCATACATGGTTGCCGGATGCGCACGTTGAGGCGCCGACCGGTGGTTCGGTGGTGTTGGCGGCGGTGATGCTGAAGATCGGCGGATACGGCTTTCTGCGCTTCAACCTGCCGATCGTGCCGGATGCATCCTCGCATTTCGCATGGTTGATCATCCTGCTCAGCCTGATCGCCGTGGTCTACATCGGCTACGTGGCGTTGGTGCAGGAGGACATGAAGAAGCTGGTGGCGTATTCGTCTGTTGCGCACATGGGCTTCGTAACGCTGGGTATCTTCATCGGCTTCATGCTGGTGCGCGAGCAGGGCAATAGCGATGCCGCGCGTTTGGGCATGCAAGGTGCGATGGTGCAGATGATCTCGCACGGTTTCGTCTCGGGCGCAATGTTCTCCTGCATCGGCGTGATGTATGACCGCATGCATACTCGCCTGATCAAAGATTACGGTGGCGTGATCAACGTGATGCCGTGGTTCGGTTTCTTCTACGTGCTGTTTGCGATGGCCAACTGCGGCTTGCCGGGTACTAGCGGCTTCGTCGGCGAATTCATGGTCATCCTGGCCAGCTTCAGCGCCAATCCGTGGATTGCACTGTTTGCCGCCTTCACCCTGATCATCGGCGCCGCTTATACGTTGTGGCTGGTCAAGCGCGTTCTGTGGGGCGAAATTACCAATCCGCATGTCGCGGAAATGAAAGACATCAATGGCCGTGAAACTCTGGTGCTGGGTGCGTTCGCTGCGCTGGTGCTGATTATCGGTATTTGGCCCGAGCCGCTAGTCCACCTGATGGGCAGCTCGGTAGACCAGCTGGTCCAGCTGTTGGCTATCCACAAGGTTTGATCGAGAGCGACCATGCCGAATTTGAACGACATCATCATCATGCGGCCAGAGTTTTTCCTGGTAGCGGCGGCTTGCGTTCTCTTGTTGGCGGATGCCTTCATGAAGCCCGCCGAGCGGCCCTACCTGCACTGGCTATCCATCGGCGTCCTGGCGGTCACCATTTATCTGGTGCTGGCTTTTCAGCCCGCTGGTCCGGTTACCGCTTTCCACGGCATGTTTATCCTTGACGGCGTATCGGAGATCCTCAAGGTCTTTTCCCTGCTGTGCACGATCCTGGTTTTCATCTACGGGCGTCCGTATTTGAACGATCGCAAGTTGCTCGTGGGCGAGTTCTACACGCTCATGATCTTCGCGGTGATCGGCGTGATGTTGCTGGTCTCGGCCGGCAACTTGATCATGATCTATCTGGGCCTGGAGCTGCTGACGCTCTCGTCGTACGCGTTGGTGGCTTTGAATCGCGATTCAAAGCTCTCTTCGGAAGCGGCGATCAAGTACTTCGTGCTTGGTGCGTTGTCCTCGGGCATGCTGCTCTATGGCATGTCGATGGTGTATGGCGCGACCGGTACGCTGGATCTGGTGCAGCTGCACGCTGCGATTCCGCAGAGCGCGATGCCGCACCTGCTGGTGTTTGGCTTGATCTTCATGATCATCGGCGTGGCGTTCAAGCTGGGTGCGGCACCGTTCCATATGTGGATCCCGGACGTCTATCAAGGCGCGCCGACGCCCGTCACGGCGTTCGTGGGTTCGGCGTCAAAGCTCGCCGCATTCGGTATGGCTTTTCGCCTGCTTGCCACCGGCATGAGCGATTTGTCGCAGCACTGGCAATTGATGTTGGCCGCACTTGCCGTGCTTTCGCTCGCCATCGGTAACGTGGTTGCGATCGTACAGACCAACATCAAGCGCCTGCTCGCGTACTCGACCATTTCCCACATGGGTTACCTGCTGCTTGGCTTGGTCAACGCGGGGCCGGAAGGCTATTCGGCCGCGATGTTCTACGCGGTCAGCTATGCGTTGATGTCGACGGCGGCCTTCGGTGTGATCCTCGCGCTGAGCCGCGCTGGCTTCGAGTGCGAAGAGATCGACGACTTCAAGGGCCTCAATCAGCGCGCGCCCTGGATGGCTTTCCTGATGATGCTGTGCATGTTCTCGCTGGCTGGCGTGCCGCCGATGTTCGGCTTCTTCGCCAAATTGCTGGTACTTCAAGCCGCGATCCATGCCGGCATGATGTGGCTTGCCATTGTCGGCGCCGTGTTCGCCATCATCGGCCTCTACTACTACCTCTACGTGGTGAAGGTGATGTACTTCGACAAGCCGGTTGCCGGCACCGAGGTACGTCTTCAGACCGATTTCACATTGCGCGTGGCTTTATCGCTAAATGCGTTGGTGCTGCTCGCACTGGGCCTGTATTGGGGACCCCTGTTGGCGTGGTGCAATCAGGCCTTCGTGGGTTGAGGAGTGTGTTCCGCACGTGCGGAGCGAGAATTATGACGAGTTTAAGGCTTGCAAGAATTCGGCCATCTCGCTAATATTCTCGGACTCTGATGCGGGGTGGAGCAGTCTGGCAGCTCGTCGGGCTCATAACCCGAAGGTCGCAGGTTCGAATCCTGCCCCCGCTACCAGATCTTTCTTGGACAAGAAAGCCTCCTCGTGAGGCTTTTTTGTTGGCCGCAAGGATGCGATGCACTTCGTCATGCTTTTTTTGCTATGACAAGTGCGCGGAAAGAGCCTGGAAGGGTCGGGACATCGGCGAGATAAGGGAATGGGCCGCTTGAGCCCATTTTTTGTTTCTGACGACGGTAAAAGCGCACATGGATACGCAAGCTCTGGCACAACGATTCACCGAGGTTTTGGCTGATCTGCAGCTTGAATGCATCGGTGTCGAATTCTCCCCCTCGCAGGGGCAGAGTACGCTGCGCGTCTATCTGGATGCGGAAGGGCGCGAGGTCAATCTCGACGATTGCGAGGCGGCGAGTCGCGAGCTCTCGGCGCTGCTCGATGTCGAGGATCCGATTCCGGGTCATTATTTGTTGGAAGTGTCTTCGCCGGGCATCGATCGTCCGCTGTTCACGGCCGGTCAGTTTGCGAAGTTTGTCGGGCAGGAAGTAAAGGTGCTGTTGAAAGCACCGCTCGAAGGTCGTCGTCGCTTGCGCGGCAAAGTGACATCCGTGGAAGGCGCGCACATTGCGCTGGAAGCGGAAGGCAAAGTATTTCAATTCGAGCACGACGCGGTGGAAAGCGCGCGCATCGTGCCGGACTGGGCGGCGCTCGGTTACGTGCCGCAGCCCAAGCCCGGCGGCAAGAAGCCGGGCAAGAAAGAGTCGAAATAAAATTCAATCTGTCGATGGGATGCCGGACGGCGTTCACGGAGTGGTTGCAATGAGCAAAGAACTTCTGCTGGTGGTTGACGCAGTTGCCAATGAAAAAGGCGTGCCGCGTGACGTGATCTTCCTGGCCATGGAAGCCGCGTTGGCGTCGGCTGCTAAAAAGCGCTACCCCGACGAGGATCCGGATATCCGTGTCAGCATCGACCGCAATTCCGGCGACTACGAAACGTTCCGCCGCTGGGAAGTGATCGCCGACGATGGCGAAATGGAATCGCCGTTCCGCCAGTTGCGCCTGATGGATGCCGTCGACGAGCGTGCAGACTCCGCTATCGGTGAGTTCATCGAGCAGCAGATCGAGAACGCCGAATTCGGCCGTATCGCCGCGCAGGCTGCCAAGCAGGTGATCGTGCAGCGCGTACGCGAAGCCGAGCGCCAGCAGGTGGTGGATGCGTTCAAGGATCGCGTCGGCGAGCTGGTAACCGGCATCGTCAAGCGCGTCGAGCGCGGCAACATCTATCTCGACCTCGGCGGGAACGCCGAAGCATTCATTCCGCGCGACAAGACGATTCCGCGCGAATCGCATCGCGTCGGCGACCGTGTGCGTGGTTATCTGCAGGAAGTGCGCTCGGAAGTGCGCGGTCCGCAGTTGTTCGTGTCGCGTGCCGCACCGGAATTCATGATCGAGCTGTTCAAGCTCGAAGTGCCGGAAGTGGGCCAGGGCCTGGTCGAAATCAAGGGTTGCGCCCGCGATCCGGGTGATCGCGCCAAGATCGCCGTGGTGGCGCATGACAGCCGCACCGATCCTATCGGCGCGTGCATCGGCATGCGTGGTTCGCGCGTGCAGGCGGTGTCGAACGAGCTCAACGGCGAGCGCGTCGACATCATTCTGTGGCACGAGAACCAGGCCCAGTATGTGATCAACGCCATGGCGCCCGCCGAAGTGCAGTCCATCATCATGGATGAAGACAAGCACTCGATGGATATCGCGGTCGCCGAAGACAAGCTCTCGCAGGCCATCGGCCGCGGCGGCCAGAATGTGCGCCTGGCCAGCAAGCTCACCGGCTGGCAGCTCAACGTGATGACGCAAGACCAGGTCGCCGCCAAGAGCGAAGCTGAGCAGGAATCCGCCCGCCAGCTGTTCATGGACAAGCTGGAAGTGGACCAGGAAATCGCCAACATCCTCGTGCAGGAAGGTTTCTCCAGCGTCGAGGAAATTGCTTACGTACCGAGCGCCGAGCTGCTGGCCATCGAAGGCTTCGACGAAGACATCGTCGAAGAACTGCGTGCCCGTGCCCGCGACTCGCTGCTGACGGAAGCGTTGGCTGTCGAGGAAAACATCGACGAACACCAGCCCTCGCAGGAATTGCTCGACCTGGAAGGCATGGATGAAACGACGGCCTATGCGCTCGCTGAGCGCGGTGTCGTCACCGTGGACGATCTGGCCGACCTCGCGGTTGATGACCTGATCGATATCGAAGGCATGGATGAAGATCGCGCCGCAGCACTCATTCTGGCAGCACGTGCGCCAATGATTGCTCGACTGGAGAAGGGCGGCTAACCGCGAGCGGCCGCGCCCCGGATGGGCGCGCCGGGAGACCCCTGGGGTCTCCACCAAGGATGGAGGTGGCCGTGCAAAGATGTTTTGTACGGACGATAAGCGCGGGAACGGCGGAGAAAGAACACGATGTCGGACGTCACAATCAAACAACTCGCCCAGGTACTGGGCATGCCGGTCGACAAGCTGCTGACCCAGCTTGGCGAAGCAGGCATGAAATTCTCCGATTCGGAGCAGGTCATTAGCAGCACCGAAAAGGTGAAGCTGCTCGGTTTCCTGCGCCGTACGCACGGCAAGGTCGATGCGGCCCCCGAAGCGGATGATTCCTCGCCCCGGCAGATCACCTTGAAGCGCCGCAAGATCAGCGAACTCAAGGTCGCCACGCCGGGTGGTCGCGGTGCGCCAAGCAGCGCCAAGACGGTGAACGTGGAAGTGCGCGCCAAGCGCACCTACGTCAAGCGCAGCGTGATTGCCGAGGAAGCAAGTGCAGAGCCCGAGCGCGAAGACGCGCTGCGCAAGCTGCACGAATCGCAGCAACAGCGCGAACACGAAGAAACCGAGCGTGCCGACGTCGATCGTCGGCGCCATGAAGAAGCGCGCCTGCGCGCCGAAGAGGACGCGCGTCGCGAAGCGGAAGCCGAACGTGCGCGCCTGGAAGCCATAGCCGCTGCCGAAGCTGCCGCTGCCGAGGCGCAAGCCGAAGAGCAGCCGGTCGAGGAAGACGCTCCCGAGTCGATCGAAGCCGAAACCGTCGAGTCCGGCGACAAGGCCTCGCCGGAAGCGCCGTCGGTGCAGCGTATCGATCAAAAATCGCTAGGCATGATCCTGCCGCGCATCCACGAGCCGCGTAAGCGCGAGAAGAAGCCGGTCGTCGCTCCTGTCGCCGCGGCTCCCGCGCCGGCACCGGCGCCCGCTCCAGGCGCTGGCGATGCAAATCGCGGCGGCAAGGCGCGTCATGGCGGTGGCCGTGATCGTGACGAAGGCCCGGGCGGCAAGCGTTTCGCCGCAGGCGAACTGCATTTGTCCGAAGCCGATCGCGCTCGTCGTTCCAGCAAGCGTGGCAAGCCCGGCAAGGGCTCTGGTCGCGAAATGACGCGCGGCGGTGCACCGGCTTCCGGTGGTGCGCATGCGTTCTCACGCCCAACCGCACCGGTGGTGCGCGAGGTTGTGGTGGGCGACGCCAATGTCGTTGCCGAGCTTGCGCAGAAGATGGCGGTCAAGGGTTCGGAGGTGGTCAAGGCGCTGTTCAAGATGGGCGTCATGGCGACCATCAACCAGACCATCGACCACGACACCGCCGTGCTGGTGGTGGAAGAACTCGGCCATAAGCCGGTCGACGCCAGCCAGAACGATGCCGAGTCGGCATTGGCCGCGCACACCCAGAATGCGGAACTCGACGGTCTGCGCTCGCCGCGTCCGCCGGTGGTCACCATCATGGGCCACGTCGATCACGGTAAGACCTCGCTGCTCGACTACATCCGCCGTACCAAGGTTGCCTCGGGCGAAGCGGGTGGCATCACTCAGCACATCGGTGCTTATCACGTGGAAACGCCCAAGGGCGTGATCACCTTCCTCGATACGCCAGGCCACGCCGCGTTTACCTCGATGCGTGCCCGCGGTGCGCAATCCACGGATATCGTGGTGCTGGTCGTGGCTGCCGACGACGGCGTCATGCCGCAGACGATCGAAGCCGTGCAGCATGCGCGCGCCGCCAAGGTGCCGTTGATCGTGGCGGTCAACAAGATGGACAAGTCCGACGCGAACCCGGACCACGTCAAGCAAGGCCTCGGCAATCTCGAGGTGATTCCGGAAGAGTGGGGTGGTGACACGCCGTTCGTACCGGTGTCGGCGAAGACGGGCATGGGTATCGACGATCTGCTCGACGCCATCTCGGTGCAGGCCGAAGTGATGGAGCTGACCGCGGTGCACGATGGCCCGGCCTCGGGTGTTGTGATCGAATCCGCCCTGGATCGCGGTCGCGGTCCGGTAGCGACAGTGCTGGTGCAGCAGGGCACGCTCAAGCGCGGCGACTTCGTCGTGTGCGGCATCGAATACGGCCGTATGCGCGCATTGGTCGATGAGACCGGCAAGACCGTGCAAGAAGCAGGTCCGTCGATTCCGGTGCAGGTGCTGGGTCTTTCCGGCGTGCCGGAAGCGGGCGACGATTTCGTGGCTGTGGCCGACGAGCGCCTGGCGCGCGAAGTGGCTGCCGAGCGTCAGCTCAAGCGTCGCGAAACGCGCATGGTCAGCAAAGCCAACCGTCTCGAAGACATCATGGCGCAGATGGGCCAGGCGTCCGAACAGCAGACGCTCAACATCTTGGTCAAGGCCGACGTGCAGGGCTCCGTGCAGGCATTGCGCGAATCGCTCAGCCAGATCGGCAATGAGAACGTGAAGGTGAACGTGATCGCAGCCGGCGTCGGCGGCATCACCGAATCCGACGCAACCTTGGCGGCTGCTTCGAAGGCATTGATCATTGGCTTCAACGTTCGTGCCGATGCTTCCGCGCGCAAGGTGATCGAAACCTCAGGCCTGGATGTGCGTTACTTCTCGATCATCTATGACGTGATCGATCAGGTGAAGCAGGCGGCCTCCGGTTTGCTCGGCGTGGAAGTGCGCGAGGAAATCATCGGCGTCGCTCAGGTACGCGATGTGTTCCGCAGTTCCAAGTTCGGCGCGGTCGCCGGTTGCATGGTCACCGAAGGTACGGTCAAGCGCAGCAAGCCGATTCGCGTACTGCGAAACAACACCGTGATCTTCCAGGGCGAGCTGGAGTCGCTACGTCGCTTCAAGGAACTGGTCGACGAAGTGCGCAACGGCATGGAATGCGGTATCGCCGTGAAGCAGTACAACGACGTGAAGGTGGGCGATCAGATCGAATGCTTCGAGCGCATCGAGGTGGCACGCACGCTGTAACGTCAGGAGCGAGGGCCAGTAGCGCGTGCGCGAAAAGTCCACGTTCCGTTAACCTGAAGCCCGGACAAAAAACTTTGTCCGGGCTTTTTCACTTGTCGTAACCTGCGACGTTGGCACCCTCGTCTACGGGTGTTTAAGGAGGCTTCCATGCCCTCACGTGACTTCAAACGAACCGATCGCGTCGGTGCTGAACTGCGCCGCGAACTCGGCACCCTGGTCCACGAGGCTGTGCGCGATCACGGTCTGCCATCCGTCAGCGTGTCGGATGTGGAGGTCACGCGCGATCTGGATTGGGCCACGGTATGGGTCACGGCCCTGCTGCCGGAACAGTCGAAAGACGCGGTGAAGGCGCTGAATCAGCTGGCGTTCGAATTCCGTCGCACTTTGTCGCGCCAGATGCGTTTGCGCCGGGTGCCGGAGTTGCGCTTCAAGTACGACGATTCGGTCGACAAGGGTGAACGCATCGAGCATTTGCTGCGCCAGGACTCGATAGGCCCGGTGTCGGAAGAAGGCGAAGACTGAATTTGCAACGGTTCCACTATTCGTCATGAGTCGCCGCCGCCACCGTCCTGGTGCCCGTGATCTACACGGCATCCTTTTGCTCGATAAACCGCTGGGCATGAGTTCCAACAAAGCGCTACAGGTGGCGTTGACCGCTCTGCGCGCCGCCAAAGGCGGTCATACCGGCGCGCTCGATCCACTTGCCACGGGCCTGCTGCCGCTTTGTTTTGGCGAAGCGACCAAGATTGCAGGCAATCTGTTGGGATCGCAAAAGGCCTATCTAGCCGAATGCCGCCTGGGCGTCACCACGACCACAGCGGACGGGGAAGGCGAGGTTGTCGATCAGCGGCCTGTGCCGGCCCTCGATGACGCCACGATCGAGGCTGCGCTGACAGCTTTTCGCGGTCGGATTGTTCAGGTTCCGCCGGTGTATTCGGCTTTGAAAAAGGACGGCGAGCCGCTTTATCTGAAAGCGCGACGTGGCGAGGCCGTTCAGGCGCCGCCGCGCGAGGTCGATATCCATCGGCTCGAGCTCGTCTCCCGCACAGCGGATACGCTGACGTTGTACGTGGAATGCGGCTCAGGCACGTATATCCGCAGTCTGGCGGTCGATCTAGGGGAGCGACTGGGCTGTGGCGCCCACCTGGCCGCCCTGCGGCGGCTGTGGGTCGATCCCTTCCGCGAGCCTGTCATGGTGAGCCTGGAACAGCTGCAGGAAGCAGCGGAGCAGGGCGAGGACGTGCTGGATCAGCTGGTGCTGCCGCTTTCGGCGGGGGTTGCGGACCTTCCCGCATTGCATTTCGATGCCGAGGGCAGCCATGCCGTCTCACAGGGCCGTCAGATCGAATGGCCTGCCGAGGCGCCGCGCGAACGTTCTGCGGCTTTCGGCAGCGATGGGCGCTTGTTGGCGTTGCTCGATTGCGATGAACAGGGCCGAATCCGCATCTTGCGCGGCTTCAATCTGCCTATTTCACCCGTAAAGGCTTAATGCGTCAGGTGATGGTCTTGTTGCAACGCGGTCATGCTCGGTACAATAACCCACTTGATTCAGTGCTTTCATTCACCAGTCGGAGCTTGCGCAACGTCATCACGCGGTGACGTTGCGCAAGTTCCGCACCCGTTTTTAAGGAAAAGGTAACCATGTCCCTCAACGCAGAACAGACCGGCAAGATCATTGCTGACTTCGGCCGCGTGCCGAACGACACCGGTTCGCCGGAAGTGCAGGTTGCCCTGCTTTCCGCCCGCATCGACCATCTCACCGATCATTTCAAGACCCACAAGCAAGACCATCATTCCCGCCGCGGTTTGCTCAAGCTGGTCAATCAGCGCAAGCGCCTGCTCGGCTACCTGAAGGATCGCGATCTGGGCCGTTATCAGAGCCTGATTGAGCGCCTCGGCTTGCGTCGTTGATCGGACCGAGGACAAACCCAGTGGCGAAAGTAACCAAGTCATTCCAGTACGGTAATCACGAAGTCACACTGGAGACGGGCGAAATCGCCCGCCAGGCATCCGGTGCAGTCATGGTCAGCATGGGCGGCACGGTGGTGCTGGTCACTGCGGTGGCCGCATCCAAGGCGAAGGAAGGGCAGGATTTCTTCCCGCTCACCGTCGACTACGTCGAGAAGTTCTATTCCGCCGGTCGCATTCCGGGTGGCTTCTTCAAGCGTGAAGGCCGTCCGACCGAAAAGGAAACGCTCACCTCGCGCCTGATCGATCGCCCGGTTCGCCCGCTATTCCCGGAAGAGTTCAAGAACGAAGTGCAGGTCATCGCACAGGTTGTTTCACTCAATCCCGAGATCGACGGCGACATCCTCGCCATGCTCGGCGCTTCCGCTGCTCTGTCGCTTGCCGGTATCCCGTTCAAGGGCCCGATCGGTGCTGCGCGCGTCGGTTACGCCAACGGCAAGTACTTGCTCAACCCGACCGTCACCGAACTGAAGACCTCGGATCTTGACCTGGTCGTCGCCGGCACCAGCAACGCCGTGCTGATGGTGGAATCCGAAGCCAAGCTGCTCAGCGAAGAAGTGATGCTGGGTGCAGTGGTGTTCGGTCACCAGCAGATGCAGGTCGCCATCCGTGCGATCGCCGAGCTGGCCAATGAAGCCGCCAAGCCTTCGTGGGACTGGCAGCCGCCGGCCCGCAACGAGTCGCTGATCGCTGCCCTCAAGGGCGAAGTCGGCAACAAGCTCGAAGAAGCTTTCCAGGTGCGCGACAAGCTGCAGCGGCGCGACGCCATCGCTGCGATCAAGTCCGATGTGCTCGAGTCGCTCAAGGGCCAAGCCGAGCAGCATGGCTGGGCGTCGGGCGATCTCGCGAAGGAATTCGCCGAGCTCGAATACCACACCATGCGCGACAGCGTGCTGAAGACCAAGATCCGTATCGACGGTCGCAAGCTGGACGACGTGCGTCCGATCACCGTGCGCGTCGGCGTTCTGCCGCGTACCCACGGTTCGGCATTGTTCACCCGCGGCGAAACCCAGGCGCTGGTCGTAGCCACGCTGGGCACCACTCGCGATGCGCAGATCATCGATGCGCCGGAAGGCGAGTCGAAGGATCCGTTCCTGTTCCACTACAACTTCCCTCCGTTCTCGGTCGGTGAAGCCGGTCGCTTCGGTGCGCCGAAGCGTCGCGAAATCGGCCACGGCCGTCTTGCCAAGCGCGGCGTGCAGGCTGTGAAGCCGAGCATCGAAGAGTTCCCTTACGTGCTGCGCGTGGTCTCCGAGATCACCGAGTCGAACGGTTCCTCATCGATGGCTTCGGTGTGCGGTTCCTCGCTGGCCATGATGGACGCTGGCGTGCCGCTGAAGGCACCGGTGGCCGGTATCGCCATGGGCCTGGTGAAGGAAGGCGGTGACTTCGTGGTGCTGTCGGACATCCTGGGCGACGAAGATCATCTCGGCGACATGGATTTCAAGGTAGCCGGTAGCGCCAATGGCGTGTCCGCGCTGCAGATGGACATCAAGATCGACGGCATCACCGAAGAGATCATGAAGGTGGCGCTGGAACAGGCCAAGCGCGGTCGTCTGCACATCCTGGGCGAAATGGCCAAGGTGATCGACACCCCGCGTTCGGAGATGAGCGAGTTCGCTCCGCGCCTGCTCACCATCAAGATCCACCCGGACAAGATCCGCGAAGTCATCGGCAAGGGCGGCGCCACCATCCGCTCGATCACCGAAGAAACCGGTACCACCATCGACATCACCGACGATGGCACCGTGGTGATAGCCTCGGTCAACCGCGAAGCAGCCAACGCCGCCAAGGCGCGTATCGAGCAGATCGTTTCCGACGTCGAGCCGGGCCGCATCTACGAGGGCAAGGTCGCCAAGCTGATGGATTTCGGCGCTTTCGTCACGATCCTGCCGGGCAAGGACGGTCTCGTCCACGTCTCGCAGATCTCCAACGAGCGCGTGGAGAAGGTTTCCGACAAGCTCAAGGAAGGCGATATCGTGAAGGTCAAGGTGCTGGAAGTGGATAAGCAGGGCCGCATTCGCCTGTCCATGAAGGCTGTCACTGAGGACGAAGGCGCCAGCGCCTGAGTTTTCTGACAACCGTTTCATCGAAAACGCCTGGCTCTCGTAGCCGGGCGTTTTCATTTTGGCAAGCTGGTATTTGATACGATGGCGGTCCAGTTCGAGGAATGCAGGCATGCCCGACCAGGCGAATGAGTTTCTGAAGGACTACCAGGCTTTTGCGCAGCAATCCTGGGATACCTGGATGCGATATCTGCAACAGCAGCCTGGGGGCTCGGTTCCCTTTGGCACCGTACCCCACGCAACGCCCACCGACGATTTGCTGACCCGCAGCCTCGCCAGCCTCCAGGCATACGGCACTTGGCTGCAGCAGGTCGCTGGTGCGGGCGCTGGTGCGGGCCTCGGCCCGATGATGGGCAGCATGGGCAACTGGCAGCAGCCTTCGCCCATGCAGCCTTTCCTGGCCGCCTTCAGCCAGCCCTTCGCGCAGACGGTGGCGGGCCTCGATAGCGCGTCAGCATTCGGACTCGACCATCAATGGCAATCCTGGCTGCAGGCGATGCAGCGTGGCGGGATGGGTGGAATGCCCGGTATGGGCAGTCCCAGCCCCATGGCTGCCTTCGGCATCACGCGCGAAATGCAGTTGGACCAGCAAGCACTCGCCGCGGCCATGAACGAATACGCGCAGATCAGCGCGCGCTATCAGGCGCTGCTACAGCAAGTGAATACGCAAGGTGTCGCGCGCCTGCAGGAGATGCTTGGGCAGCATGCCGAATCAGGTAAACAGATCGAGTCGCTCAAGTCGCTCTACGATTTGTGGGTCGATGCGATGGAGGAAGCGTATTCGCAATTGGCACTGACCGACGAATACCGCGAAGTGTTCGGCGCCATGGTCAATGCGCAGATGCACGTACGCAAATTGCAGCAGCAGCAAACCGAGCAGATGTGCCGTGAACTGGGTATGCCCACACGCAGCGAAGTGGATAGCCTAGGCCAGCGCATCCAGCAGCTACGGCGTGAGATGCAGGAGCGCAAGCACGAGACAGCGCAGGCGGATACGTCCGTCGTTGATGCATTGCAGGCCGAAATTGCATCGCTCAAGCGCGAGCTCGCTGCCAGCAAATCCAGCACGAAGGCGGCGGCGAATGTCAGGCCCATTGCGCGCAAGTCCGGCGACGACAACAGCAAATCATCGGTGGCATCTGCGCAGCGCGCCAAAGCAACGCGTTCCGCCTCGGCCAAACGCAAGTAAGGATCGGCCATGCAAACCCCGTTGCACATCGACCCTCAGCAAGCCTTCAACGAAATCGCTGCGTTTCAGCGCAAGCTCGCCGCCGGCATGCAAAACCTGCGCGGATTGGGCGAACAGGAATACGCCAACACGCCGCGCGAAGCGATCTATCGCGAGGACAAACTCACCGTCTGGCACATGAAGGGCAACACAAAGCCCACGGCGAAAGTGCCTACGCTGATCGTGTACGCGCTGGTCAACACGGTGTGGATGACCGATCTGCAAGACGATCGCTCCCTGGTGCGTAATCTGCTGGCTCAGGGCGAAGATGTTTATCTGATCGACTGGGGTTATCCCGATGGTGCCGATCGCTGGCTGACGCTGGACGATTACCTCAACGGCTACCTCGATCGTAGTATCGATGTGTTGCGCAAGCGCCACGACCTGGATGCGATCAACCTGCTCGGCATCTGCCAGGGCGGTACCTTCTCGCTGTGCTATACCGCGATGCATCCGGAGAAGGTGAAGAACTTGGTCACCATGGTTACTCCGGTCGATTTCCGCACACCCGACAACATGCTTTCGCAGTGGGTACAAAACTTGAACGTGGATCTGTTCGTCGACACGCTGGGCAATGTCCCCGCGGAGTTGATGAACTGGGTGTACCTCATGCTCAAGCCGCTGCGCTTGAACCAGCAGAAATACGTCAGCATGGTGGATATCCTCGACAACCCGGCCGAGCTGAAAAACTTCCTGCGCATGGAACGCTGGATCTTCGATTCGCCCGATCAGGCCGGCGAAGCGTTCCGCCAGTTCATCAAGGATTTCTACCAGCAGAACAAGTTGATCAAGGGCGATCTGCTGATCGGCAAGCAGCCGGTCGATCTGGGGATGATCACCCAGCCGGTCCTCAACATTTACGCCAATCAGGATCACCTCGTACCGCCGGATGCCTCGCGACCGCTGGGTCGTCATGTCGGAACGAAGGACTACACCGAGCTGGCGTTCAAGGGCGGCCACATCGGTATCTATGTTTCCGGACGGGCGCAGCGCGAGGTCGCTCCGGCCATCCACCAGTGGCTGCGAGAGCGCGAGTAAGTCGCGACAAATTAGCTCTCGCCCCGCCTTGCATCGCCCTCTAAACTAGGGCGATGAACTTGACACACACCTCCGCGACCCACGACACCATCCGCGCCGTGCAATGGCATGGCGATTACCTGCGTCTGCTGGATCAGCGACTGCTGCCAGCTGAAGAGCAGTGGATCGATTGCCGCGACACCGACGCGGTGACACACGCGATCAAAGACCTGGCTGTGCGCGGCGCGCCCGCGATCGGCATTGCGGCCGCTTGGGGTGTGGTCTTGGCGGCGAAGCGAGGTCAGCCACTCGACCACGCGCTTGCGCAGCTACGCGCCGCGCGCCCGACAGCGGTGAATCTGATGTGGGCACTCGATCGCATGAAGTCCCGCATCGCTGCGGGTGCGGACGCGGCGGCATTGGAGCGCGAAGCGCAAGTCATTCAGGAAGAAGACCTCGCCGCCAATCACCATATGGGCGAGTTGGGTGCAGCTTTGATTGCGCCAGGATCGGGCGTGATGACCCATTGCAACACCGGCTCGCTGGCAACCTCCGGCTATGGCACGGCACTGGGCGTTATCCGCGCGGGTGTCGCGGCCGGACGTATCGCGCAGGTCTATGCCGGCGAGACGAGGCCATGGCAGCAGGGCGCGAGGCTCACCATGTGGGAGCTCGTGCGCGATGGCATTCCTGCAAAGCTCATCGCCGATTCCGCCGCATCGCACCTGATGACGTCGGGCGCGGTGAAATGGGTCATCGTCGGTGCCGATCGCATCGCTGCGAATGGCGACACTGCCAACAAGATCGGTACCTACCAGCTCGCGATTGCTGCGCGCTATCACGGTGTGAAGTTCATGGTGGTGGCGCCATCGTCCACCGTCGACATGGCTACCGCATCGGGCGAGGACATCGACATCGAGCTGCGCGATCCCGCCGAATTGCTCAGCGTGGCGGGTCGCCGCACGGTGGTCGAGGGCGCAGAAGCCTGGAATCCCGTGTTTGACGTTACGCCGGCAAGTTTGATCGATGCGATTGTCACGGAGCGTGGCGTGATCGAGCAGCCCAGCGTCGAACGTATGCGAGCTGTCTTCGACGCATGAGGCTGCGTCAGGAGGTCATGTTGTTCGCAGTCGGAGGCCTGATCGGCTTCGTCGTCGACGCGGGCATCGTGCAACTGCTGGTGAGTTTTGCGCACTTCAATCCCTACGTGGGTAGGGTAATTTCCTTTCTGGTGGCGGCTACGGTTACGTGGTGGTGGAATCGCAGCCATACATTCGCAGCTCGTCAAAGTGGACGTTCCCTTGCCACCGAATGGCTGCATTGGATGGCCTTGATGAGCGGCGGCTTGGCCGTCAATTACGGGGCTTTTGCGCTCTGTCTGCAGCTGTTTCCAAGCTGGTATCGATGGCCCGCTCTGGCTGTCGCGGTCGGCTCGGTTTTCGCCGCCGTGGTTAATTTTGTAAGCGCCCGGACACTGCTTTTTCGACGCGCCAAAACACGCTCGTAACTCATTGATTGAAAAGGCTTAAATAAGCACTTTTCAAGCCCTTTTGTGTTACACTTCCACGCTACCGCCCGGCCTTCGTTGACACGCGTATAACGCGCCTGTCGCGGGGCTCTTATTTGTTACCAGGGAAGCCGATTGATGGCAGAGCTCGCCAAAGAAATCATCCGCGTCAATATCGAAGACGAAATGCGCCAGAGCTACCTCGATTACGCCATGAGCGTGATCGTGGGACGCGCCCTCCCGGATGTTCGAGACGGCCTCAAACCCGTACATCGCCGCGTGTTGTTCGCCATGAACGAACTCGGCAACGTGTACAACAAGCCTTATAAGAAGTCCGCCCGCGTCGTCGGTGACGTGATCGGTAAATACCATCCCCACGGCGATGCATCCGTTTACGACGCGATCGTGCGCATGGCCCAGCCGTTCTCGCTGCGCTACATGCTGGTCGATGGTCAAGGTAACTTCGGTTCGGTCGACGGCGACAACGCCGCCGCGATGCGTTACACCGAAGTGCGCATGGCGAAACTCACGCATGAGTTGCTCGCCGACATCGACAAGGAAACTGTCGACTTCGGTCCAAACTACGATGAAAGCGAGCATGAGCCGCTGGTGCTGCCCACGCGCGTACCGAACCTGTTGGTGAATGGTTCGGCGGGTATCGCAGTGGGTATGGCCACCAACGTGCCGCCACATAACTTGACCGAAGTGATCTCCGCCACGATCGGGCTGATCGATGATCCTTCGCTCAGCGTCGAAGATTTGA
>CAJCJD010000230.1 GCA_903970555.1 Vulcanimicrobiota bacterium
AGCCATGGCGCACTTCAGGCACAGCCCGATTACTCCGAGCCCCCGATGAATATCGATGGCGCCGCTGCACGCTGGAATCATCGTGAAGACACCGACTACTTCTCGCAGCCGCGGACGCTATTCCGCATGATGACGCCGGCACAACAGCAGGTGTTATTCGATAACACGGCGCGAGCCATCAAGGGTGCGTCGAAGGCTGTAATCGAGCGGCATATCGCCAATTGCAACAAGGCTGATCCGGCCTACGGCAAGGGTGTCGCCGACGCCATCGCCAAGCTTGGGTGAGCCTGTCGGCGAATCGTCGCCTGCTAGAAGGAGGGATCATGTAGTTGTGATCCTTCCTTTTGATGTGATTCAACTATCGCGCAGACGCGCTCTCGTCGTGTCGAAAAACAAACCACGAGAAGCTGATTGGGTTACGCGCGGCCAGGTGCCGCGTTGCGCGTATTTGTGACGCTAAGTGCCTCCGGCCGATGGTCGGAAACTGACACAGAGAGCACACCGCATACGATACCGAGTAACACCAGCGCAGCGCCGGATGGCATGTCGGAAAGCAGTCGCGCCAGCTTGGCCGCGCCATACCACGAATGCGGATTATTCATGAAGGAACAGGCTTCCGCGCAGAAGCCGCGGACCCAGAACATAACGGTCGGCTGGCTGGTCCAATAACCATCGTGAAGCCATTTCAAGCACTGAAAACCGAGCCATAGCGCCGCCGACATATTCAGGATCACGGCAACCAGCCACAACGCAAACGCCAAGGCGTCCCGTGCCAGTTCGTCAACGCGTGCCATGGTCATTGCTCTGCCTCACAGAATCTACGCCCAGATCTGTGAGGCATATTTCATGCCAGTAATAGTGTCTTTATGACGTCCACTTAGGCTCGGTGTGCGAGCCTTGGCATCGAGTCGAACTAAAGAAAAACCAGCGCCGGTCGAGCAGCGTCTTTGCTAAGACACAGACAAGCTCCTCTGCCAGTGATCGGCCTTACGTATGGTTACAACGTTCAATCGCCGCCTGCCGAGCCCTATCGTATTCCGACTGACTCATCGCGCCGCTACTCAATGCATTTTGCAGATCGGTAAGTTGCTTGCCGCAATTGTCGTCACTCTTGACGACTGTTTTTGTACTTCCACACGCGGTCAACGCGATGCAAAGAGCGAACGTCAAGGTTGCCAACATAGGCTTGATCATGTCGTGACTCCAGGCAGCCAATGAAAAGAAAAACGCGCTTGCGGTTGATCCAATACCACCGCATTCGATACTAAACCGGCGGCGACAATCGAAGCTGACTGGGATTTTTCTGGCGCGACACTTCACGCAAGCACGACATTTTCTGCACACACGTACGACATCACATGGGCTCAATGTGTTGCGCTGTCACGCATTGCATGACTCATCGCTAAATGGTTCTAATGATGGTGTCCACGCGTGCCATCTCCTGGCGCGTACTCAAGCAGAACGGCATGGAAACACGTCACGCGATCAATCAAGCGGCTAAAAACGTATCTCGATCCTTTACGGCAAAGGCACCCGTAGCCGAGCGCGTTGTATCAAACGAGATTCCGCAGCCACTGCACAAGCGGGCTCCAGAACGGCCCGTGCTCGAGTCTGGACCATAAATAGATCGCCACGCAGAAAACCACGATGGCGGAAATGACGATGCCCTCGATCGTCTTGCCCAGCATCGAAAGAAACCGATTCATACGACCCCCTGATCGGCCGTAAGCCGCAAAGTACGCCCTGACTCAATCGTAGGGGAACACTTGTTAGAACTTCGATTGAACTAGAGAAAAAAGGGGTCAAATGGACACACGCCAGGCTTTACGGAGATGTCTGCTGAACCGCCCTGCTTCTTAGCCAGTCATTGCCGCGGCACGTTCGGCTGGGCTCGTTCGCGTCACACATCGCCTGACCCACCTTATCCAGTAGATGATTGAGCTCCTTCCCCCTCTTTCGGATAGATGGCTAAACCGACACTGGCGCTCAGCGGAACTTATCTTCTGCTCGAATTCAAACGGCTGAGCGATGCATTCAGCAAGCCGCTCCATGTGGGTAACAAAGTTATGCAGACCTTACATAACGCGCAAGTGATCCGTAAGACTTCAATCAACGACGCTGTAGAAAATCACGTATGCGCTGAACTAATGGCTCGCTCGAAGCATGCACTGGCGCCGCGTAAGTTGCGATCTTTCGGTGGATCACGCTTTGGCTTGCTTGAACCGCCCTTTCAAACGCGCCAGCGAAAGTCTCATCGGCTGCCATCAACGGAACCAAGGCGACATGAGACAAAGCGTAAACCAGGCAATGTGCTCGCGCCGTGGCCGTCGCCGAATACGCCTTACCTGTCGCCAGGGCAACCTCTCCGAGGTATTCGCCAGCCCCGAGATACCCAAGGAAGAGTGGCTCCGCTTGCGCTTGTTCGGTAGTCACTTCGAGAAGGCCGAACGCAATCATGTACAAGCTCGCTCCGCTATCGCCCTGTTTGAAAAGGATTTGACCGGGGTCGAGATGCTTGGCCACTACAGATGCCGCAAGACCTCTAATCGCATCACGGCCCAGGGAAGCAAATAGCGACGTCGCCAACAACATTTGCTCAGGGGTGAGAAAGCTCTTCTCCGAACTCTCATTGATCGAATCGGACGATCGAGGCACCGGCGTTAGCAAGTTGGAGAATTGCAACTGCCTGTGAATAAGCACAAGCAGTTGGCTCTGCGCCGCAGTGAGCTGGCCGGACATGGATACATAGAAAGAGACGGTGTAGGTCGTCCGTTTCGCACCGATGTGAACCATGCTGGTCGTTGCTTTGGGCTCCCTGAGAAGCAGAGGACACAGCAGAGCAGCTTGTCGGAGCAACTCCAGTATTTGCTCGGGCGATATCGCGTTAGCGCATTCCACTGACACCGAACCCGATCGGCGAGCAGTAGGACGGCTCCGGTTGATAATTTGTGATTTGGCGACAAGCGTATTGGGAATAATTGCGATGTCTCCGGCATCCGTCTGGACGTGAATGGACCTCCAATTCACCTCAATGACTTGCCCTGAGGTCTTCCCATCCAGCTCAATATCTTCACCAAGGCCAAAGGGCGATTCCAGGTCAACCGCAATTCCCGAAAACACGTCTGAAAGTGAGTTCTGCAGCGCCAAACCAAGAACGATCGCTACGACGCCGGAGGTCGCCAGCAGCCCTTTGACAGGCACATCAAACACTGAGTTGAGGATGATGAAAGCGGTGACGATAAAAATCGCTGCCGCCGAAAGGTCGGAGAACAACTTCGACTGTCTCGACGAATGTCGCCGCGCCAATAGTCGCGGCAAGTAAACAATCAAGCGAGCGCAAAGTATCCACCACGCTGTCAAAAGCACTCCAAGCAAATCCACCGCTTGCGGCGTAGCGCCGACAGGCCGCGAGAGTGGACTGATCGCCCGGTTAAAAAGCACCCCCGACACAACGAGAAACGCGACCGCATCAAAAACGCAGCGCTGCCACATGCCTCCCCTACGAACAAGGATGGCTCCAATGATCAAGCCCACCAGCACAAGAATAAGCGTGAGTTCCGGGTGCATCTACGCTGTCCACCTTCTGCTGCAGATAGGGGCCTATGGCGTCACTGACGATAGTAAGCCCGTCGATGCGCGAACGCTACGAGTCGACCGGCACCCGTCACCGCAATGCCGATCAGTCCGCCGCAACCGTCTGCAATAACTTCAACCCATCGACGATTCATGCTGATATCAGACCACTCATGATCACATGCCAATCGCCATGGCCGATTCACCTTGGCGATGGATCTATGGCGGCAGCATACTCATTGTCGTTGATGCCGCATCATGCACGTTAGGCATTCTCCAAGCTGTTTCCAAAGCACTCGATGGGGAACGCCGCGAGCGCATCGAGAAGATCCACATCATCGGCTCGGCGAGTTGGGCTGAAGAACCGCTGCCCAAGCTCAGCATCAGGAAGAAATTGGCGCGAGCCGTTCTTCCCCATATGTCCGATGAATTACCAGCTCGCTGACGCATTCCATCAGGTCACTGACCATATCGTCGACGAGGTGATTGTTCCACTCGGAGCAATGTATTGCGGGGCGGCCGGCTATCACGGTTTGCTTCATCCTGAGCTTGTCATTTCAGCGACCCGTGACGAGCGCGAAATCACGCCGGCAGACAGCTCAATAGCGTGATCGGACAATCGA
>CAJCJD010000231.1 GCA_903970555.1 Vulcanimicrobiota bacterium
AGCTGCTGAGACTGGCCAGATAGAAATACTTGGAGAAGATCAGCAAGCCAAGGATCGTCAGCGCCATGATGACCTTGTTGCGGCTCAACGTTTCCCCTGCAACATGACGCATCACCGCGTTGCGACTGACATGATGCAGCCGATACCAACGTCCCACCTGCAACAACACCACCATCGCCAGCAGCGCGGCGAGCGAGAACCAGGCCACGCTGCCGCGCCCGTGCGGCACGATGATCCACGCAGCCAGCAACGGCCCAAGCGAAGCGCCGGTATTGCCGCCTACCTGAAATAGCGATTGCGCCAATCCATGCTGCCCACCCGAGGCCAGCCGCGCCACGCGCGAGGACTCTGGATGGAATACCGACGAACCGGTGCCGACCAATGCGGCAGCAACCAGCAACACGCCAAAATTCGGAGCCGTAGCAAGCAACAACAAACCGCAAAGCGTGAAGCCCATCCCCACCGGCAACGAATAAGGCATCGGCTTGCGATCGGTGACCATGCCCACCAGCGGCTGCAGCAGCGAGGCCGTTACCTGATAGGTGAGCGTGATCAGGCCGATCTGCCCGAATGAGAGATGGAAGCCGCTCTTGAGGATCGGATAGATCGCCAGAATCAACGACTGGATCATGTCGTTGAGTAGGTGCGAGAAGCTAATCGCACCGAGAATGGCATAGTCCGTGCGATGCACGGGCGCGGCTTGCGAGGTCGAAGGCAAAGAAACCGATTCGGCGGAGTTCTGCATGGTCTTGTCTTTGGGTAGGGGAGGCGTGCGAGATTGCTTCGCCGCAGTCGCCACCTTAAAGTAGCTGGCTTCGGCCTGCATGCGCTATCGGGTCAATTTCTGTCGAATTTGGGCCAACCGTGCGAAATACCCGGGTTATCGCCTACGAAGACACCCCGCGTGACGTCGTCGCCACCGGCAACGACTACGCAGCCGGGATGGTGTTGCCAAGCCATACGCACAAACGCGGGCAATGCCTTTATGCCATCGCCGGCGTACTCACCGTGACCACTACCGAGGGCAGTTGGGTGGTGCCACCGCGACGCGCGCTATGGATTCCTGCCGGCGTCGCCCACGTGGTGCAAATGGGCGGCCCCACCACTACGTGTAGCGCATACATCCTGAGTGACGTGGCCGCGAAGGCTGGACTAGCCGAGCACTGCACAGTCATCAGCGTTTCGCCGCTGCTGCATGCGCTGCTATCGGAAGCCGTGGATCTGCCCGCTGAATACACCTTGGGCAGCCGCGACGATCACTTGATGCGGTTGCTGGTGAACGAGATCGCGGCAATGCCAACCCTGCCCCTGAACACCCCGCTTCCGCAAGATCCGCGCCTTGCCCGACTTTGCCGTGCGCTAATCCAGGCCCCGTCGCTGGAAATCGATATCGATACGATGGCGCACAAAGCCGATATGAGCCGACGCAGTTTTACCCGCCTCTTTCGCCAACAGACCGGCATGAGTTTCAGTAGCTGGCGCCAGCAGGCCTGTCTGCTCGCGGCGCTGGCCAGATTGGGACGCGGGCAATCGGTGACACATGTCGCTGTGGAGCTTGGTTACAGCAGTACCAGCGCATTTACCGCCGCATTTCGGCGTACGCTCGGTGCAGCACCCAGCCATTATCTGGTTTCTGATGCGGCAGATAGGTCATGATGCGGTGTCATACCTGTGTCAACGCCCTGCCGCAGGATGTCAACGCAGTGACGCGCCCTGGTGGGTGCAGCGTCGACACCCACTGCCAGTCACCCGGATGGTGCATCGATGAGCAAACGTAACGATCAAGACGCCGCGCCTGTCGCCAGTGCCAACGCACCGGAAGCAACCGCCCCTGCGCCTACCGTCGATCTCAATGACAAGGCGTATTACATCCACCGCGAGTTGTCGCAACTGCAGTTCAACAACCGCGTGCTGGAACAGGCGTTGGACGAACGCACGCCGCTGATGGAGCGGCTGAAGTTCCTGCTGATTTTCTCCAGCAACATGGACGAGTTTTTCGAGATCCGTGCTGCGGGCTTGAAGAGCCAGCTTGCGTTCGGGCATGAGATCGTCGGCCCCGACGGCATTCCGCCCAAGCAGGCACTGGCTGAGATCAGCGAGATCGCGCACCGCCAAATCGCGCGGCAATACGCCATTCTCAACGAACGGTTATTGCCAGAACTGGATCGGCACGGCATCCGCATCGTGCGGCGCGAAAGCTGGACCGTGGCGCAGAAGCGCTGGGTGCAGCGTTACTTCCGGCAAGAAGTAGCGCCGATGATGACGCCGATCGGTCTGGATCCCACGCATCCGTTTCCACTGCTGGTCAACAAGAGTCTGAATTTCATCGTCGAGCTGGAAGGCGTCGATGCCTTCGGGCGCGATTCGGGCCTGGCGATCCTGCCGGCACCGCGCGTGCTGCCGCGTATCATCCGGCTGCCTGAGGATATCTGCGAAGGCGGCGAGAACTACGTGCTGTTGTCGTCGATCATCCATGCGCATGCGGACGAACTGTTCCCGGGCATGGAAGTGCTCGGCTGCTACCAGTTTCGCTTGACCCGCAACGCCGACCTCACCATCGACCCGGAAGAAATGGACGATCTCGCGCGCGCGTTGCGCGGCGAATTGTCCTCGCGTCGCTTCGGTGATGCCGTGCGCCTGGAAGTGGCCGATAACTGCCCGAAAAAACTCACCGATTATTTGCTCAAGCAGTTCGGCCTCACCGAAGCGGAGCTGTACGAAGTCAACGGCCCGGTGAACCTCACGCGCCTGTTCGGCATCGTCACCCGCACCGCCAGTCCGCAGCTGCAATATCCGCCTTTTGTGCCGGCGATTCCCAAATCGCTGAAGAAAGCCGAGGACTTGTTCCAAGTGATCGGCAAGCAGGATGTGTTGTTGATGCATCCGTACGAATCGTTTGCGCCCGTGGTGGACCTGGTGCGTCAGGCGGCGAAAGATCCAGCGGTGCTCACCATCGAGCAAACGCTTTATCGCACCGGTGCCAATTCCGAGATCGTCGACGCACTGGTCGAAGCCGCACGCGCCGGCAAGGAAGTGATCACCGTTGTCGAATTGCGCGCCCGCTTTGACGAGGAATCCAACCTCAGCCTGGCCTCGCGCCTGCAAGAAGCCGGCGCTGTAGTGATCTATGGCGTGGTCAATGTAAAAACGCACGCGAAGCTCATTCTTATCCAGCGCCGCGAAGGCAATAAGCTGCAGCGCTATGCGCACCTGGGCACGGGCAATTATCACAGCGGCAATGCCCGGCTGTACACCGACTACAGCTTGCTGACCTCCGACGCTGCATTATGCGAGGACGTACACAAGCTCTTCAGTCAGCTCACCGGCATGGGCAAGCTGTTGCGGATGAAGAAGCTGCTGCATGCGCCTTTTACGTTGAAGAAGTCGCTGCTGGACATGATCGCGCACGAAACGGCGAATGCCGAAGCGGGCAAGCTCGCGCAAATAATCATCAAGGTCAATGCACTGACCGATGCAAAGATGATTCGCGCGCTCTACAAGGCCAGCATCGCCGGTGTGAAGATCGATCTGATCGTGCGCGGCATGTGCTGTCTGCGCCCGGGCATTCCCGGGATATCGCAGAACATCCGCGTGCGTTCTATCGTCGGCCGTTTCCTTGAACATAGCCGCGTTTACTGGTTTGCCAATGACGGCGACGAGCGCATGTACCTGGCCAGCGCCGACATGATGGAGCGCAATCTGGATCGCCGCGTCGAGACCGGTTTCCCGATCGAAGACCGCAAGCTGCGTCAGCGCATCCGCAAAGAGTTGGACATCTATCTGGCCGACAACACCACCGCGTGGCAATTGCAGGCGGACGGCAACTACACGCGCCTGCATCCCACTGACGCACAATCGCCGCACGATGTGCAGCAGCAACTGTTGGAGAAATATTGCGGAGCCGGCGCGCCGACGGCGCGTTGATCCACGCTTTCAGGTGCTTGCGCAACAAGCCAAAAAGCACGGCCAGAATTTCTGGCCGTCTTCGAAGTCGAGCGTGCCGTCGGCATTGATCAATGTGCCGCCTTCAGCACGCTCAGCGAGCGCCAGCCGGCTACTCGCACAGGCTACTGGTCGCATTGATGGCACTCCTCGCCTTCCTTGTCATCAATCTGACCCATCCCGTCACACCCGGTCACAGCTTGGCAAAAAGATGCGTTAACGACCCGAAAATCAACGCAAAACTGCAGCTTGCGCGGACCTGTCAGGCTGGCACGCCCCCTGCTTAGGCCTATAGAAATTCATGCCCGGACGTTCTGTTCCTCCATTTGAAGTCCAAAATGGGGGTGCCGTCAGTGATCGACGACCGACGATCCATCAAAGCGATCGCGGAACAACCGGGTTCGAACCGTGCTGTTTGCCCACGTGGGCGCGCGCATGGCTTCTTCAGGAACGGGGGCTGAGGTGACAGAGGACGCTTTACCGAAGGGATGGCGCGGGCGCAGGTGGCTTCTGGCCGCCCTGCCACTGATTTGGCTGTTATGGCTCTCTCTCGTGCACGCCAGTACCGGCGCAAAACTTCATGGCGCCTGGCGCGAAGTCACCCGTGGGGACATTCCGGCGCAGATACTCAGTGCTTTCCAGCATGGCGCGCTCAAGCCCTTCAACCCATCGCTGTTACAGCGTTTTCCAAGCGACGCGCTAGGCAGTTGGGTGGTACTGCAACCCGTAGCGCCCGATACCGACGAAGATCAGGTCCTGTCGATCTACCCGGCTCCCCTGGGTTCGGTCACCTTGTATGGCGATAAAGGACCGATCCGCACATTGGCACTTGATGACTTCAACGCGCCGCTTCACGGACATGGCCGGCTGGCCTTCCGCCTGCCTACGGACCAGGGTCACGCGGCACCGATCCTGCTCAAGATCGAACACAGCAACACCCTCGTCGCGCCCGAACGCTTCGAAGTGCAAAACCTGGACGACTATTTGCAGGAAGACTCCGATTGGCTTGCCTTTGCCACCGCCTGCTTTGCCGTGATGGTGGCGATGGCGCTGATGGCCCTGTGCTTCGCCATCATGCTGCGCGACATGACCTTCGCCTGGTACACCGGCTACATGCTTTGCTATGTCGTCGTGCAAGGCGTGCAGACCGGCTTCTTGTTCCATCCGCTGGGGCTGAGTTGGCTGGCTGGATCAGAAATGTTGGTGGGTGCATCGGCGCTGGCGCTATCGGTGTCTTTCGCTGCGCTTTTCATCAATCGCTTCTGCGATCTGCCGCGTCACGCACCCGCGTTTCGTGTGCCGGTGGTGGCGCTTGGCTTTGCGATGCCGCTGATCGTGGTTTTGCGTTGCTCCCAGGTTTCCACCTTGGTGGTCATGGCACAGACGCTGATCAACCCGGTGCTGATTCTCGGCGCCGTGCTGCTACTGGTCACCGCGTTGGTGGCAGGAATGCGTGGCTCGCGACAAGCCTCGTTTTTCCTGATCGGTTGGACCCCTCTGCTGATCCTGACCGCCATGACCAGCGCCCAAGCGACAGGTGCATTGCCGAATCTCGATTGGCTCAACGATGCGAGCATCGCGATGGGCGCGTTCGAAGCGATCGTGCTATCGCTGGGCTTGGCCGACCGCGCGCTGACCATGCGACGCGATCGCGATACGGTGCGCGTGCTTGCCGACCGCGATGCGCTCACCAATTTGCTCAACCGTCGCGCCTGGACCGAAGCCTCGAACCACATGCTGGCCGAAGGAGCGGGTGCGGGACAGCCGATCGCGCTGCTGTTCCTCGACCTGGATCATTTCAAAATGCTCAATGATCGCCAAGGTCACGCCGCCGGTGATCGCGCCCTGGTTGCGGTCGCTGAGGTGTTGAGCAACGAGCTACGCCCTAACGATCTGCTGGGACGCTATGGCGGCGAGGAGTTCGTCGCCATGCTCTATGGTGTAAATCAGGAGCAAGCCGTGCACGTCGCCACACGACTATGCCGGCGCGTGCATCGGCTGGAAATTCCGGTCGACCAGAAAAATCTCTTGCTCAGCGTGAGCATCGGCCTGGCCATGCGCAGCAGAGGCGATACCTTGGAAACACTGATCGAACGTGCCGACCAGGCGATGTATTACGTCAAGCTCAATGGCCGTAACCAAGTGCATACGTTCGAACGTCGCGCGGAGATGGTGGCAGGTCATCACAAATCGCAGTCGACAAGCGATTCGAACCGCTGACCGGTCTTCTCCCCTGCAATCATCAGGGGAGAAGACACGAACACGACACCCTTATTTCCGCGTCGCCAATTTGTGCGCAGCGGCCACGACATCCGCGTCGCCCGGCAATACCAGGAATGCCGCACCAGCAAGCGGGGTGTAGGTATCGGCGCCCACCACGCGTTCGAGTGGCGTGTTGCCGAAGCCTGCTTCGACCACTGCGGTAATCACACCTTCGCCGACACCTGCGCTCTTGCGGCCTTCATCCAACACCAGGATGCGCTTGGCCGTCTTTGCCTGCGCCGCGATAAACGTATCGTTGAGCGGCGCCAGCCAACGCAAATCGACCACGCGGACTTTCCATCCCAATTCTTTCTCGATGACGCGTGCGGCGCGCAGCGCCATCGGCACGCCGTTGCCGAAGGTGAAGACCACCAAATCGTTGGCATCTGCTTCGTAGACCCGACCTTCGCCAAGCGTCATGGCCTCGCCCAGTGCGGGATACGCGAACTGCCACTGACCGTCACCGGCCTCGTAGAGATCCTTGGTCATGTATAGCGCGATCGGTTCTAAGTACGCGCAAACACGACCATCCACCTTGGCCAGCGCCATCATCGTGCGCAGCATGGTCGCGGCATCATCGCCACGACTGGGGCAGCCCACAATAAGGCCCGGGATATCGCGCAGCGCAGTGATCGAGTTGTCATTGTGGAAGTGACCGCCGAAGCCGCGCTGGTAACCCAGCGCCGCCACGCGCATCACCAGCGGATTGCGATACTGGTTATTGGAGAAGAACTGCAGCGATGCCGCTTCGCCGCGAATCTGGTCGCAGGCGTTGTGGAAATACGCCAGATACTGGATTTCTGGAATCGGCAGCATGCCCATGTTGGCGTAGCCCTGAGCCAGACCCAGGATCACGGTTTCGTCGAGCAGCGTGTTGAACACGCGGCTGCCCTTGAACGCTTTGTGCAAACCCTTGGTGACAGTGTAGACGCCGCCCTTCTGCGCAACATCCTCGCCGAACAATAGCGTCTCGGGATACTTCGCCATCACATCGTGCAAGGCCTGATTGATCTGGATCGCGAGATGACGCGGCGGCTGTTTCTCCGGCAGCTTGTCTTCACCGCCGAAGATGGCGACGCGCTTGTCGTTGTAATCGGCGCGTTCAGCTTCCGCTTTCACCTCATTGGGTGTGTACGGCGCCAACGGAGCCATCACATCGTCCAGGCGTTCCAGCTTCGGACTGCGATCGGCCTCTTCGGCTGCAGCGAAGCAACGCTTGCGCGTGACCTCGCTGAGTGCAAGCAATTCGTCCTTGCTATATAGACCCGATTGCAACGCGATTGCGGCGGAACGCAACAGCGGATCGGAAGCTTCGACCGTCACGAGTTCTTCGATGCTCCGCCACTCGATTTCGAAATCGGTGCCAGCGTGACCCATGATGCGGGTGGTCTTCAGATGCAGGAAGGTCGGGCGGCGCGTCTTGCGACAGTGCTCCACCGCGCGCTGAACCTGGGCATAGCCTTCCGCCAAATCGAGACCGTCGGCGAAGAAGTAATCGAGATCCGGACGATGCTGGAAGTTGTTCGCGACCCAGCCGCCCGGCGTTTTAACCGAGATGCCGATGCCATTGTCTTCGCACACGAACAACACCGGCGCTGGCAGTTTCTGGTAAGCGGTCCACGCGGCAGCATTGAACGCCGTCTGTGCGGTGGCGTGATTGCTGGATGCATCGCCGAAAGAGCAAATGGCGATGGAGTCATCCGGAATAGGCAAGGTGTGGCCAATGCGTCGCGCTTGCTCGATGGCAACGGCAGTACCGAGCGCCTTCGGCAAGTGTGACGCGATGGTCGACGTTTGCGGCAACACCCACAACGGTTTGCTGCCCCACACTTTGTGACGACCGCCGGACGCCGGATCTTCCTTGCTGGCGGCAAAGGAAAGCGCTGAGTCCATCACGGGATCCATGCCCGGCAACTTGCGGAAACGCTCGGCCATGAAACCGCCAGATCGATAATGCAAGAACGCCGGATCGGTATGGCGCGTCAGGCGCGCGACCATTGCATTGCCTTCGTGTCCGGAGCTGCCGATGGTGTAGAACACTTTGTTCTGCACGCGCAGCACGCGCGCCATCAGATCAAGATGACGCGAGATCAGCTGCGATTCCAGCAGCTCGCGAAAACCGCGCGCATCGAGCGCACTGCCCGGCAATACCGGTTCATCCTCGCGCGGTTTTGCGCGCACATCGCCCTGCCACTGCTGCACGAACTCGGTGAAGTTCTGATCGACGATCTCAGCGCGGTTGAAGCCCTTGTGGCGGGCGGCGATAGGTGTAGCGGACATAGTGATGGTATTTCTCGTTTAAAAAGGTGCCGTTGGCGGCAATGAAGAATGAAATTATCAATCGGTATGCGAGGCGTCGGCCCCTGCAATGAAAGGCGACGACTTCATAACGTACGCAGCAATGCAGCGCGCAGCAGATCTTTAGGCCGAGCAAAACGTTCAAGCATGCGTATCTGCTCCGCTGCCACCGGAATCGGCACGGAGACGCCGGCGCAAGTTACATGCGTCACATCACGTGCTTGCACAGGTTGCCATCCATCAGCGCCACACAGCTCAAGGTCACCCATCACCTCGACGGGCATACCTGGGAAGCTGAAGCGCGCAAAACGCGAGCGAAAACGGTCGGCGCCGGCTGGCTGGTATGACGTATCCAGCCGCTGCTGCCACAGAATCATCAGACGCTCCGCATCGGCGGCGCTCGTCAACACATCCAGATCGGCTACCACGACATCCGCACCAGCCAAAGCCGCTGCGGCACTACCGATTACCATCCATGAGTCACGACAGTGTTCATGCAGCAGTGGAACGCTCGCTGCAATCGCTTCGTGCAATGGCTGGTTCGTCTGCATCATTTCCGTCGTAGCCACTGCTCACGCGTCTGCCCCCAGATTTCGGCGACATTGTCTTGATAAGGCGGCGGCATTTTCATGGTTCGAAGCAGCCGCGAACCCAAACGCTTGGCCAGCGCTATCGATGCCTGATTATCCGGTTGGATGGAATGAATGATGTCGTGCCATCCCAGATGCTCGAACGCCCAATCGATGGCGGCGACGGAGCCTTCGTAGGCGTAGCCTTTGCCCCATGCTTCGCGCGCCAGGCCCCAGCCTACTTCGGTGCCGGGCCAGCCTTCGGGATGCCAAGGGCCGAGGCGCCCAATCCATCGGCCGCTCTGTTTCTCGATCACCGAGAACATGGCGAATCCTTGAATGGCCCAAGCTCCGGCCAGTGAGAGAAATCCACGCCAGGCCAGCTCGCGCGGCTGTTTGCCGCCGATAAACCGGGCGGCCTCATGGTCAGCCATATTTTCAGCGTACGCATCGAAATCGGCGGCTACCGGTGGCCGCAAAATCAGGCGCTCGGTTTCGATGCGGATATCGGGAATCGACAAGGTCTAGCTCCTTTGGCTTCCCCGCTCGCACTTGGAACGGATCAGAACGCGTTGATGCCCGTCAGCTCGCGGCCCACGACCAACTGATGCACGGTCTCGGTACCTTCGTAGGTAATCACCGATTCCAAGTTCAGCGCGTGACGGATCGCCGAGTGCTCGACAGTGATACCGGCGCCACCGAGGATGTCGCGGCATTCGCGCGCGATGTCGATCGCCATGCGGCAGTTGTTCCATTTCGCCAGCGATACCTGCGTTGGCTGCATATTGCCGGCATCCTTCAGGCGGCCGAGCTGCAAGGAGAGCAATTGCGCCATGGTGATGCGGCGGGCCATGTCGGCCAGCTTCAATTGAATGGCTTGATTGGACGCCAGCGGGCGACCGAACAGGATGCGTTCCTGCGTGTAATCCAGCACTTCTTTCAGGCACGCCTGCGCCGCGCCGATCGGACCCCAGGTGATGCCGTAGCGTGCCTGGGTAAGGCAGCCGAGCGGACCCTTCAGACCTTTCACGTTCGGCAGGCGGTTCGCATCAGGCACACGCACGTTGTCGAAGAACAGCGCCGACGTAACCGAGGCGCGCAGGCTCATCTTCTTATGCACTTCCTGCGCGGTGAACCCTTTGGTGTCCGTCGGAACGATAAAGCCCTGGATGCCGTCTTCGGTCTGCGCCCACACGATGGCGATATGCGCAATGTTGCCGTTGGTGATCCACATCTTGGCGCCATTGATGACCCAATCGCCGCCATCTTTCTTGGCGTTGGTCTTCATGTTGGCGGGGTCGGAGCCGCCATGCGGTTCGGTCAGGCCGAAGCAGCCGATGACTTCACCTGCCGCCATCTTGGGCAGGTAGTGCATCTTCTGTTCTTCGTTGCCGTAGGCGTAGATGGGGTACATGCACAGCGAACTCTGCACGGAGGCGAAGCTACGCAGGCCAGAATCACCGCGCTCCAACTCCTGGCAGATCAGCCCGTAGCTCACGCCGTTCATGCCGGCGCAGCCGTATTTTTCCGGAATGGTGGCGCCAAGCAGGCCCAGGCTGGCGATTTCGGGGACCAGTTCCTTCGGAAAGCGGCCTTGATCGAAGCAGTCGCCAATGATCGGCAGCACTTTTTCATCGACGAAACGGCCCACAATGTCCTGAACCATGCGCTCCTCGTCGGTGAGCAGGGCACGGACGTCATACAGGTCGAGCGGATTCAATCGGGCTGCCATAAAGGTTCCGGAAACGGTCGGGGAAGCCCTACATTGTAGCCGGGAGGGGTCTTTCCGGTCATGCCGGGGTGCAGCAGCCCTTCAGCAGGGTGCCAGCTGGCGGTTCTTCCAGTGTCCTGAACCACCCGGATAACGTTCAGATTGGCTCAAGCAGGGGTTTGGCGACTAAACCACGTCTTGCAGGATCAACGAGGCACCCTTTTCCGCCACCATCATCGTGGCCGCATTGATGTTGCCGGACGTGATGTTGGGAAAAATCGATGCATCGACAATACGCAGTCCACGCAGCCCGTGTACTTTCAGATTTTTATCAACGACCGACGTCGAGGGATCGCTGCCCATGGCGCACGACCCGCACAGGTGGTAAATCGAGCCGCAATTCTCGCGAAAATAGGCGAGCATGGTCTGGTCGTCCTGGACGCTTGCACCCGGCAAGGTTTCCTCGGCAGTTACCAAGCGCAACGATCGCGTCTGCATGATACGGCGGATCAGACGACTGCCCTGGATGGCCTCGCTGACGTCCTTGTCGGTGCTCAGATAGTTCGGATCGATCCGAGGTGCATCCTTGGCACAGTTGGACGCTATGCGCACCCAGCCTCGGCTAATCGGCCGGCAAGGATTGAAACAGAGTAGGAAGCCCGGGTATGACTCAGGCTTGATGGTTGCCTTGTTGCTCTTTGGGATCTGATAGGACAGCGGGTTGAAGTACAGCTGCAAGTTGGGATGCGCTTGCGTGTCGTCGCTACGGAAGAAGCCACCGGACTGGTTGACACTCATCGCCAACGGTCCCGTGCGGGTGAGGTAATACTGCAAGCCTACCTTCATCTGACCAAACCATGAGCGCAGCTCATCATTGAGCGTGGGAACACTCGCCTTGTAGTAATAGCTGACGCAAAGGTGATCTTGAAGATTTGCACCCACCGCAGGCAGATTGTGCGTGGTGGGAATACCGTGCTGATCCAGCAACGCCTTATCACCCACACCCGATAACTGCAGGATTTTGGGGGTGCCGACAGCACCTGCGGCGAGAATGACTTCACGCTGCGCGCGAAAATGATGCGACCGCCCGCCCTGATTCACGCTTACCCCAATGGCGCGCCCTTCCGTGTCGAACAGCACACGTTCTACCAGCGCATCCGATTCAACACGCAAATTGCGCCGCTTCATGGCTGGGTGAAGGCAAGCAAAACTGCTGGAACTGCGCTCGCCATCTTTCGTATTGAGATCGTAGATGCCAGCCCCTTCGAACTGCGCGCCGTTGAAGTCATTGCTAAGCGGGTATCCGAGCTCCGCGCAACCAGCCAGGAAGTTATCGCAAATCGGATGGGTCTTGCCTCGCATCGAGCTGATGTGGATCGGCCCATGTGCACCGTGATACTCGCTGTCACCTTCCGGATGCGTCTCAATCTTGCGGAAGTAAGGCAGCACATCGCACCATGACCAACCATCGTTGCCGTTCGCACTCCAGTCATCGAAATCATGCGGCTGTCCACGCACGTAGATCATGGCGTTGATCGAGCCAGAACCACCCAGCACCTTGCCACGTGGCGCATAGAGCTTGCGTCCGTTGAGTGCCTGTTGCGGCTCGGAGTAGTACATCCAGTTGTACTGCGGGTTGTAATACAACTTGACGAAGCCGCCCGGCATCTTGATCCACGGCGAGTTGTCCTTGTCGCCGGCCTCCAGCACGAGCACGGAATATCGACCCGATTCGCTCAGACGATCGGCGAGAATGCAGCCGGCAGAACCGGCGCCGACGATGATGTAGTCATAGGTCATGGAGGAACGTCCGTGTGCAAGTTGAAAATGCCGAGCTGTCCTGCTCAGCCTCGTGCGGGTGAGAAGTCTTTGACGTCAGCAGGTGTGGCAGCCATCTGCAAATGCAAACGCTCGCCCGTGTATGGTGAGTGCTTGCGCACCACATCCATATTCAGCTCAACACCGAGTCCCGGCTCCTTCGATGGAAGGATGTAGCCGTCTTCCCATTGCAATGGCTTCTTTAGCACTTCGGCGTGGAAGCCGTCCCAAGTGCCGATGCTTTCATGAATCAGGAAATTTGGCGTGCATGCAGCAAGCTGAAAACTGGCTGCTGCACCGATCGGGCCGTTGTACAAATGAGGCGCGATCTGCGCGTAATACGCCTCGGCCATGCTGGCGATTTTCTTGCCTTCCAACAAACCACCGCAGCGGCCCACATTCATCTGCAGAATTGAAGCAGCGCCCGCCTGCAGCAGCTTGAAGAATTCGTACTTGGTGGTCAGGCGCTCGCCGGTAGCAATCGGAATGGTGGTTTTGGCCGCCACTTGCGCCATGGCATCTTCCTGCCCCGGCGGGACCGGCTCCTCGAACCACAGCGGGTCGTATTTTTCCAAACGCCTGGCCAGACGGATGGCCGACGAAGGCACCATCTGGCCGTGCGTGCCGAACAGCAGATCGCAGCGATTGCCTACTGCTTCGCGAATTTTCCGGCAGAAGGTTTCACAGCGGTCCAGCACTTCCAACGACACTTGGTGGCCGGAGTACGCGGTGTAAGGACCGGCCGGATCGAACTTCACGGCCGTGAAGCCCTGCTCCATCGCGCGCACAGCGTATTCAGCGGCTAGATCCGGGTCGCTGTAGTCGTATTCGCCCTTGCCGTTGATCGGATACAGATAGGTATATGAACGCAGCCGCTCATGCACCATACCTCCCAGCAGTTCGTAAACGGGCTTGTTGGCGGCTTTACCGATGATGTCCCAGCAAGCCATTTCCAGACCGCTGACGACGCCCATCATGGTCAGATCCGGGCGCTGGGTAAAGCCGCTCGAATAGGCCTGACGAAAGAAACGTTCGATGTGGTGCGGGTCGTGATCGAGCAGATAACGCTCGAATACATCCTCAATGATCGGCACCATCGCTTTCGGATGGAATGTCGCCGCATAGATCTCACCGACGCCTTCGATCCCGTTATCGGTCTTCACTGTCACGAATAACCAATACATGCCGCCGATATGCGGCGGCGGTACGGCGACGACATGCGTCTGCAGGGAAACAATTTTCATGCTGACTTCCTTCAGGCAATACGTTTGCTAAGGGCGAGCGCGGCGAGGACGCCCAATACGCCCACCGTCGTGATGTAGGAGTAATAGATCTGATAACCGGTCAAGCCCGGAAAATGCTGCGTAGCCCAACCGTTGATCAGGGGCAACAGGATGTCTGGCGAATAGCCGATCACCGAAACAATGCCGATCGCGAGACCTGTGATGCGGACGGGCACCTGGCATACATCCAGGACCGCCCAGTACAGGCCGCGTATGGCGTAGGCCATTAACCCGATGAAGAGTACAAGGGCAATCGACACAGCAATGGTGTGCAGCATCGGCGCCACGATCAATCCGGCGACACCCATGGTTGCCAAACCAAGTGCGAATGTAAGTACTTGCAAGCTGGTAAAACGATCGCCCAGCCAGCCACCGCCAATGCCACCGAATGGCCGCATCCAAAGCTTAGTGGTGGTAATCGTCGCTGCTGCTGCCGCGCCCAGGCCAAGACTGCCTTGCTCCAGATAAGCGGAAAAACTGTAGGTGACCCAGAACAGGTGATATCCGCAGAAGACAATTGCAGTCATCAACCATAATTCGGGCAAACCCGCGAGAAAACGCAAGTCGTCAAGCAACTTCCCGTTCTTCGCCCGCTTCGCTTCAGCGCTGACATTTGGTGTACGCGGGTCGCGCATCAGCGAAAGCAACACTCCGAGGCCGATGCAGCTATACGCATATAGGTGGATGACACGCTGGAACCCCTCTCCCAGTGTCTGCCCTTGCTTCTGCGTGTAATAGGTGAACATCGCGAGCGCCACCGTCGCTAGCGAGGCTTCGACCAACCCTCGTCCACCATCGAGCATGCCGAAAAAGCGCCCCTGCTCATCTTTTGTGGCTAGCGTCTTTAACCGCTTCAGCAACGCGGCCCAGAAAGTAAGTCCGGTTGTAATGCCGAAACCAAAAAAAATCAGCCTCAGATAGCCGAAGCTTGGATACGTGGCGTAGCACAGCGCAAGCACGCCGGTACCCAGTAGCGAGATGCAGATCAACAAGCGAGGCGGCAATCGATCGGCGAGCCAGCCGCTCGGCAGATAGCTGAGTACGAATGCGGTGCCAAGTCCCGAGTAGAGGTATCCCAACTGCTGATTGTCGATGCCTAGCGCAACCAGCATGCTGCTCTGGTAAATCTGACGCAGGTACAGCACGGGATAGATGGTGCCTGCGGCAATGACCAGCAGCACCAACTGTCCGTAACGATAAAACGCACTTTCGTGTCCAATTTGCGCGCTTTGTTCAATAGCTTTTACTTTCGCATCCATTCAATTCAATACCTCATGACAACAAGACGCGTCTGGGTGAACTCGAGCATGCCGTGCTTGCCGTCATCGCCACCAAGACCCGAGCGCTTCCAGCCCGCATGGAATCCCTGATAAGGGTCAGCAGGCGTACGGTTCACATAGAGTTCGCCCGCTTCGATGCGGTTGGCGACCTTCAGAGCTACGCGGTATTGCTCGCTGTAAAGCACTGACGACAGACCAAACTGATGGTCGTTGGCCATATCCAGTGCCTCATCGAGCGTGTCATAGCGAAGCACCGGCAACACCGGGCCGAAAATTTCCTCCTGCACGATCTCCATGCCCTGCCGGCAGTTGCTCAGCAACGTGGCCGGATAAAAGAAGCCCTTGCCTTCGGGCAACGAGCCGCCGGCTTCAAGGACGGCTCCTTCGGATATCGCTCGCTGTACCTTCGCGTGGATCTCCTGGCGCGCGCTGTCACTGACTAACGGCCCCATTCGGCTCGCATCTTCGACACGATCGCCGATACGCACAGACGCGAATTTGGCGCGCAACAAAGCTAGGAATCGATCATGCACACTGCTGTGCACGTAAACGCGCTCGATGGCGGTACAGAGTTGCCCGCAATGCGTCGTCTTAGAGGCCACGATGGCGCTGGCGGCCTGCTCCAGATCCGCATCGGGCTCGATGATCGCCGGGGTCTTGCCGCCTAGTTCGAGCGAAGGCTTGGCAATATTCGCCTTGCAGTACTCGAGCACTGCACGGCCGACATTAACGCTGCCAGTCAGCGTGATCATGCCGACGGCGGCCTGCGTGCAGAGCAGACCGGCTCGTGCGTGCTGCATGGCCAAAATATTTACTACTCCCGGCGGCAAGGCCGCCTGCTCGACAGCCCTGGCGATTTCGAAGGCGCACAGCGGCGTGTTGTTGCTGGGGCGGACGACAACGGTATTACCGGTGATCAACGCCGGTGCAATCTTGCGCATCAGCGTATAGACCGGATAGTTGAATGGAATCAGGCAGGCGACCACTCCGATCGGTTCGCGCTGCAGCAGAATCGTTTCGTCGACACTATCGCTGGGAATCACCTCTCCTTCGATGCGACGCGCCCATTCGGCGTGATAACGGGTAATTTCGGCTGCGTAAATCGCCTCGTTGCTGGCATCGGCCACGCTTTTGCCGGATTCACCGGCGAGCGCCGCGCCAATAGCGCAGGCA
This sequence comes from Vulcanimicrobiota bacterium, assembly GCA_903970555.1. GTDB lineage: Bacteria > Pseudomonadota > Gammaproteobacteria > Xanthomonadales > Rhodanobacteraceae > Dyella_B. Next base: position 16,337 of record CAJCJD010000231.1, read on the forward strand.
TTCGCGACCAGCGCGTCAGCAAGGCGGTGTAGATATCGTGCGCGCTCAATCGCCGGCAGACGCCCCCAGCCACGTTGCGACCGCGATGCGGCGGCTACCGCAGCCTTCACTTGCGCATCGCTGGCGGCGTCGATCTGCGCAATGCATTCCCCAGTAGCTGGATTGCAGACGGCGATCGTCGGCTCGCCGTCTGCATCGACGAAGGTACCGTCGATAAAATTCCGCTCCCTGCGCATGGTTGCTCCCTACTTGTGCACATGAGCGGCCGATACGGACGCCCACCATTCAAACGCGTGCGAGGCTAGAACCCCATGACACGAACTTTCGGAGTGAACCAAGGTAACGACGGCTCACAAACGATTAATTTGTCTACTCGTCATTCGAAACTAGAAGTAATAGCCAATATTCATGTAAAGCTGTCCTTTCCAGCTGTCGATGCCACCAGCCGCCAGGCTTTGTGCGTAGCTGCTGCCGCCCAGATAAGGGTCGTTGCGACCTTCTCGCCACTCGACATAGATCGACAGGAACTTGAGCGAAAACGAGGTGCCCACTATCCATCGCTGCGTGTTGTGAAACTGGGGATCAGATTTTTCGTAGAGGTCGTAGCTCGAATACATCGCTACATTCTTGACCCATCCCCAGAGATAGTTCCCTGGGATGGCGTATTTCGCGTTCGCCTGATAAAGATTGCCGCGAGTGGCCATGTTGTATGTTCCATCGTAACCGCCGATGGTTATCGTTTGATTGTTGCCATCCGGATTTTTCGGCGATATCGCCTGGCGTGTGTATTGCAGCTTTACGCTCCATGGCCCACGCATACCCGCGTAATGCAAGGCGAATTCGTTGCGCCGTCCATCGAGGTGGGTGTCGCGGTTGTACAGCGTGGATGTCAGCACGGAAGCGCCAACCTCTCCTTTCCAGCCTCCGGCCTGCACGTTCTTTGCCAGGCGCGCCACGAACATATCTCGTTCGATATTGTTGCTGCCGCCGGCCACGTACGAATCGGCCGGTGTCGCCACCGTCGAATAAGTACTGCCGTGACTGGTGCCATTGCCTGGCCACGCCGAACGGGCGTAATAACCCGTCTGCAGATTCCATGCGCCTAGGTCTTTGATGTATTTCACGCCAAGCTCGTCGAGGTCTTCCAGGCCCATGGTGAAAGCCTCGGTTTCCAGAAACGTGCTGCTATAAAGACGCTGCAACCCGAATGGCACTTGGTTCAAGCCGACATGCACCTGTTGGGTGGGGTCGAAGCGGTAACCGATCCATGCATATTCGGCAAAGTTGATATCGCCGAAATGATGGGTGTACTGATAAGGATAGGCCTTACCGTAAAAGCGATATCGCGCCGCACCGATCCAACTGTCAGACGTGTATTTGGCGCTTAACATCAGCGCATCGATGCCAAACTTGCGGACGCCGCGGCTCGAATCCTCATCCACACGTGCGCGAATGGCACCGCCAAGATCCCAGTTATCGTTGATTTCGATCGCGAGAACCGACGTATTGAAAGCGATCAGGATGGGAAACAGCAAGCCGGCCAAACGCGCCGGCAATCGTCCATGAACCACGGCAGTTGCATCCTTACATGTGCAGAACGAAGACGACGACCGAAGTGTTGCCGGTGCTTGCCGCCGGAATTACGTACTGAATCCATCCTCGGTGACATGGTTATTGGGCGCTGTCAGTCGACATACCCAATGCGCGTAGGGGTTTTGCCGCGGGATGACGACGAAAGCGCACATCACGCCTCCATCGCGATCCGTGGCGATGTCTTTTAGAATGTCTCCATGGACGATTTGTCGCCTTAAGTCCTTATCGGAATAACCCAATGATCATGAGCTACGCTCCGCTGGGTGCATTGCCAAGCGACCCTTAACTGCCCCATCTGCCGGAATTCGCATGATCAGAGGTGTGCTACTCGGCTTCGCCAGCTTCGCGGCTTATGCCATCAGCGATGCCTTCGTGAAATCCCTGCACGGCTCGGTGCCGCCTTACGAATCGGTTTTTTTCGGGGCCATGTTCGGACTCACCGCTTTGCCGTTCATGATGAGCAAAGGGGATCGCTGGAGAGACGTGGTCACGGCGCGCAGGCCTTCCTTGTGGTGGGTGCGCGCGATAGCAGGTGCCGTTGGGAACATTACCTCGGTCACCGCCTTCACCTTGCTGCCGATGGCTGAAGTGTTCACGCTGATCTTTCTCATGCCGATCTTTGTGACGCTGCTATCCGTTCTATTTTTGAAGGAACACGTCGGCTGGCGACGCTGGTCGGCGGTGTTCGTTGGTTTTGCCGGCGTATTGATCGTGCTGCGACCGGGCTTTCGCGCGCTGAGCGTGGGTCATCTGGCCGCATTGGTTTGCGGCGTGTTTGCAGCGGCTTCGGTCGTCGCCCTGCGCATGGCGGGCCCGCATGAGAAGCGCATCAGCCTGTACGGTGCCGGCGTGGTCGGGCCGCTTGTCATGGGTGGCCTCATGATGATCCCGCGCTTTGTCTGGCCGAATCTGCACGAGTGGGAGTTGCTCGCAGGCTATGGCCTGCTCGCTGCATTGGCCGGCGTGCTGTTGATGTATGCCACCTTGATCGCCCCCGCCAATCGCGTTGCGCCCACCCAGTACAGCCAGATGTTGTGGGCCATCGGCTTTGGTTACTGGTTGTTCGGCGACAAGGTCGATTGGCCGATGCTGGTCGGCATTGTGCTGATTCTCGGAGCAGGCCTGTTTACGCTGGTGCGTGAAGAAAAGGTCACTTCATGGTGGAAGCGCGCGAAAATGGTCTAAACATGGCCGCATCGAAGTGACTTCATGCCAAGGCCGAGACCTTTTGACCGGCCATGACGGAACGACTTCGCGTCTCGGGGGTCACACCTGAAGCTCGGCAGGCCATTCATGCCTTGCAAACAGCATTCACGTGGAATTTCGCCGATAGTCTCATAAATGCCCATGGTCACACCTATGCCAGGGGTCATCCCTTCTGCGCGTCAACCATATGAATAATTTCCCGTTTAATTGACTTTGAGCATTTTGCCGACAGTGACGACCCCCGTTCAGTGACACTTCGGTAAGTCAAAGAGCTCTTGTAGACTGAGAAATGAACATCTGGAGATGGCCATGACTGCCGATACCCCACGAGCAGCCGGAAGTTTTCGCAAGAAGCGCGGCACGCTGATAGCAGCGATCATCATTTTGGCGCTGATCGTTCTTATCGTGATTCATATCATTAGTAACAAACCAGCAAAAATGGGGACGCCGCCGCAGGTAGTGAGCGCTGCCGCCGCGACGTTGGGCAGCATGCCCGAGATATTGAACGAGCTGGGCACCGTCACCCCCGTCGCCACTGTCACCGTGCTACCACAGTTGAGCGGCTATCTCACGGATGTCGGTTATCAGGAAGGCCAGGATGTGAAGAAAGGCCAATTCCTCGCCCAGATCGATCCGCGGCAGTACGAAATCAACAAACAGCAAGCCCAGGCGCAGTTGGCCAAAGATCAGGCCAGCCTGAACCAGGCGCGCGCCGACCTCGCTCGCTATACGCAGCTGCATGAGCAGAAGTCGATTGCCGAGCAGACCTATATCGATCAGACATTCACGGTGCAACAAGACGAAGCCGCGGTGAAGGCCGATCAAGCGAGCATCGCGCAAGATGACCTCGATCTCGCCTATTGCCACATCACGGCGCCTGTCGCCGGACGTGTTGGCCTGCGACTGGTCGATCCAGGTAACTACGTCACTGCATCGAGCTCGCCCGGCATCGTGGTGATAACCACGATGAAGCCTACGACGGTGCAGTTCACCGTGCCGCAGAATGCACTGAGCAAAGTGCTGCAACGCTTCAATTCCAGCGACAAGCTCGCGGTCACTGTCTACAACAGCGACAACACCAAGCAAATTGCCACGGGCACGCTCTACGCCCTCAGCAACCAGATGGCGACCAGCACCGGCACGGTCACCCTGCGTGCCACCTTCCCGAATGACGACGAATCGTTGTATCCAAACGAGTTCGTCAACGCGCGATTGCTCGTCGACACGCTGCAGAACGCGGTCCTGGTACCGACGCCGGCTGTGCAGACCGGTGCGCCCGGCGACTACGTCTATTTGGTAAATGCCGACAACACTGTGTCGGTGCATAAAGTGACACCAGGCCCGAGCGATGGCAAAAACACGGTAATTCTCTCCGGTTTGTCGGCAGGTCAGACGGTGGTCACCGATGGCATGGACCGTTTGAGCGACGGCGCGACGATCAAGATCGCCCAGCCGAAGCCGGCCGGCGCGAGCAGTGCCCCAGCCCCGGCATCATCCTCGGCGGATACGCCGCACAAGAGCGGAAAGCGGGCCAACTCCGCCGCTTCCGCTTCACAGTCTTAAGCGGCGGACGCGCGATCCGATGAACATTTCCCGCCTGTTCGTACTCAGGCCGGTGGCTACGTCGCTACTGATGATCGCCCTCGTGCTGGTGGGCCTCGTTGCGATGCGCTTCCTCCCGGTATCGTCTCTGCCCGACGTCGATTACCCGACGATCCAGGTGCAGACCTTCTACCCCGGCGCCAGCCCTTCGGTAATGGCGACTACCGTGACTGCGCCACTGGAAGTGCAGCTCGGCGAAATTCCGGGCTTGCAGCAGATGACCTCGAACAGCTCCGCTGGAGCGTCCGTCATCACCTTGCAGTTCGATCTTTCGCTCAACCTCGACGTGGCCGAGCAGAACGTCCAGGAAGCCATCAACGCCGCCAACAGCCTGCTGCCCAGCGGCCTTCCGGCGCCACCGACCTACGCCAAGGTCAATCCGGCGGACCAGCCTATCCTTACCTTGGCGGTCACTTCCAACTCGATGTCGTTGCCGCAGTTGCAGGACGTGGCCAACAACCGGCTCGGTACGAAAATTTCTGAAGTGCCGGGCGTAGGCCTGGTTACGCCCGCGGGCGGCAACGTGCCGGCGGTGAGAGTGGAGGCGGATCCGCAGAAGCTCGCCGCCTACGGACTCAACATCGACGATCTGCGCTCGTTGATCTCCAACGTCAACGTCAGCCAGCCCAAGGGCAATTT
>CAJCJD010000232.1 GCA_903970555.1 Vulcanimicrobiota bacterium
TAACCGCCACCAATGCCAGGCAGGCGAAGGGAGCATACAAGTGCATCAGCGTGTAATCAGCCGAGAGCGGCGGCAAAAGCAGGGAGGCAGCAACCAGAACGACGATTTGGTTGGTAAGTGGGAGGCGTATGACGCGCCCGAAGAACAAGATCAGGCCACTCAGCGTTGCAACCAGAAGGTAGACGGACAACCAACGGGTCAGATCGGGGCTGACTGCGGTTGGTATGCGCTGATACGCTGCTTTGTGAACAAGCTTTAACAACGTAAAGATTGAGTGGTCGAATCCAGCTTCGTCCAAGTGGGTTGCCAGAACGTAGTTCTGCTTGAAAAACTCCAGACCGCTCGCAATTCCTGCCCTTGCCACGGCAAACGTGGGACCAAGAACGATGTAAGAGAGAGCAGTGCTTAGCGCCGCGATACCAATTGTGAGTAGCCCCTGCAAGTACTTGCGTTGCGCAACGAAGATCCCTAGCAGCACGAATGGGAAAAGCTTTATGGATATCGCCAGGCCAAGGAGGATCGCGCCTTTGTACCACCATTGATTCCACACGCAGGCAATGGTGGCCCATACGAGCACGACATTTATCAGCTCGATATTTCCACGGTCGACGGCGAACAAGATCGGATAGGACAGCACTCCTGCAATCAGCAGCAGGATTGCGGTTGACGTCCAGTTCAGACCCCTCCGCCGAAGGGCTCGCCCGAACAGTAGAGTAGCCACGACTGCTCCCAGCAGGAAAGCGCAGAACATGGCTTTTTCGCTGTAAAGCCCGAACAGAAAGAAGAACCGAAACACCAACGCGGCCGGAGCAGGGTAGGTGAATGGAAAATTAGCCAAATCCACCGCAATCGACTTCCAGGGTACGAAAAAGCTCGCTTGATGAAAGTGGTGGAAGCGACCCGTGTAGATGTTGAAGTCGTCGAGCCCAGAACGCGTGGAGAACAGGGGCCACCAGTACTTCGATGGAAGATGAAAGACCAAATGCTCTGTAAGACCGACCAATAGCGTGAGAAGCCACAAAGCGGTGACGACGAGAACAAATGCTCGCAGCGGTGCGCAATTTGCCAGCCGCAAAGCGACCCGGTTTGCAGTCGTTTAGGCTCAGCCACGTCTTCGCTCGAATTCCCACGCGATGGAGTCCGCGATACCGGCTTCCTTTGTCTTCTTAGGAGACCAGTGAATGTGCTGCAGTGCCTTTGAGTTATCCGCCACGAAATATTTCTGGTCGTTTGCGCGCCAGGGTAACTGGTGCGGCTTCATTGTCACGCCGAGTTCCTTCTGGAGGTGAAGGAACAGCTCGCGAAGCGACAAACTGTTTTCGTATCCGCCACCGATGTTGAACGCCTGCCCGCGGGCCTGTTCGCGGTGCTCATGTGCAGCCAGGTAGCACGCTACAGCATCCGAAACATGCAACAGGTCGCGCACCTGCTTACCGTCGCCATTGACGGTAAACGTGTGGTCAGGATTGTCTCTCGTCTGCATCGCCTGCTGACAAAACCAGCCGACCCAGCCCTGGTCGAAGGTGGAGATCTGCCGCCCGCCATAGATGGTGGAATGCCGGAAAACCACGCTGTTCACGCCGAAGTTTCGCGCATATTCCAGCATGTACTGGTCTGCGGCGCCCTTGGAACAGCCATACGGAGTGTAGAACTCGAGACGCGCGTGCTCATCAATGCCCTTCTTGCCCGTGGGCTCCCAACGCGTCGGCTTCTCCTCCAGCGTGGCCTCGTCTAACTCGCCGTACACCTTGTTGCTCGAGGCATAGACCACGGTCGCGTCAGGCGCGTGTAACCGCACGGCTTCCAGCACGTTGATCGACCCAAGCACGTTCACTTCGAAGTCACGGCGCGGATTGGCGAGAGATGTGGTCATCGCAACCTGTCCGGCCAGATGAAAGACGCAGTCTATCTTCTTGTCGCGGAATATGACCTCCAGATCCTGGCTGTTTCTCACGTCTCCATGAAAGAAGTCGAACTTACCCAGGGTTTGCAGCCACGCATAGTTCAACGGCGTACCAGGACGCGTGAAGTTATCAACGATTACGACCTCTTCGCCGCGGCGCAATAACTCCGCCGCGAGATTGCAACCGACAAAACCGCAACCACCTGTAACCAGAAATGCCAAGACAAACCCCTTTTATTTGCTCGCGGTAGATTTGACTTTCGTAAGCTCTTCATTCCGAAAACGGCGCATCTTCGCCATCGATGAAAAATAACTCAGCATGAACGCTGGCAAATTGCGCTTGCTCACACCCGCCTTGCGCTGCTCGAACGTCACCGGTACTTCCGCGGTCGAAGCATGACAGTCGCCGGCGACGAGCCGAATGAGTATTTCCTCGACGATATCGAAGTTATTCGAAACCAGGTGAAGGGGACGCAACTGATCGCCGCGATACAGGCGCAGGCTGTTGCTGACATCTGCCACCGGCAGGCGAAACGCGAACTTATAAGCAAGGTTCAACACCCGGCTCATCAGGATGAGGACGGCGGGATTCTCAGTGTTGCCGCCGGGCACGTAGCGCGAACCGATAATGACATCAGCCGTTCCCCTCCGCTGCCACAATTTGTCCAACTCAGCAGGATTATGGGAACCGTCCGAGTCCATCAGTAGGACATAGCGGCCGCGCGAACGCTGAATGCCTGTTCTGACCGCATCCCCATAAAGATTCCCTCCGGTACGAGGAATGCATGTGACGCCGTTTGCGGCACACACCTCTGCCGTGTCATCGAGCGGGGTGAGCGAGTCCGCGACGATGATTTCGCTGCTCGATGAGAGCGCGGTGACCGCGGGCACAAGGACCGGCAGCAAGGTGCGCAACGACTCTGCTTCGCGGTACGCCGGCATGACAACTGATAGTTCACAATTCGTGGGCAAAGAGCGTCGGTTCCCTTAAGTTCAGATGAGGATGTGTTTGACGTGACAACTCCCACACAGCATGAGCAACATTGTGCTCGGGACGCCAGCCTAACTCATTTCTCGCGTGCGTGTAATCCGCCACGGAATGGTGCGGCTCGTAAGGGTGCATGGGAACGACACCCAACTCCAGGTGGGGTGCAATCCCAAGTTGGTCGCACACTGAAGCGACCAGGTCGTGCAGCGCCAGCGACTGGCCGCTGCCCAGGTTGAACTTCTCTATGAGCGTAGCCGGCTCGCGGTCGACGCTGAGCAGCACCGCCCGCGCGATGTCGCGAACCGAGCAAAAATCCCTGACCTGTGTGCCGGCCGTCATCGGCAGTGCCTTGCCGCTTTCAGCAGCCTGTAGAATTCGCGGGAACAGTCGCTCGCCCCCGTCATGCTGTCCAGTGAACGCGAACGGGCGAAAAATGGTGAGCGACCGATTGAACTCTGCCGCCGCCGCCTGCAGCATGGCGTCTCCGGCAGCCTTGCTGGCTCCGTACGGATGCAGCGTCTCGATGGGATCAGACTCCAGCAGCGGGCGTCCCTGTTCCCGATATACCAGGCCGGTGCTGATGTAAATGAAGCGGGAGTGGTGGTCGAAGCGGCAGTTCATCTG
>CAJCJD010000233.1 GCA_903970555.1 Vulcanimicrobiota bacterium
CCGCGCGCAGGGCTGACGTGGCGGTTGCCGCGGTCGGTCGCAGACACGGTGCTGACATCCGCGTCATGCGACACTCCCCACCGTGGAGGCCGTCACCATCGGCATGACACTCCGGTCATACCGTGTCGGCAGGTCTTCGGACTCACGGACATGGGTCTTGCGACCCGCCTACTCGCCCCGCTTCCCGGCCCGGTAAGGCCAGTGCGTGGATTGGGCTTTGGTTTCCGCTTACCGCTGCGGGGCAGTCCCGGATTCGCACCGGATTCCCTCAAACCGTCCTCTTACATATATGAGGGCGGCACCGACGAGACACAACATATCGGGGTCGACGAGTTCGGTCAACCCAATAAATTGTGGATAAGCAGTGGATAAGCGGTGTGAAACGAGGCCTGCTGCGGGCTGCGGGGTTTTCTTGCTTTTCGCGCATGTCGGCCGTGATCGCATGGACGCTTTCGCCCCCTGGGTCGGCTGGCGACGGCAGCTAGGGGATGACAGCTATCACAACCGCCAGCCACATCAAAACGACACCCGCCGCGAACGCCCGACGCGCGGGGAGGATCCTCTCGCCATCCTCCTCCGACACGGGCGTGGTGATGATCCACACCACGGAACCCAAGGCGGCAAAGCTCAGAAACGCCAGACACACCACCAGCACATCGTTCCAACGCCATGGCGTTGGCTCATGGATGCCCCAGTAACCCAGGAACGCCATGCCCATGGCGGACATGGTGGCGGAGGCGGAGCAGAGTCCCACGACCGAGCCGGCGGGTGCGCGCATGTCACGGACTCCAAGGGTGACGGACGTCTGGCGTTAGCTTACTGCGCAGGTGCTCCACGGCGTGGCGTAACAAGGTCGGCCCAACGTAGCGATGATGAACGCGGTCGATCAGGGCCATATAAACGCGCCCGAATGCGTTCTTGCAACGCACACGTGTACCCAAGGTGATGTCGATGCGGTTTTCGGCCATGGCTACGCCTACGCACGAGCGAAAGAGCAGATGCTTGTCGTTTGCGCCAAGAACGACCTGGCACCGCATATCGGCTGCGTCAATCACCTGATCGCGCACGGGAAAGCGTCCGGCAAACATGTTCTCGCTTTGCGGCGACAGCAGCGACGACACCGGGCACCCCAGAGGCGACGTGCGCAGACCTAACGGTTTCACCAAGGCGTTGCGCAGGGCCATGAGGTAACTGACGCTGACAGGAGGGCTTTGCACAAAGCCTTCAAGCAACCAGGCCAATACGTTTCGTGCGCCAAGCCGTGACAGCGAGGCGTCGAATAGGCTGATCTGGAATGTGTCCTGATATTGGATGACGCCTTCCGTCAGTTGTTGGCGGAGAAGGGAATCTTCCGCAGGCTGATCGAGCGCGACCACGGGCAATCCGCTGTCCCACAAATAACCCGCCTTACGCCGCCAATGCGCCCAGTGTCCGCGCAACCATCCGGCTGCCCCGCGTACGGCACGACAAAACGCGCTGTGCCAGGTGTCGGCAGGAGCGTCCAGGGCGAGGGCAATGGTGGGCACCCGCATGCGATCGACGGGGGCTCGGCGCAGCAGATCGTCGACGCTGGGTGGTAGCAATTCCGTCAGGGTCGGAATCGTCGCTTCATTCGTGAGCACTTGCTGCTTCAAAGCATCCGAGAGAGAACCGCCAAGTTCGTTGGTATGACACGAGATGGCGAACAACGCCGGATGCGCAGAACGTTCCTGCAGCGGTGTGAACTGATGCCAGGTATTTCCGCCAAATCGAACGGTGAAAAGGCAATCGGGCGGTATTTCCACACAGCGCATGGCGGCTACAAAGCTATTCGGGTCGCGTTCGATCTGTGCATCGGTTGCGCTTGAGAATCGCAGCCGCGCACCACCGCTGCCGGAGATGGCGGTGAATACGCGATGTCCCGCATGCCGATGGAACGGATGGCCCTTCGTACCCACGGCGAACAAGTACAAAGATGTGGCGTCACCCTTTGAGAAGTCGGTGTCGCCGATTCTTGCCGAAGGTTCGTCGAGTTCATTCAGGAAGTTTGGATGAGCGCTTTGTCTCGCCATCACGCCCGCGACCAATTGACTACCGGCGCCATGCCCGAGTTGCGCTATCAGAGACACCTCCACGGGTAAGCCGCCGTTCGTCGAGGGTAGCCGCGCCGAGGGAAAACTGCGCACGACGCGCGCAGATGGCGAAAACGGCAATCCCATAACGCCTTGTGCAGTCGACATGGTCGTTCCTTTACAGGTTGGACGGAGCTCAGGCGCCTTGTTTCTTGGTGGTGCGCACGCGGCGCGACTCGCGTTTGAGTGGCCCTCCCTTAGGGCAGATCTCCAAGGCAAAGCCGGTAAGCGTATTGACCAGGTTGTCGCTGATGAGCCGGTAGTAGACGTATTGCCCGCGACGTTCGCTGCTCACCAGTCCGGCCGATTCCAATACCGAAAGATGGCGCGAGACGGCTGGTGCGCTCATATCGAACCGGCCGGCAAGATCGCCCGCAGTCAGTTCTTGCGCGGAAAGATAAGCAAGTATTTCGCGCCGCGGACGCGAAGCAAGCGCTTCGAAAATGCGATCGATGGCCATAAGTAATTAAGCAATTAACATATTAGTTAAATAATTACTCGTAATGCGGCCGCCCGTCAAGTGCATGGCTGCTGCCGAAGAAAATTCCTATTGCCGGTGTTGAAGGCGGCTATGTGGGTGGCGAAAAGCGATTACGGTTGCAACAAGCCCGCATAGTGCCGCAAACGATAGCCACAGCCCTGGGGCGGCCCTGTTGCCTGTGACGTGGATCAGCCACTGGGAGATCGCCAAGCTAGACCCGCCCACTGTCGTCGCCAGGCTATACGCGAGCGAAAAGCCGGTCGTGCGCACGTCAGCGGGCATGATTTCCGTAAGTGTTACGACAAGTGCGCCGTTGTAACTGGCGTAGATAAAGGAAAGCCAAAGTTCTACGCCAAGCAATTTGCGGAAATCCGGTGACGCGACCAACCAATGCAGTACCGGATACGCACTCAGCAACGCCAGCGTTGTGCATGCGATCAGCAACGGACGACGACCGATACGGTCCGACAGCGCACCCATCAATGGCAGCCATATGAAGTTCGACACGCCCACGCACAGCGTCACCACGAATACATCGAATTGCGATAAGTGCAGCACCTCCACGCCGAACGTGGGTGTGTACGCCGTGATCAGATAGAACGACACCGTCGTCATCATCACCAATGCCACGCCCAGCAGTACAACGCGGCCATTGCTAAGCATGGAGCGATAGATTTCGCTGATGCCAGGACGACGGCGAGCGAGAAAGGCTTCGGTTTCCTCGAGTGATCGCCGAATCAGGAACAGGAACGGCACAATCAGGCAGCCGATCAGAAACGGCACGCGCCAACCCCACGTGGATATCGCCTCGGGCGGCAGCCAGTATTGCAACAGCAGGCCAAGCAACGCCGCAAACACCACGGCCACCTGCTGGCTTGCCGATTGCCAAGAGCAATAGAAACCGCGGTGACCGGGCGTGGCGATTTCCGACAAGTACACCGAGACGCCACCCAATTCGACGCCTGCTGAAAAGCCTTGCAGCAGACGTCCTGCCAGCACCAGTAGCGGCGCCAATACCCCGATCGTGGCATAGCTCGGTACAGCGGCCACCAGCAACGTGCCGATGGCCATCAGGCCCAGCGTGAGGATCAGGCCGCGGCGGCGTCCGTGATGATCGATATAGGCACCCAATACGATTGCGCCGATCGGACGCATCACGAAACCCGCGGCGAAGGCGAGCAGGGTGAGTAATAGCGATGCGTACGCGCTATGGCTTGGAAAGTACGCTCGGGCAATGGCCGGGGCGTAATAGCCGTAGACCATAAAGTCGTACATTTCCAGGAAATTGCCCGAGACGACCCGGAAGATCGCCAGAACATTTTTGCGTCTAGTGCTGGTCTCCATGCGACCTCCCAAAGATCGCTGGCGCCGCGAAGTCGGTGGAGGCATGGCTGGTGGATGATCGACTAAAGGCCACGACGAACAAAGCCCCGCATGGTATGGCCCATTTGCGTGCTGAAAACGAGAGGTCTGGGCATGCCTTCATCCGCCGCAATAAAGGTGAAGTGATCGCCTTCAAGTTTGTAGGAGGCGGGAAGTCGCTTTCCTTTATCCGTGCCCATCGCATCGATCCACGTAATGGACTTCGGTGACGTGGTTGCATCGAGTGTGAAATCGCCTTCCAGCAAAAGCTCGCCTTCGAGCGCTCGAACCGTGAAGTGCTGGCCTTCAAACGTGGTGATCGCGCCAGGTGCGCCGTGCGTATCAGGCGTGTCGGGGCTTCCATTTTCTTCAAACGCAATTTGTACCCAGGATCCTTGAAGTGCAGCGAGGTCGTGAGCCGTGGATGATTCGTGATGGCTCGCCGCTACGTTCGACATGTTCGATCCTTGAATCGATGAGATTAACGGGAGATTTTCCCGGCGCATCTTAAAGTCGGAGCGTCCAAGTCATGTCTCGGTCTTGGAGAGCATGTCCGAAAACTCACGCGCAAAGCGATGCACGTCGCCGGGCCAGCGTGCAGAGAGATAGTTGCCATCGCACACGACGAAGGCTGGTGTGTCGTCCGCGTCGTTATCGCGCACGAGTCCCGATGTCTTGCGCCAATAATGGGCTGCATCTTTCGGTACATCGAGGAAATCGGCCGGATCGGCCAGCACGCGCGAGACTTCCTGTTCCACGGACATGTAGCCGGGCGGTTGATCGGCTTTTTCGCGGTAAGTGCGGTAATAGTTCGGATCCCAGAACCGCGTGATGCGTGTCAGCGACCAGGCGGATTTCTCCAGCGCCCATGTCAATCCGGTGGTGCGGCGTCCGTAAAGCACGGAGCGACCATCGTCGCGACGACTACGTGCGGCAAGCAGGACGCCGTGGCAGATGGCTGCGACGGGTTTGTCGCTCGCAAAGAATCCGGCCACCAAACGTTTCAGCAGGTCGCTTTCAAGATACTTGCGCATGCCGCGTGCGCAATGTCCGCCAGGTAGCAGCAAGCCGTCGAACGCGGCCGCATCGATGGCATCCCAGCGCAGCGGTGAACGAAACGCTTCGTCGCGCACGAGCAAGGCATGATCGTTGCGCGCATCGCGATTGGCGCGCAGCAACAAGCCGAACAATGGAAGTTGGCGCAGGCCCGGTATCCAGCCCCAGAGGTCGAGCCCTTCGCCGCTCAGCATGATCGGATCGGCATATGCGATGGCGCCGTCGGGCGTGGCGAATACCACGCGATGTCCCGCTTGAGTCAACACGCGCCACGGCACGGCCACTTCGCTGGGGTCGTAATCCATGTTGGGCAGGGGAATCAGCACGGTCGCCATAGTTGGGCTCTTACATGCTTACATCGATTTCGATCGGATAGTCGACGGAGCCTGGCAGTTTCGGTGGTGTCGGAAAGGTCCACACGGAAAATTGTCCGACCAGGCAAGTGGCAACCGGCGTGGGAGCACGAACTTCAACGTTCAGCGGGTGCCCATCCGGTGAAATATCGGCGACCAATGTAAAGGGTGACTTGTCCGCCGGCATATTGCTCGCGATGCAGCCTCTCAGCGCATCGGTCATCGGAACACGGATTTTGGCCCAAAGCTGCTTCTGATAGGCCGGTCCCGTGGGGCCTGCTTCGACCATCTTGCTGCGCGTCACGCGTGCCATGAATGTGTCGGTCGGCGCGGCAGGTGCTGCGCCAGTCAGGAGTGCAAAAGCGACGGCGGTAAGCATGGTGGCTCCTAGGCCTCGGATCGAGGTGAACACGGTAGCAGTTTGCGCTTGTGCCAGTGAATCCTATCGCCAACCCCGAGCGCGTGTTTAATCGGCCCGGTGCGGAAGCGCCAAGTATTCCTCGCTCTGCATTTCGATCAGGCGCGATTCGGTGCGGCCGAACTCGGCGCGCAGGCGTTCACCGTCGTAGAGCTCAGTGATCGGTGCGGCGGCGGAGAGGATCAGTTTGACGTGGCGGTCGTAGAATTCATCGACCAACTGCACGAAGCGCTTGGCGGGATCTTCGCTGTAGATCGTGAATTGCGGCACGTTGGAGATGATGATCGCTGGCCCTGTTTTCGCCAGCGCGATGTAGTCGGCCACGGCGCGAGGGCCGTCGCACAGTGCTGCGAAGTCGAACCAGAGGATATTTTCGGCGCGTTTGCGAACGGGGATGGGGCGGTCGTTGATGATCAACTCGCCACCGTCGATGATGTCGCCCTGCGCCTGGCTGGAAAAAATACGGGCCAATGCGCGTTCGGCCTCGGCGCCGGGTGGCGTGTGATACACCGGCGCGTGCGTTAGTGCGCGCAGGCGCCAATCGTGCGCGGAGATCATTTCAACGACGTGGCAATGCGCTTCGATCGCGGCGATGGCGGGCAGGAAGCGCGCACGTTGCAGGCCGTCCTTGTAAAGGTTCATAGGCGCTGTGTTCGACGTGGTGACTAGCGTCACGCCGCGTGCGAACAGCGATTCGAACAGATTGGCCAGGATCATCGCATCGCCGATATCGTTGACCAGGAATTCGTCCAGGCACAACACGCGGCAACGCGCAGCGATACTTGCGGCCACTTGAACGAGCGGATCCTGCTGTTCGCCAAGTTCGCGCAATTTCTCGTGCACTTCGGCCATGAAGCGGTGGAAGTGGCGGCGCAACGCAACGCCTTGCGGCAGGCTGGATGCGAACAGATCCATCAGGAATGTCTTGCCGCGACCTACGCTACCCCATAAGTAAAGGCCGGGCACGGCGGTGCGTTCTTCCGCGCCGAGCAGCGATTTCAGTCGGCCGAACAAGCTGCCGTTGTTCTCAGCGGGTGCGCACAGTGCGGCGTGCATGCGGTCGAATTCCGGCAGCACGGCCAGCTGTGCGGGGTCGGACGTCCAGCGATGCGCGGCGACGCCTTCCTGGTAACGCGCGCTGGGCGCGCCGGGTGAGATGTCAGCCATGGGATATCTAGTTAGTCGCGGGACGGCGGTAGCCAGTCCTGTATCGCGTGTTTGACTGCGCCGCGCAGATCCATCAGGCGGCGGTGAAAAAAGTGGCCGGTTTCGGGCATGCGAATCAGCTCGGGTGGCTGCTCGAGGCTGTCGATCCAGTCGAATACCGCTTGCGGCTCGACGATTTCGTCCTCTTCGCCCATCACCACCAGC
Organism: Vulcanimicrobiota bacterium; assembly: GCA_903970555.1. Taxonomy (GTDB): domain Bacteria; phylum Pseudomonadota; class Gammaproteobacteria; order Xanthomonadales; family Rhodanobacteraceae; genus Dyella_B. The sequence continues at coordinate 7,153 of CAJCJD010000233.1, forward strand.
CAGGGGCAGGCGGGTAGCGCCAGTGTTTCAAGGGACCAGCGGCCGACCGGTGGCGCAATGCTGATCAGCGCGTCGGCCCTCAGTGCGACGGCGCTGCGCAAGGTGACGTAGCTGCCAAAGGAAAAGCCGGCCAGCCAAAGTGCGTCATTAGGTCGCACCGTGCGCACCCATTTCACCACGGCGGCCAGATCGTCGGTTTCGCCGATGCCATTGTCGTAGGCACCCGCCGATTCACCGGCGCTGCGGAAATTGAAGCGCACGGTGTCCAGTCCCGACTCGCGCAGACTGCGTTCGAGCATGGTCACCACTTTGTTGCGCATGGTGCCGCCGTCCTTGGAATTGGGATGGCAGATCACGGCGACAGCGCGGCGTGCGCCAGGGCGTTCGGCGATGTCGCTGATCGCTTCGAGCGCGCCAACGGGGCCTTGCAGTGTGAATTCGGTGGGTTCGTCCGGAAAGCTGGACGGATCGGGAAGGGGGGCGGGGGATGTCATGAAGCTAATAATAGCTGGCTGGTGAGCCTCGGGCTTTTCTTGGTTCGTCATACCGGCCTGCACCGGGATGACGACATAAAACAACAACGCCGCCCGAAGGCGGCGTTGGGTGCAACAGGCGAAACCCGAATTACTTCGCTTGATCCACGATCCAGGTGACGGCGGCTTTCACCTGCGCATCCGTCAGCGACGGGTTGCCGCCCTTGGCCGGCATGAAATTGCCGTCCGGGCCGTGATAGCCGTCGGTGGCGTGCTTGATCAGCGTGTCCAGGCCTTCGGCAATGCGCGGCCCCCACATGGCCTTGTTGCCCAGTACCGGTGCACCGGCAACACCGGCGGTGTGGCAGGCGTGGCAAAGGTTGTCGTAGATGGTCTTGCCGTCCGTGGTGCCGCCATAGGCGACCTGTGCGGCGGCGGCCTTGGCGGCGGCTTCCTGAGCGGCCTCCATCGCGGCGCGGCCCGTGTTGCCGGCGTATACCGCACCGTTGGGCGCGAGGCTGGCGGAAAGTTGTTGCGCGGCATTCGGATCGGTTTCGTGCGGCTCGTGCTCGTAGATCGTCCAGGCGGTGAAGATCAGAACCAGGGTCAGCACGCCGAGTCCGGCGATAAGCAACGAGAAATGACGCAGGAAACTCTGGTCGGATTTGCTCATGGAACCGCTCACGCAAGTACTCCAGTCATCGAATGATTAATCTGGAAAGCCGCCACGGACGCCGTGGCGTACCTTGCCGCCCCTGGGCGACCATGCCGCGGCTGTTCGGGGGTGCCGAATCTGCCACGGACAATAAGTGTCGGAGTATAGACGAAGCCTGCGGCAAGTTTGAAAGCCTTGTCCGCGGGTTAATGGGGCCGCGCCGGAAGGTGCTTGTACGCGGGGCGTTGGCGAGAATGCGAGGCGCCGATGCAGGCACGCCGTCATGCTTGGCTGGTACCCTGCGTCGGCACGGACCCTGCCATCGGTCATAAGGCACCCATGTCAACCGGCATTGTCCAATCTCGTTGAGCAGACCCTATGCTTGTTTCCAAGGTCTAGGGCAGGTGCATTGTTAGCACCGGCGGGGTCGGGTGGCCTTGCCGTTTATTCCAGGAGTTTCACATGTCGCGTTTTTGGAAGATCGCGTTGATCGTGATCGCCGTGGTCGTGGTGGGCGGGGTTGCATTCCGCTTGCTGCATAAACCTGAAGCAGCCGGTGGCTATGCCCACCACCGCGGGAGCGGTGGTGCGAAGTCTGGTCAAGGCAGTGGTCAGGCAGATCAAGGTCAGAACCAGCCCGGTGGTAACGGGCAAGATAATGCGCCGGTACCGGTTACCGTCGAGCCCACCACCAAGCAGAACGTGCCGGTCTACCTGACCGCGCTCGGCACCGTGACCGCGCTCAACAACGTCACGATCAATCCCCAGGTTGCCGGTCAGATGTGGACCATCAACTTCAAGGAAGGCCAGGCGGTGAAGAAGGGCGACGTGATCGCCCAGATCGATCCGCGCACCTTCCAGGCCGCCTATGACCAGGCCGAGGCCAAGCAGAAGCAGGATGAGGCATCGCTGGCCACTGCAATCAGCACGCTGGATCGTAATCAGAAGCTGGTCGCCAACGGTTACGTCGCTGCGCTGGACATGGATACCTTCCGCAACAACGTTGCCCAGCTCAGGGCCACCGTCGTTGCCGACCAGGCCAGTGCGCGCTCGGCCAAGGTGCAGCTGGATTTCACCAAGATCATCTCGCCGATCAATGGCGTGGCCGGCATCCGCAACGTGGACCCGGGCAATGTGGTCACTACCACAACGTCGATCGTCACGCTGACCCAGATCCAGCCGATCTATGTGATCTTCAGCTTGCCCGAGCAGAATCTGGAAACGGTGCGCGATGCATTCCAGAACGGCGCCACGAAGCTGGAAGTGATCGCGCTCGATCGCACCGATGCGCATCCGCTCGATACGACGGGTTTCCTGCAGGTGATCGACAACCAGATCGACACCACCACGGGCACGTTCAAATTGCGCGCCCAGTTCGATAACCCCAAGAGCACGCTGTGGCAGGGTCAGTTCGTCAATGTGCAGCTGCGTGTTCGCACTGTTGCCGGTGGCCTGGTGATTCCCGCACAGGCTGTGCAGCGTGGCCCCGACGGCGATTTCGTCTACAAGCTGCAGTCGGATCAGACAGTGGCGATGCAGCCGGTGAGCGTTACCGGTGAAGTGGGCGACAGCCACGTGATGATCAGCACAGGCCTGGCCGAAGGCGACCAGGTGGTGACCGAAGGTCAGTTCCGCCTGAAGCCGGGTAGCAAGGTTCAGGCACTCAAGCCAGGCGAGGTGCCCGCCGCGCCAGCTGCTTCGGATGCGGACAAGAAGAAGTGGAAGCAGGGCGGTAGTCGCCGTGGTTCCGGTTCCTGATCGAAACGCTAGAAAGATAGCGAGCCTGGTGACGCCAGGCTCGCTGGAACGATTCACCATGTTTGGGAATGTCGACGCACGGCGCTCTCTTGCTCGCCATTCCGACACAGGCCGGAATGGCGGCAACAAAATGCGAACCCTTCGACGTTTCCTCTGTTTCCACCGCCGGTCATCCGCGACCGCACCCAACTGACGGTTCCGACGACCCATGGGATTTTCGACGCTCTTTATCCGCCGGCCCATTGCCACCGCCCTTTTGATGGTGGCGGTGCTGCTGCTCGGTGTGCTCGGTTACCGCGAACTGCCGGTGTCGGCGCTGCCCGAGATCGATGCGCCCAGCCTGGTGGTGACCACCCAGTACCCCGGTGCCAACGCGGTTACCATGGCCTCGCTGGTGACCACGCCGCTGGAGCGCCAGTTCGGGCAGATCTCCGGGCTGGAGATCATGACCTCCGATTCGTCGGCGGGGCTGTCCACGATCATCCTGCAGTTCTCGATGGACCGCGACATCGACATCGCCGCGCAGGATGTGCAGGCCGCGATCCGCCAGGCCACCCTGCCCTCCTCGCTGCCCTACCAGCCGGTCTACAACCGGGTGAACCCGGCCGACGCGGCGATCGTCACCCTCAAGCTCACCTCCGACACGCGCCCGCTGCGCGACGTCAACAACTACGCCGACTCCATCCTCGCCCAGCGCCTGTCGCAGGTGCAGGGCGTGGGTCTGGTCTCCATCGCCGGCAACGTGCGCCCGGCCGTGCGCATCCAGGTCAACCCGGCGCAGCTGTCCAACATGGGCTTGACCCTGGAAGAGCTGCGCAGCGCGCTGACCCAGGCCAACGTCAACGCGCCCAAGGGCTCGCTCAACGGCAAGACCCAGTCCTACTCGATCGGCACCAACGACCAGCTGACCAGTGCCGCCGAGTACCGCGACACCATCATCAGCTACAAGAACGGCCGCCCGGTGCGCCTGTCCGATGTGGCCAACGTGATCGACGGCGTGGAGAATGACCAGCTGGCCGCGTGGGCCGATGGCAAGCCGGCGGTGCTGCTGGAAGTGCGGCGCCAGCCGGGCGCGAACATCGTGCAGACCGTCGAGCGCATCCGCGCGTTGCTGCCGCAGCTGCAGAACGTGCTGCCGGCCGACGTGCATCTGGACATCTTCAACGACCGTACCGAGACCATCCGTGCTTCGGTGCATGAAGTGCAGTTCACCCTGATCCTCACCATCGGCCTGGTGGTCGCGGTGATCTTCGTGTTCCTGCGCCGCCTGTGGGCGACCATCATTCCCTCGGTCGCGGTGCCGCTGTCACTGGCCGGCACCTTCGGTGTGATGGCGTTCGCCGGCATGTCGCTGGACAACCTCTCGCTGATGGCGCTGGTGGTGGCCACCGGCTTCGTGGTCGACGATGCGATCGTGATGATCGAGAACATCGTGCGTTACATCGAACAGGGAAAGAGCGGACCCGAAGCGGCCGAGATCGGTGCGCAGCAGATCGGCTTCACCGTGCTCTCGCTGACGATTTCGCTGGTGGCGGTGTTCCTGCCGCTGCTGCTGATGCCCGGCGTCACCGGCCGCCTGTTCCACGAATTCGCCTGGGTGCTGAGCATCGCGGTGACGCTGTCGATGCTGATCTCGCTGAC
>CAJCJD010000234.1 GCA_903970555.1 Vulcanimicrobiota bacterium
CGTCACCGCAAGCGCAAGCTGCAAACTCGTCAGTGAGTACCCGCATCCCCTGCCACGGACAATTGCATGTGCAAATCCGTGCTCAAGGTTTGCATACTCTGCTGGCTGACCTGAATAAGCCCGGTAACCGGCGAATCGAGATCGGCAATCAGGCTAACCGCGATGGCTACCATCAGCACCGGCACAAACGTAGCCAACGCCGCACGACGACGCTGCCCGTAACCGATAACCACCGATGTCAGGATCGACAGCGTACCCAGCAGCATCCAGATGTCGAGCGGAATGCGATTGAGTCGAGCAGCGACGCGCTTGCCGTCCAGATCGATCATGTCGTTCAACGCCGACACGTAGATCGCCACGATCGGCGTGGGGCTCTGCTGCGCCTGGGTGGTGACGTCGCTCCATAGCTGATCCTGGATCTTTCTGGAATTCTGGGCCGCGCTGTTTCGCTCATCTTCTTCAGCCGCGCTACCGAAGATCGCAATGCGCGAGTCGACGTAATCACGCAGCAGCGCCGGAGCCGTACTACGTATAGGTTCCGCTTGCATGCTCGCGCGCAAATAAGCGGTGCCGATCGCATTGGCCTCGTCGATAACCAGCTGTTTGCGCTCATCGAAACGGCTGAGCGCCATCGCCATGGCAAAACCGATCAGCAAGCTCAACAACACGGCAATTTGGTTGCGCGTGTCGTGAACCTGCTTTTCCCATTCTTTATCGTCGCGATTTTTCGCCAACACCCGCAAACGGAAGCCGCACTCGTGCGCCAGAAGCAGCACTACGGCGACGACAAAAAACAACCCGATGGGATGATTCAGTAAATACATCGCTGCCCCTCTTTCCATGTTCAACATGCTATCCGTACTTTGCTTTTCCACTACGCGGCGCCCGCGATCCAGATAAGGCTCACGCATAGAGGCCATCCATACGCATGGACGGCCCCTATTATTACACCGACCTCTAGTGCGTTGCTGCCACGTCCTTACGATTCCACCAGCCCCCACCCAACGCCTGGAAGAGAGCCACCGTATCCGAATATCGATTGGCACGCGCCTGGACCAGCGCAAGCTCGGCCTGACGATACGTAACCTGCGCGGTGAGCAGAGCCACCATGCTGATATCGCCCAGCGCATACTGACGCTTGGCGATGTCCAAGCTGCGCGCCGCCGCGTGTTCGGCGCGTGCGTTGGCGACCAGCGCATCGGCATCGGATTGCAGAGCGTGCAGTGTGTCGGCCACATTCTGCAGAGCGGACAACACGGTGCTGCGGTATTGCTCGGCAGCCTGACGATAGTTGGCTTCTGCAGCGCGTTGACGATGCAGCAATGTGCCACCGCTAAAAATCGGCGCTGTGACGGCCGCGCCAAGGTTCCAGAAGCCGGTACCGGAACCAAACAGGTTATGCATCTGGTCGGCAGCACTGCCCCAATTGGCTGTAATGCTGATGTTCGGCAAGCGCGCGGCAAACGCCACGCCCACCTGCGCGCAGGCCGCATGCAGGTTCGCATCGGCCATGCGTACGTCCGGACGCTGCTCCACCAATCGCGCCGGCAACGTCAACGGCAGATCCTGTGGCAATTGCAGTTGATCGAAATTGAACTGCGCGGGTACATCCTGATCCGGCGACCGACCTGTCAGTACGGCAAGCAGATCACGCTGCTGTGCCAGCTGTTTCTGCAGTGGCGGCAGTGTGGCCCGCGTTTGCTCCAGGGTAGCTACCTGCGATGCGATATCGGCATCCGACATATCGCCCAGGGCCATTTGCTTGCGATTCGTTTCCAGGATCTTCGATTGGCTATCGATCATGTCCTGCGTGGAAGCGATCTGCGCGCGCACCGATGCCTCACCAATCGCCGCGTTAACGACATTGGATGTCAGCGTGAGATACGTCGCTTCAAGCTGAAACCGTTGCGCATCAGCCTGCGCCGCCAACGATTCCACCTGGCGGCGATTCGCACCCCACAAATCCGGCGTGTAGGAGATGCTCAATTGCGCCGTGGTGAGGTTGTACAGGGTGCTGTTGGATGCCAAGTTACTCGACAGCACGTCGCCGACTTTCTGCCGCGTCGGGTCGACGCCGGCGCTCACTTGCGGGTAATACGCACCGCGTTGCGCTTTCACGTTCTCAACCGCCGAAACCAACGCCTGTTGTGCAGCCGCCAGATCGGGATTGTTCTTGATCGAATCATCGATCAAGCCATTCAAGGGTTGGGAATGGAACAGCGTCCACCACTGGCCTGGAATATCCATACCCTGCACAAGCTGCTGCGTGTCGCCTCCCGGCCCCGGTACCGTGGGCGTGGTTTGCGATATCGGCGTGGGCGCATACGTCTTTGCCGTTGGCGCTGCCGGGCGTTGGTAATTGGGCCCGACTGCGCAAGCGCTCAACGCCAGACCGATGCCTAAGGCAAGCGCAGTACGGCCGGCGCGCAACGATGCGATGTTCTTGATGGCGTTCATGGTCAGATCTCCACCGCTGATGGCGCATGACCGAAACGCTTGTAGATGAAATTTTCCAGCCCGTAATACAAGGCAGGCAGGATAAAAAGCGTTAACAGGGTAGCAATGGGCAAACCGCCCACCACAACCGTTGCCAGACCACGCTGCACGTCGGTACCCACGCCCGTAGCCAGTGCCGCAGGCAACATGCCGATGCTGGCGACGGTGGCCGTCATCAGCACCGGGCGGAATCGCTCGGTAGCACCAACCACTACTGCCTCAAAGAGCGACAAGCCCTCTCGTCGGACACGGTTGATGTTCGACACCATGATGATGCCGTTTTGCACCGCCACACCGAATAGCGCGATGAACCCCACCGCCGTGGCAATATTCAGCGTTTCACCGCGAATGTGCAGCGCGATCAACCCACCCACCGTGGCAAGCGGCACAACGCCCAACACAAGCATGGCCTGATGGAACTTGCCGAACTCGGCGAACAGCAGCACGGCCATGATGGCCATTACCATGCCCATCACGACGATCAGCCGCGCCTGTGCGCGCTGCTCGTTCTGGAAGTTACCGGCCCATTCAAGTGTGTACTTCGATTTGTCGTAATGGACCTTCGTCTCGATTTGCGCTTGAGCATCGGCGAGATATTCCGACAAAGCACGACCGGAGTTTTCGATACTGATCGTCAACTCGCGTTGACCGTGCTCATGTGCAATGGTGCTTTCGCCCATAGCCAACTTGATATGCGCCACTTGTTTCAATGGAACTTGCGCACCGGTAGTAGACGTCAATGGCATCTCACCAACGGCCTGTACGCTATTGGCAACTTCATTCGACACACGCGCGGTAACGTTATAGATCCGGTCCTCGACATAGACCTGGGTGATCGGCGACCCGCCGATCGCGGTCTGGATCAGGCTGGTGATGTCGCCCACGTTGACGCCGTAGCGCGCCGCCGCATTGCGGTCCGCCGTAATCGTCAGCTGGGGAATCGGTGGCTCCTGGAAGATCGATGCATCTTCGGTGCCTCGCACTCCCCTGATCACATCGACCATCTGGTTGCCGATACGGCGCATGTCGCCGAGGTCCTGGCCGTAGATGCGAAGCACCAAAGGCGCGTGCGCACCGGCAACCATATCGTTCTCACCATCGATGATCGGCTGGCTGATGCCAACGGTAATACCTGGAATCTGCTGCAGGCGGGCATTGAACTTGCGCAGGAATTGCGCCTTGGTTTCACCATGCCATGTGCTGTAGGGCGTCAAACCGACACCCGATTCGATGTGCGACGGCGTCCACGGGTCCGAACCGGTATCGTTGCGCCCCAGCTGCGTCACGACGTACGACACCTCGGGGAACTCACGCACCGCCTTGCGCAGTTGTGCAGCCATTTCGCTGGCTTTATCCAACGACAGACCTGTCGGCATCTGCACCTGCAGCCAGAGTGCCCCCTCGTCAAGATCCGGCAGAAACTCGCGACCGATCGTCGCACCGAGAATCAGCACACCACAGAACGCTACGGCCGCAATGCCGTAAGCAACGGGCAAGTTATGCAACAACCGGCCCAAGGTATGCGAGAAGCCTTCCTGCAATCGCTTGAGCGGCTTGTTTTCGAATATCTTGCGTGGTTTGCGCAATGCCAGAAATGCCAGCGCGGGCGTCAACGTCACCGTGCATAGCAATGCCGCCAGTAGCGCGTAGCTCACCGTGAAGGCCATTGGCCGGAACAGCTTGCCTTCCGCATGTTCGAACGCGAACAGTGGGAAGTATGCGGTGATGATGATCAAGGTTGCAAAGAAGATGGAGCGGCCGACGTGCCCCGTCACCAACATCACGTCTTCTTCGACCAGCACTTCCGTTGGCTTCATCTCGCGTTGTCGCAAGATCGCCTCGGTCACCACGATCGCGCCGTCCACGATCACGCCGAAGTCGATCGCACCCAGCGAAAATAGATTTGCCGGCATACGGGTGAACTGCATCAGGATGAACACCGTCACCAGCGACATCGGGATAGCTACCGCGGCGACAAGTGCGGAGCGCGGGCTACCCAGAAAGAGGATCAGCACAATGCACACCAGGCCGATACCTTCCATCACTGTGTGGAAGACTTTTTCCTTGGTGGCGGTGACCAGATTATCGCGATCGATGTACGGCACGATCTTCACATCCTGCGCCGCAAGCTGTTTGTTCAGCTCATCGACCTTGGCGTGGATACCGTCCAGAACGTGCGACGCGTTTTCATATTTCAGGAGGTCACAAATGCCCTCGATGGTGTCGGGGTTGCTGTCCTTACCGAGAATGCCTTCGCGTACCTGATGGCCGTAACGCAACTTGCCAAGGTCGCGCACCAGCACGGGGACCCCGTTACTTTGCGTGACGACGATGTCGCCCAGATCCTGTAACGAATGCACCATGCCGATGCCGCGCACAATGTAGGACTGCTCGCCGCGCGTAATGCGGCCACCGCCCGCATTGGATGTATTGTTCGAGATTGCCGTGGTGACCTGATTGACGCTGACGCCATAATGCAGAAGCTGTTGCGGATCTAACTCAAGCTGGAATTCTTTGGTGAAGCCGCCAAAGTTGTCGACGTTGATCACGCCCGGAACCTGCTGCAATGCCGGAATGACGGTCCAATTTTGGATCTCTGATAGTTGCATCAAATTCTTGGTCTTCGATTCCAGCGTATAGCGGTAGATTTCGCCGGCTGGACCCGACACCGGATCGAGCCCTGGTGTAACGCCAGGCGGCAACGTCACCTGACTGATGTGCTCCAGCACACGCTGGCGCTCCCAGTAATCATCTGCGCCGTCCTTGAACACGAGCGTGATCAGCGAAAGACCAAACGTGCTGCTCGAACGCATGCTGACGAGGCCCTGCGTATCCGCAAGTCCGCGTTCGAGTGGCGTAGTGATTTGTTGCTCGATTTCCTCAGCCGCCAGACCCGGTACCTGCGTGGTCACCTGTGCCGTCACATCGCTCAGTTCCGGATATGCCTCGATGGCCAGCTGCGTCCACGAGTAGTAGCCGAAAATGAGGACGAGGATTGTCACCACGATGAACAACATGCGCTTCTCGAAGCAGAAGCGGAAGAGTGCATTAATCATTGAGAAGCACCCCGCCCCGGACGATTACGCGATCGCCCTGCTTCAAACCTTTCAGCACACGCGTGCCATCAGATTCGTCGTAGCTGATGTCTACCGTGCGACGTTCGAACGTCCACGGCGACACTTCAACGAACACCGTGATGCTGTCGTTGTTCATCAGCAACGCCGATTGCGGAATGAAGACTTGTTCCGGCTGCGGAATGTCGATGCTCGCGTTGGCGAACATGTTGGGCTTGAGCAATCCATCGGAATTGGCAAACGTTACGCGCACCAGATCGCGCCGCGTATCGGACTGCAGCACCGGATTGACGAAGCTGACGTTGCCATGGAACACCTTGCCCGGATAAGCCACCAACGTGGCGTCGACCTTTTGTCCCTTGGCGATCAGACCCGAATCGCTTTCCGGTACGTTCGCGGTGATCCATACCGAATCCAGGTTCGAGATGGTCATCATCGAAGCGGTAGCATCGTTGACGTACGTACCCGGCGCTACCGACAACGCGGTGACGTAACCGGCCATCGGCGCGGTCACCTGCATCGGATGTGTTGTTTGCGCATCCGGCTCACCGCCCACGGCAACCAGTCGCGTGCGTGCACGGTTGTATTCGGCGAGCGCCTGGTTGTAGCCGCTCTGCGCCGCTTCCAGATCCTTGACTGCGTTACCGCCTGCGGCCTTCACGCCTTGCGCGCGATCGAGGGCCTTCTTGGCAAGGTTCATTGCATCGCGCGCTTTGACGACGTCGGAATTTGCTTGTGCAAGATCGCCCGAATCGATCACGGCAAGCAGCTGTCCGCGATTGACGTGATCACCAAGCCCCACTTTCAACTCGATGACTTTGCCGGTGAGCGCCGGAAGCACATTGGCGGTGCGGGCCGGATCGGCTTCCACATTGGCGGGGAAAACCATCGCGTGAGGCGCCTGGCGCATGTCGACCGGCTGTACGATCAACTCTTTGCGCAAGGAAGAGTTCTCCGGCACCTTCAACAGACCGTGATCGACGGTGAAAGCGGGCGGCGCTTCTGCAGCCTCATTGCCACCGTGTGAGCAGGCGGCCATGCTCAATGCCACGGCGATCACGATGGACAGGCGCGATCCATTCTTGGTCAGATGATGAAACATACTTGTATCCCTTCGGCTCGGTGCTCGAATGCGTTCACTGCGGCTCTACAAGGCCACAGTGCTATTGCAATACGGTGAAGGGATGGCTGGCCGCTGCCTTGGCAGGGGCCGGGGCGTCCCCGGACCGCGGTTTGGCCGCCTAAAGCCTCCGCTTCCGGGTTGGGCTCCTTCGGGGGAGCGCACGCCGACGCGGGGTCAGTGAGGCAGTCTAATAGTGGGAGGTTCGGCTTGCGTGTGACTGTCCAAGTTCAGGCTTTTCCTTCTGCAGCGTGGTGGACCAAGGGTTCGCGAACCAGCCGGTCCTGCAACAGGCCGGCACGCTCCAGCGGCAGATAAGCCAAGGCCGCCAGGTGCGAATGAATACGCTTGAGATCGCGCAAGATGCGTAGATAGACATCGCCGCCACCGCCATCGTGCTGCTCACGTAAAGCACGAATGTGCCGGTCCGAGGCTTCGTTTTCCAGCCTCCACAACAGTTCTTTACGTTCGACCAATTGCTGCGCAGCACGCAAGTCACCACGCATGAACACCGTGATGCCAAGCCGCAGGCTTTCCATGATCTGCGTGTGCATGGCGGCGAGGTCTTGAATGTCGTCGGCGGAAAAATCCTGCCCCCGCTCGGCTTTCTTGGCAGCGAACTCCATCAGGTTGTTGGCGGTGATATCACCGATGTGTTCGATGTTGATGACGAACGCATGGATCTCCTGGCTGCGCTCGCCATCTTCTTCGTTCAACGCTTCGCCGCCCAGATCCGCAAGATATTGACGGATGGCGATGCCAAGACGATCGAGCGACGGATCCATCCGGCTGATCGCCGACGCACGCGCCGCATCGTCCTTGCCAAATACCTCCACCAGATTGCCGAGCATGCTCTCGACGGTATCGGCCATGCGCATGGACTCGCGCGTGGCATTCACCAGCGCCACGTTGGCGCTGTCGAGTGCTGCTTCGTCGAGATAAAGCGGCTGTCCTGGGTCCGCCGGGCGCGGCGGTTCCGGCTGCAGGCGAATCAACCATTGGGCGAGACGCTCGACGGGCAAAATGAAAATCACCGCCAAGCCAAGATTGAAGGCCGTGTGGAAGTTCACCGCAATACGTGCCGGCGAGGCACCAAGCGGCGCCAACCAATGGGTGATCGGATGCAATAGAGGTAGACAGACCAGGCAGCCGAAAGCGCGCACCAGCAGGTTGCCCAATGGCAAGCGACGCGCAACGGGTGTGTGGGCCTCCAACAATGCCGGCAAGGTGCTACCGAGATTGGCGCCGAGCACGAGCGCCAACGCTTCAGGCGCATCGACCACGCCTGCCGTGGCGAACGAAACGATCAGCAGCACCACCGCGACGCTGGAATGGCACAGCCACGTCAATATGGCGGCCGCCAGCAAGGCCAGCATGGGTTCATCGGCCAGGCTTTGCATCACCGCGCGCAATGCTTGCGCGTTCTGGATCGGGGCCATCGTCAACACCAGCAGATGCAGCGCAAGCAGCATCAGGCCGAGCCCGATGCCAACGCGGCCGAGGTTTTTATAGCGCGCGTCGTCGCTACGCCGATGCAGAGCAGTGCCGAGCAGAATCAAGATCGGCGCAACTACCGCGATGTCGAACGACATCACCTGCACGATCAACGTGGTACCGACGTTCGCGCCCAACATCACCGCCAATCCCGGCGCGAGGCCGAGAAAGCCGCTGGCCGCGAACGAGGTTGCCATCATGCCGCTGGCGGTACTGCTCTGCAGTAGCGCGGTGAGGCATACGCCAAAGGCGAACGCAGCCGGACGCCGGCCCAGATAACGGCCAAGCCAACGCCGCAGCGCGCTGCCGTAACCGCGCAGCACACCACTGGTGACCATGTGCGTGCCCCACAACAGCAGGGCGACATAGCCGAAGATGTCAAAGAAAGCGAATGTGCCTTTCATCTCGGCAACTCCAAAAACAAATGCTCGTTGCGCCTCTCTTCACCCAGGGTGAGGAAGCTGCGCTTAGCGCCATCCCCCTGCGGAAGACGGCAGAAATGGAACGAACTCGCGATACAGATAACCTGCACGACGCAAAAATGCGGCGACGTTGCAAGACGGCTCCGACCTAATCCCTCCCCGCAGAGAGGGACATGTTTGCTTTATCCGACCCGATGCGACGAAAAGGTCAAAGCCAACGACCGTACCGGCGGATGTACAGCAACTTCATCACCTGCGTCAGCGCGCAGTAAGCCAGCACGGTTGCCGCAAGCCACGCGTAATAGATATTGGGCAATTGCAACATGCCGATCTTTGTACCGATCGCGGTGTATGGAATGATCATGCCGATCACGATAATCGCCGTGGTCAGACCCAACACCGGTGCCGCCGCCACGCTCTGCAGGAACGGAATCTTGCGCGTGCGGATCATATGCACCACCAGCGTCTGCGTCAGCAGGCTTTCGATAAACCAGCCCGACTGGAACAACGCTTGGTGATCCGGGCCATTGGCGCCGAACACGTACCACAGCAATGCAAACGTGGTCATGTCGAACACCGAGCTGGCCGGCCCGATCCACACCATGAAACGACCAATATCACCGGCATCCCACTTGCGCGGTTTGCGCAGGTATTCGTCGTCCATGCGATCGAACGGGATCGACAGCTGCGAGATGTCGTACAGCAGGTTCAGCACCAACACCTGCAGCGGCAACATCGGCAGAAATGGCAGGAACGCGCTGGCGACCAGCATGCTCAGCACATTGCCGAAGTTGGAGCTGGCCGTCATCTTGATGTACTTCATGATGTTGCCGAAGGTGATGCGACCTTCGATCACACCTTCTTCCAGCACCATCAAGTTCTTTTCGAGCAAGATGATGTCCGCCGATTCCTTGGCGATATCGGTGGCGGTATCCACCGAGATACCGACGTCCGCTTCGCGCAGCGCGGGTGCGTCGTTGATACCGTCGCCGAGAAAACCGACGGTGTGGCCCTGGCGCTGCAACGACTTCACCACGCGCGCTTTCTGCAACGGCGACATCTTGGCGAACACGGTGGTGCGCTTGACCATCTCATCGAGCGCGGCATCGTCGAGCGGTTCGATATCGCGGCCTTGCGCGGAGTGCTCCACGTCGAGCCCGACTTCGCGGCAGATTTTGCGCGTCACCGCTTCGTTGTCGCCGGTGATCACCTTTACGTCGACGCCGTGGTGATGCAACGCGGCGATCGCCGTTGCCGCCGTATCCTTGGGCGGATCGAGGAAGGCGAGGCAACCGACTGCCGTCAATCCCGTTTCGTCGGCAACACCATAGGTGCGATTGCTCGGCGGCTGCTTTTTGATGGCCACGACCAGCACACGCAGGCCGTCTTCATTCAGGCGACGCGTCATCGCCTTGATCTCGCGGCGACGCTCGTCCGTCATCGGCACGATCTCATCGCCCTGCCGCACGGTGGAGGAGATCGCAAGCATTTCTTCGACCGCGCCCTTGCACACCAGCAGATGCTGACCGTCGCCGTTGGCAAGCACCACCGACATGCGCCGACGCTGGAAGTCGAATGGGATTTCGTCCACCACGCGATAACGCGCCACGATCGGTTCGAGATCGCGATGCGCCAGCACGGCCTTGTCCATCAGGTTCTTCAGGCCGGTTTGGAAATGGCTGTTGAGATAGCCGTATTCCAGCGCGTCTTCCGAATCCTCGCCGTCCAGATCCAGGTGGCGCTCCAGCACGATCTTGTCGAGCGTGAGTGTGCCGGTCTTATCGGTGCACAGCACATCCATGGCGCCGAAGTTCTGGATCGCATTGAGGCGCTTCACCACCACCTTGCGCTTGGACATCGCCATCGCGCCCTTGGCGAGATTGGCGGTGACGATCAGCGGCAGCATTTCCGGCGTCAGGCCGACAGCGACCGACAGTGCGAACAACAACGCTTCCAGGAAGCCATGCTTGTACCACTGGATGCCCAGCACCACTGGCACCATCACCAGCATGAAGCGGATCAACAGCCAGCTGACACTGCTTACGCCGCGATCGAAGCTGGTCTGCACGCGCTCGCCAACAATGGTGCGCGCCAGCGAACCCAGATAGGTGCGCGAACCGGTCGCCACGGCCACCGCGGTGGCCGTGCCGCTGACTACGTTCGTGCCCATGTAGCAAACCGTGGGCAAGTCGAGCGGATTGCCTTCCTGCGCACCATGCGCACCGCTATCGACCACATGCGCCTGCGCGGGACCTGCCTTTTCCACCGGCAGCGATTCGCCGGTGAGGATCGCCTGGCTGATGAACAGATCCTTCGCCGTCAGCAAGCGCAGATCCGCGGGCACCATGTCGCCGGCGGCCAGGTGCACGATGTCGCCCACCACCAGCTCGCCGACCGGCACTTCGATCCGCTCGCTGTGCTCGTCCGAGGCGCGGCGCGTGACGGTGGCGGTGTTGCGCACCATCGCCTTGAGCTTTTCGGCAGCCTGAGAGGAACGGTATTCCTGGGTGAAACTCAGCAGCACACTGATCGCTACCATCACTGCGATGATGATCGGCCCCGACAGATCGTCCGGCGTGATGAACACCTGCACCGCCGCCAAGATCAGCAACACGATGATGAACGGGTTCTTGAAGGCACGCAGCAACTGGAACGACCAGTGCGGCGGCTTCTCGTGCGACACCTCGTTCACACCGTCGCGGTCCAGCCGCTCGGTGATCTGTTCCTCATTGAGGCCAGCGGTGCTGGTATCCAGGCTGGCCAGCAGCGCCTCGTTCTCCTTGAACGCATCTTGGGCAGCGGACACGCGCGGGTGCGCGGCCGCAACCTTGGCGACGGCTTTAGCCACAACGGCCTGGGTGGATTGCTTCATCATGTTTCGCTTCCGTGGATGAATGGTGCGTGCGGCACGGAGGCGAGCGTTTGGAACGACTTGCTTCCGCTATGGCATTCCGCGCCCGGGGCGAAACCACCCCGGCCGACGGATCGACCATGGTGGGGGCCAACCCTTGCGCAGATCGCAACCGCGCATCAGAGGCTTGATACCAGATGAAGATGACGGGACGTGCGCGGCAAGTCGGCCGCGTGATGTTCGTGCCAACGGGACAACGGACGGCCCTGGGCGGCCTCGATCTGCCAATGCATATCGATGGGAGCCCGCTCGACCGGCTGGTTCAGCGGCTGGGGGACGGTCACGGTAAGCGGAACACGCACGGCTTGACGGCGGCCGGCCAGGGAAAACCGACCCGCGGTGCGCAGACGAAAGAAATCGCGAAGGAGCTTCATGGGCCCATCTCCTCAAAACGGTGCTCACGGCACCGTTAGGAGTGGGCCGGACTTCCCTAGTCGAGGAAAGCGCCGGCCAACCGCTGGCGGTTGCCGCGAACGATCAGCTTGTTATGCAATGCCGGCACCCGATG
>CAJCJD010000235.1 GCA_903970555.1 Vulcanimicrobiota bacterium
ATCGCCCACCGGTACCCACGCACCGAAAAAGCGAGGCCCACAATCATCGCCGCGAATAGTTGCCATAGCAGCAATCGCAGGGCGAGACGTCGACCGGAGGCAAGACTGTTGAGCACGTGAGGTTCCCGCGGTTTTCGCACCAGGCATTCACCACGCCACGGGTCACGATCCAATCCGGAAAAGTATATCAGCGTGACTTTTGGGCCAGCAAGCCGCGAAACCTGCGGCAGGACGCCTCACGCACGAAGCGCGCACAGAAAAAGGCCGGGCACAGGGCCCGGCCTAAGGGCATATCGCAAGGGGAGTCGCGATATGCGCAAGATGTTTAAAGCAATTACTTGACCGAAGCGGCAGCCTTCTTGATGGCGGCAACCGGCGCGGCAACGGCTTCGTTGGCGGCCTTCTGCTGTTCCTGCAGGAGGGCATTCAGGGACTCGGCGGTCTTCTGCGCAACAGCAACCACTTCCTTGGTTACGGAAACGGCATGCTCGGCCTGCTCACGGCTCAGGCTGGTGCCCTTTTCCCACAGACCGCGCAGCGCATCGGTGTCACGCACTTCGACAGCCTGAGCGATGAATTCAGCGGTGGTCTGGGCCTGCTTCTCAAGCGCAGCCAGCTGCAATTCGGCAACCTGCTCCAGACCCTTGATGGTCAGAGCGTGGGCCTTGAACGCGTTGTCCGACAGCTGCTTGGCGTAGGCGAAAAGCTGGGTGTTCAGTTGCTGTGTCATGGCTTTGTCCCTCAACGGGAATGGGAGAGTGGAACAAAGGCTAGCAGGGCTTTTTGTGCAGTGCAATATCTTTTTTGTTAAAAATCCGATATGTCACAAAATATTCAAGAAACACATGCGGTTAGTGACAAATCAAATTATTTTGCGACGCGTCAAAAACTGGCTCTCGTGCAGCTCGCGCCCGAAGTGCAGGTCTCATGGACGACGACCTTGTCCAGCCCCGGCAGGGTCGGTTCCAGGTGCCGCCAGATCCAACGCGCTAGCATCTCGCTGGTGGGGTTTTCGAGCCCTTCGATGTCGTTGAGGTAGTGATGGTCGAGCTGGTCGTACAGCGGCGCGAAGGCCGCTTTCACATCGGCGAAATCCATCACCCAGCCCAGTTGCGGATCGGGCTCGCCAGCAAGATGGATCTCGATGCGAAACGAATGACCATGCAGACGCGCACATTTGTGCCCCGCCGGTACGTTGGGCAGGCGGTGCGCTGCTTCGATCTGGAAAACTTTGAAGATGTGCATGCCTTTATTCTACCCGGCCCGGCATGCCTACCGTTTGCGCCAGTATTTACTCGCCGTTGTGTGCGATCGAACACCAGGCGTGGCGCGGATCGAGCAATCGCTTCTGTGTCGTCGGCCCTTCGGAACCCGCCGCGTAGAAATCGGGCTCTCCGCTTTGCCATGCGTCGAGCACCGGGGTCAGTAGTCGCCACGCCCACTCGACTTCGTCGAAACGAAGGAAGTGTCTGCGATCACCTTCCATCGCATCCATCAACAACTGCTCGTAGGCTGAAAACTCTTGTTCGCCAGCGCCTACATAGGGCGCAGTCATCACGATGCGCCGGCCGGCGGGCTGGCCGGCCAGATCCAGACCGGGGCATTTCGCCGTCACTAGTAGATCCATCTGCTCCGTCGGCGTGATCCGAAAGATCATCCAGTTGTTGCCCGCATGCACGGCCCTGGGCACCGCGCCAGGCACTTCGCGAAATTGCACGGCGATCTCGGAATAATTACTGGCCAGGCGTTTGCCGCTACGCAGATAAAACGGGACACCATGCCAGCGCCAGTTGTCGACTTCCAAACGCAAGGCCGCGAAGGTTTCCGTGCGTGAACCACGCGGAATGCCAGGCTCGCTGCGATAGCCGACAACCTTCTTTCGACCCAGCTTGCCGGCGCGATACTGTCCACGCACGGCGTGCGCATCGACGGTTGCCGCGGTGATCGGTACCACCGAGCGCAGCACCTCCACCTTGTGGTTGCGCAATACGTCGGCATTCATTTCCGCCAAAGGCTCCATCGCAGCAAGACTGAACAGCTGCATGAGATGGTTCTGCAACATATCGCGCAGGGCACCCGCCTTGTCGTAATACGCCGCACGCTTTTCCACGCCCAGCGTTTCGGCGAAAGTGATCTGCACCTGTGAAATGTTCTGCGCGTTCCAGATCGGCTCAATGACACGATTGGCGAAACGAAACACCATCAAATTCTGCGTCGTTTCCTTGCCGAGGAAATGATCGATACGCAGGATCTGATCTTCTTCCCAATGCGTATGCATTTCCTTACGCAAGGCCTCGGCCGACGCCAGGTCGGTGCCAAATGGCTTTTCCACCACCAGGATGCGCCGACCATTGCGCGGCGCCTTGGAAAAGCCTGCCTCGCCCAACCCGGTGGCAGCCATGCCGAAAAGCGCCGGCGGCAGCGCGAGGTAGAACAAGGTGAAGGGACTGATCTTGCTCTTTAGCGCGGATAGCCCATCGGCCTGCAATTCACCGCCCACATAGTCGAGCTGGCGACGAAAGCGATTCCAGTGCGCCAGCTTGAAGTCCGGCGCAAAGGCTTGCAACGCCTTGTGGATATGCTTCTCGAAATGATCGCGACTCCACAATTCTTTGGCGTAACCGACGATGCGCAGATCCGGCGTCAGGCCCAGCGCATGCAGGCGATACAGCGCCGGCATCAGCAGGCGCTGCGTGAGATCGCCGCTCGCACCTAGAATCACAAGTGTCGTCGCCTTCATGGCTCAGTCCTTGTTGTCGGTTTTGATTTCTTTGTGACCACCGAAAGCGTGACGCATGGCGGACATCACCTGATTCGCATAGAGCTCGTTGCCTTGCGAGGTGAAGCGTCCGAACAGCGCCGCGGTAAGTACAGGTACCGGCACACCTTCGTCGATCGCTGCCTGGGCTGTCCAGCGCCCCTCACCGGAATCGGAAACACGGCCGGTGTAACCCTTCAATGATGGGTCGCGCGCCATCTCGATCGCCGTCAGGTCAAGCAACCATGAGCCGATCACGCTGCCGCGTCGCCACAGTTCCACCACATCGCCGATGGGTAAGTCGTACTGATAACGCTCAGGGTGTTCCAACGGCGACGTTTCAGCATCGGCAGTGCGTTGCTGCTTGCCCGCGTTGGCATTCTTCAGCACGTTGAGGCCCTCGGCATACGCGGCCATCAGCCCGTACTCGATACCGTTGTGCACCATCTTGACGAAGTGCCCGGCGCCATTGGGGCCGCAATGGAGATAGCCTTTTTCAGCTGGCGACGGATCGCCCGTGCGGCTTTCGCTGCGCGGCGCAGCCTCAATGCCCGGCGCAAGTGCGGCGAACGCAGGCTCCAGTCGCTTGTAAGCTACGTCAGGGCCGCCAATCATCTGGCAGTAGCCGCGCTCGCGACCCCACACACCGCCACTGACGCCGACGTCGACATACATCACCTGATGTCGGCTCAACGCCTCGGCGCGACGCAGATCTTCCACGTAGTGCGAGTTGCCGCCATCGATCACGGTATCGCCTGCGTGCAGCAATGGCGTCATTTGATCGAGCACCGCGTCAACCACCGCGGTGGGCAACATCAGCCACACGGCACGCGGCGCGTCGAGCTTGGCGATCAAGTCCTGGATCGAATCCGCGGCGGTGGCGCCGTGACTCGCCGCTTCCTTGCGCGCCTCGACATGCGTATCGAACACCACGCAATCGATGCCTGCTTCCTGCATGCGTCGCACCATGTTCAGGCCCATGCGCCCGAGACCGACAAAGCCCAACTGCAGCCTATCCTTTTGTGCACTCATGCCTTGTTCTCCCATAAACGGAATCCGCCGGCAAAGGCGTTGTGGTTGTCGCCGCGACGCACGCCAGCAGGCAATTCGCTCAAATGCCGCACATTGCCGCCGCCCAACACGACGTAATCAGGTTCAAGCGCGGCCTTGAGTTGTTCGACTACTTCGAAGACGTTCGCGTGCCACTTCTTTTTGCCCAGCAGCTTGCGACCACGCTCGCCTACGTAGTCTTCGAACGTCGACTTTTTGTAGCGCAGATGCGCCAGCTCCATCGGCTCGACGACGCCGTCGACGACAAACGCTGTGCCCAATCCCGTGCCCAAGCCAAGGAACAGCATGCGGCCGCCCTCGTAACTGCCGAGCGCCTGCATAGCCGCATCGTTGATGATTTTCACCGGGCAACCGAACGCCTTGGCAAAATCGAAACCGATCCAGCCTTTACCTAAATTGCGTGGTTCCTGTGCAATGCGATCGTGCAAAAGCGGACCTGGGTAGCCAATGCTCACCACATCGTATTTCCAGCTACGAATCAACGGGCGCAGTTGCTTGAGCATGGTTTCCGGCGTCAGCGTACGGCCAGACTTGAACTCCACTTCGCGCGGATTATCACTGACTCGTGCCTTCACGTGGCTGCCGCCGATATCCACGACCAGCACGCGATGCTGCGATGCTGCCGTCGATGCCGGTGCACCTTCATTCGTTTTACGGCGAGCCTTGCGATACCACGTGATGGCGGCGTTGGTCGCGCTGTCGTGATTGAGCGGCTTGCGTGGCGACTCGATCTCGTCCACGACGCGTAGCGCGAGCTGTTTGCCAAGCTCCACACCCCACTGGTCGAACGGATTGATGTTCCAGATCGTCGCCTGGGTGAAGACGAGGTGCTCGTACAAGGCCACTAGGCTGCCCAACGCCGTCGGCGTAAGACGTTCGGCGAGCAGCAAGCTCGATGGACGATTGCCTTCGAACACGCGATGCGGCGCCAGCGCATCGCTGATGCCTTCCTCTTTCACCTGTTGCAACGTTTTGCCGAAGGCCAATGCCTCC
>CAJCJD010000236.1 GCA_903970555.1 Vulcanimicrobiota bacterium
GCTCATCGGCGGACGTCGCCTGCGTTGTATTGAGTCGATGCCGATCAGTGCGCGCGAGCGCGTGCTGCTGATCGAAGCGGATGGCAAGCGCCTGCTGGTTGGCGTCGGTGCGGGTGGCGTGCGCGCCTTGCATGTCTATGAAGGCAGCGCGCCGATCGTAGAGACGCAGAGCCCTGTTGCGGTTACGCCGTTTGCGGAATTGCTTGGGCGCATGGGGCGAAAGTCATGAGGGCCCTTTTGCGTCGACTATCGGTCGTTTTCCTGCTTGCGCTGGTTTCGTTTGGCGCACACGCGGCAACCACCACCGCATCGTCTTCCACATCCACAGCGATAACGCCGATTGCGCCTATCGCACCGATCTCGCAATCGGCCGGCATCCCCGTGCTGACCGTGCAAAACGCCGGCGCGGGCCAGAACTGGAGTTTGTCGCTGCAAGTCGTGGCGCTGATGACAGTGCTTACGATGCTGCCAGCGGTACTGCTGATGATGACATCGTTCACGCGCATCATCATCGTGCTCAGCTTCTTGCGCCAGGCGCTCGCAACACAGTCCACGCCGCCCAATCAAGTGCTGTTGGGGCTGGCTTTGTTCCTGACCATGTTCGTGATGTCGCCGGTGATCAGCCGTGCTTATCAAGACGGCGTCAAGCCGTACATGGATCACCAGATGAGTGCGGAGGACGCGCTTCCCGCGGCCACGGGACCGTTCAAGCATTTCATGCTCGATC
This sequence comes from Vulcanimicrobiota bacterium, assembly GCA_903970555.1. Lineage (GTDB taxonomy): Bacteria > Pseudomonadota > Gammaproteobacteria > Xanthomonadales > Rhodanobacteraceae > Dyella_B. The sequence continues at coordinate 728 of CAJCJD010000236.1, forward strand.
AGACCCGCGATTCGGATCTGCAGTTGTTCACGCATCTGGCGAAGGAGCAGCCGTACGCCAGCAAGGACGACGTGCCGTTTCGCGTAGCAATGCCTGCCTTCGTTACCAGTGAATTGAAGACGGCCTTCCAGATGGGCTTTCTGCTGTTCATCCCGTTTCTGGTGATCGATCTGGTAGTGGCTAGCGTGCTGATGTCGATGGGCATGGCGATGGTGTCGCCGTCGATCATCTCGTTGCCGTTCAAGATCATGTTGTTCGTGATGGTCGACGGTTGGTCGCTGTTGATCGGAACGCTGGCGGGGAGTTTCTACACATGACGCCAGAGTGGGTGATCAACTTCGGCCAGCACGCCTTGTACGTGGCGATGATGGTGGCCGCGCCGATGCTGCTGACGGCGTTGCTGGTGGGCTTACTGGTCGGCATCATTCAGGCCGCCACGCAGATTCATGAGATGACGCTTAGCTTCATCCCGAAGCTGCTCGCGATGGCGCTAGTAGGCCTGTTGGTGGGGCCGTGGATGCTGCGCACGCTGATGCAGTTCACGCACGACATCATTGTCGGCTTGCCGGGTGCGATCAAATGACCGTGGAGATGTCGGCGCTGATTTATTGGCTGTCCGGCATGCTCTGGGCGTTGGGTCGTGTCGGCGGCTTCTGCATGGTGGCGCCGATTTTCAGCGCCATGGTGATGCCGGCGAGGCTTCGCGTCGCGATTGTCGTGGTGCTCACCATGGTGTTGTCCCCGTTGGCGCCCACGCAATTGGATCTATTCAGCGCGACCGGTGCCGCGACGATGGTGTCGCAGATACTGATCGGCGGCAGCATCGGCTTTGTGCTGCAGCTGATTTTCCAGGCCGTTTCCTATGGCGGCATTCTGATTGGCCAGAGCATGGGGTTGGGGTTCGCCGAATTGGTCAACCCAATGAGCAATACCAATGTACCGGTACTGGGACAGTTCTACCTGGTGATCGTGACCCTGCTATTTCTGGCGATGGATGGTCATCTGCAGGTGATCTCCCTGCTTGCCGAGAGCTTTCGCGGACTACCGCCCGGTGCGAGTGGCCTTGATGAAAAATCGATCTTCGCCATCGTGATGGCAGGCGGCGATCTGTTCTCTGGCGCCTTGCGCGTAGCGTTGCCGGCGATGACGGCGTTGTTGCTGGTGAACATCGGCTTTGCCGCGACCAGTCGCGCGTCGCCGTCGATGAATCTGTTCGCAGTCGGCTTCCCGATCAGCATCTGCATGGGCTTTATCGCATTGTGGCTGGCCATGCGCGGGCTGGCAAGCGCTTACGGCACGCTGCAGACCGCTGGCTGGAGCTTGATGCAACACCTGGCCGGGTTCTGAGGAACTGCCATGGCCGATACCGAAAATGAAGATCGCACCGAACAAGCGTCGGAAAAACGCCTGCAGGAAGCGCGTGATAAAGGCGACATTCCTCGCTCGCGCGATCTGTCCGGTGCGGTGGTGGTGTTGGCGGGAGCGTCGATCATGTTGTCGGGCAGCACGACCATGTACGCGCATATGCAACGCATTTATGCACTCGGTCTTGGCTATTCGCGCGACGCCTTGTTTAGCGATCATCTGCCTACGCGCGTGCTGAGCAGCGTGATGGGTGAAGTGCTGGCGCTGTTGACGCCGATATTCACCGCAACGCTCATGGCCGCCGTGGGATCCACGGTCGCACTCGGCGGCCTGAGCTTCAGTTCGGAAGCGTTGATTCCGAAATTCGAGCGGCTCGATCCGATCGCCGGTTTCGGTCGCCTGTTCTCGCTCAATGGTCTAGTAGAGCTGGCCAAGTCGTTGGTGAAGGTGGTCTTCCTGGGGCTCGCTCTGGTTTTGCTGTTGCGCCATGACGTGCCTTACGTGATGGCCACCGGCAGCGGCACCGTGAGCAACGGCATCGGCGAATCGCTTTCGCTGGTGGCGCATGCGGCGTTGCTGTTCGCGGTGATTCTTGGCGTGATCGGCGGCTTCGACGCGGTGTGGCAGCGTTTCGATTACGGCCGCCGCCATCGCATGTCCAAGCAGGAAGTGAAGGACGAACACAAGGACACCGACGGTAATCCGCAGCTCAAGGGCCGCATCCGCCAGATGCAACACCAAATGGCGCGTCGTCGCATGATCCAAGAAGTGCCCAAGGCCGATGTGATCGTGGTCAACCCCACACACTTTGCCGTCGCGCTGCGCTACGACGACGCACGTATGCGCGCGCCGCGCGTCATCGCCAAGGGTGCCGATGTGCTGGCCCAGCAAATTCGCATGGTGGCTGCCGCGCACAACGTTCCGCTGGTCGAGGCGCCGCCGTTGGCGCGCGCGTTGTACGCCACTACCGATCTCGGTCACGAAATTCCGGCCGCGCTGTATGTGGCGGTCGCGCAGATTCTCGCCTACGTCTATCAGTTGAAACAGGCCGTCGAACGCGGCGGTCCTGCTCCCTCGGTGCCGAAGCCGGATATCGATCCCGAGCTTCAGGGCCGTTACCGCGAACCGTAACGCAGCAATCAAGGCAGCACCGCATGGCCACAGCAAGCGCTTTTGAAACCTTCAAGCAAGTCACGCGACGCGGAGCGGGCGCGCCGATAGTGATGCTCGCCATGTTGGCGATGCTGATGCTGCCGTTGCCGCCATTCGTGCTGGATATCCTTTTCAGCTTCAACATCGCCTTGTCGCTGGTGATCCTGCTGGCGGTGGTGTACGTAATGCGGCCGCTGGAATTCGCCGCGTTCCCGACCGTGGTGCTGATGGGAACGTTGCTGCGACTGGCGCTCAATATCGCCTCCACGCGTGTGGTGCTGCTGCACGGCCACGACGGCCCCGGCGCTGCGGGCAAGGTGATCGAAGCCTTCGGCGAATTCGTCATCGGCGGCAACTTTGCCGTCGGCCTGGTGGTGTTCGCCATTTTGACGATCATCAACTTCGTGGTGATCACCAAGGGCGCGACGCGCGTGTCGGAAGTGACGGCGCGCTTCACCCTGGACTCGATGCCCGGCAAGCAGATGGCCATCGACGCCGATCTCAATGCGGGCTTGCTGACGCAGGAACAAGCACGCGAGCGCCGCCAGGAAGTGCGCGAAGAAGCGGATTTCTACGGCTCGATGGACGGTGCGTCCAAGTTCGTGCGCGGCGACGCTACCGCCGGCATCCTGATCCTGGTGATCAATATCGTCGGTGGCTTCTTCGTCGGCGTATTGCAACACGGGCTTACTGCTGCCGAAGCCGCGCGCACGTATACGCTGCTGACCATCGGTGACGGTCTCGTTGCACAGGTGCCGTCGCTGATGCTGTCGATCGCCACGGCCGTGATCGTCACGCGCGTGTCCAAGTCGCAGGACATGGGCAAGCAGATGGTCGGGCAGGTGTTCGCTCAGCCGCGTGCGCTGGCGGTGGCCGGCGTCGTGCTGGCGGTGATGGGCCTGATTCCCGGCATGCCGAACATCGCTTTCCTGATGTTGGCGGCGGCGTGCGGCGGCTCGGCATGGCTGATGATTCGCCGCGAGCAGGAGACGAAAGAGCGCCTGGCGAAAGCATCCGCCGAGGCGTTGCCGGCCCCGGCGTCGACGGAAAAGCTCGAACTGGGTTGGGAAGATGTCGCCAGTGTCGATCCGGTCGGGCTGGAAGTGGGTTATCGCCTGATTCCATTGGTGGACAAGAACCAGGGCGGCGAGTTGATGGCGCGGATCAAATCGGTGCGCCGCAAGCTGTCGCAGGAGTTGGGTTTCCTGGTGGCCGCGGTGCATATCCGCGACAACCTGGATCTGGGCCCGAACACCTATCGCATCTCGCTGATGGGCGTGCCAATGGGCGAGGCGGAGGTCTATACCGAGCGGCATCTGGCCATCAATCCCGGTCGCGTGCACGGCACCTTGCAGGGCGTCGCTACGCGCGATCCGGCGTTCGGGTTGGAGGCCGTGTGGATCGAAAACAACCAGCGCGATCATGCGCAGGCGTTGGGTTACACGGTGGTCGATCCCGCGACGGTGATCGCCACCCACCTCTCGCACATCCTGCAGAACCACGCGCACGAACTGCTCGGCCACCAGGACGTGCAGCAATTGCTGGATCGCCTGGCGCAGAGCGCGCCCAAGCTGGTGGAAGACCTCGTTCCCAAGCGCCTTTCGCTGGGCGTGGTGGTGAAAGTGCTGCAAAACCTGCTCGCCGAGCGGGTGCCGATCCGCAACATGCGCAGCATCGTCGAGTCTTTGGCGGAGCACGCGGGGCAGAGTCAGGATCCCGGCGCCCTGACCGCCTATGTGCGCGTGGCGCTGGGCCGTCAGATAGTCCAGGAAATCGCGGGTTTGGGCACGGAAATCCCCGTTCTGACGCTCGCTCCGGAGTTGGAACAGATCTTGCTCGGATCCCTGTCAAGCAGTGGTGCAGCAGGCGCGGCCGTGGAGCCGGGACTCGCTGATCGTCTACAGCAAAGCGTGGCCGAGGCAACGCGGAAGCAAGAGGCGAACGGTGAGCCGGCGGTGATGTTGGTGCAGCCGCAACTGCGTCCGTGGCTGGCGCGATTCACTCGCCACGTGGCGCAGAACCTGCATGTGCTGGCTTACAACGAAGTACCGGACAACCGGCGTGTGCGATTGGTGCAGGCGATAGGGCGCTGATGGATTGCTAAGCAATCCATCAGCGCGCAGGCCAAGGATGGCCTGACGTGAATCAAGCACATCGTGCTTGATTCATCGGAGCTCGATCCAGCTTTATCGGATCGGGCGAGTAGCAAAAAGTGCAGAACGCACTTTTTGGTACACCAAATACGAACAGCGACAAGACAAGGCGCAGGCGGTGGTGAAACGGATGAATGCAAACAGCGTGAAAACAACAAGTCAGATACACGCGACATCCCCCAGCCGTCGCGGGAGTCATCTATGAAGATCAAACGTTTCCTGGCCGCCGATATGCGCCAGGCCATGCGCGATGTGCGCGCAGAGCAGGGCGCCGATGCGGTGATCCTGTCCACACGTCGACTTGAAGAAGGTATCGAGATCATCGCCGCCGTCGATTACGACGAAGCGCTGATGCGCGAAGCGGTGCGTCAAAGTTCTCCTGCGCCGGAAGTGGTCAAGCCGCCGGTGAAGGAGGCCGTGAAAGACGTTCCCAAGGAACGCGCGAAAGACGTCGTCAAAGAGCCGGTAAAAGAAACGCGTGCCGCCACACCGCCACCGCCGCCGATCCCCGTGCCGCCGAGCGACATCGCCACGTTGCAGCCTATCGTCGAGCAGAGCGTGCTTGAAACGGCGCGCATGCGCACCGAACTGGGCGGCCTGCGCCAATTACTGGAACAGCAGCTGTCCAGCCTGGCCTGGAACGATATGGAGCGCCGCAGCCCAATGCGCGCTCGTGTACTGCGTGACATGAGCCGCCTGGGCATCGATACCGATGTGGCGCGTCAGCTGATCGATGAATTGCCCGAGCACCTCAACGCGGATCAGGCACGCTACCTGCCGCTGGGTCTGCTTAGCCGCAGCCTGAAAGTCAGTGGTCGCCGCCTCGCCGACAGTCACGGCGTTATCGCGCTGGTCGGCCCGACCGGTGTCGGCAAAACCACGACCATCGCCAAGCTCGCCGCCTGCGCGGTCATGAATCATGGTCCCGGCAAGGTCGCGCTGGTTAGTACCGATCACTACCGCATCGGCGCTGCCGCGCAGCTCGAACACTACGGCCGTCTGCTCGGCGTTCGCGTCTATCCCGCCTACGATGCAGCCGGTCTTGCACAAACGCTAAATCTGCTGCGCGATCACCACACGGTGTTGGTCGACACCGCCGGCGTATCCGGCAACGATCCGCGCCTGCAGCAACAGATGGATGTGTTGCGCGAAGCCGGCATGGACGGCACTGCAAAATTGCGTGCCTGCCTGGTGCTGGCCGCCAATGCACAGGCATCCGCGCTGGACGAATCGGTGCGCGCCTATCTGCCGCTGCAGCCGAGTGCGTGCATCGTCACCAAGTTGGATGAAGCGCCGAGCCTGGGTGGCGTGTTGTCGGTGCTGATTCGCCATCGCCTGGCGCTGGATTGCGTCACCGACGGTCAGCGCGTCCCCGAGGACATCAGTGCCGCCGATGCGCGCGTGCTGGTGTGCCGCGCGGCGCAAACACCACGGCGCCTGGGTCCTGGCGCCGACGATCTTGATATGGCCGAACGTTTCGGCTTGGCAGTGGCCAGTCTATGAGCGAGGCATTGCAAGTGAATCAAGCAGCTGGCTTGCACAATCTGTTTTCCCAAGCCCACGTGCAGCGGGACGAACTACCCTTATTTCATCAGGCGGCGAGTCTTCGTCCGGCCGCGCCGCGGCAACGCATCACACGCACCATCGCTGTCGCGGGTGGCAAGGGCGGCGTCGGCAAAACCACCGTGGCGGTAAACCTCGCCATGTCGATGGCGATGGCCGGTCGCGACGTGATGCTGCTCGACGCCGACATGGGCGTGGCCAACATCGACGTGCAACTGGGTCTTACCCCGGTGCGGCACGTGGGTCACATGCTTGAAGGCAAATGCACGCTGCAGGATCTGATCATGCCCGCGCAGAACGGCCTGAAGGTGATTCCCGGCGGATCGGGCGTGCGCCGCCTGGCCAAGATGGGCAACGGCGAGCACGCTGCGGTGATTCGCGCTTTCGACGATTTGATCCAGCCGCCGGAATTCCTGGTGGTGGATACCGCTGCCGGCGTGGCCGACAACGTAGCGATGTTTGCCGCAGCCGCCGACGATGTACTGATCGTGGTCTGCGATGAGTTGGCGTCGCTCACCGATGCTTATGCACTGATCAAGATCCTCGCCCACGACTTCGGTGTACGGCGCTTCCACATTGTCGCGAACATGGTGCGCCAGGCGACGGACGCGAAAAAACTTTACGAAAAACTGGCGCGTGTATGCGGCCGCTTCCTCGACGTGGCGCTCGATTACATGGGCATGGTGCCGCACGACGAATGGTTGCGGCAGGCGATCCGTCGCCAAGGCGCGGTGGTCGATTTGTGGCCATCCAGTCGCGCGGCAGTCGGATTCAAGCAATTGGCGGGTGCGGTCGATACATGGGGAGAACCCGCGTACCCGGATCTCGGACGTATTGCCTTTTTTAGCGGCCAGAGCGTGCCGGCTGCGGGGTGGTGACATGAATGTGGCTTCGGAATACCTGCAGCTGCAACGCGAAGATGCGGACCAACTGGTGCGCAGGCACGCGCCGCTTGTGCGGCGTATTGCCTACCACTTGATGGGGCGGTTGCCGCCGAGCGTTGACGTAGGAGATTTAGTACAGGCAGGCATGATCGGATTGTTGGAGGCAGCGCGAAATTTTACGACCGACCGTGCGGCAAGCTTCGAAACGTATGCGGGTATCCGCATACGTGGCGCGATGCTCGACGAACTGCGACGCACCGACTGGACCCCTCGTTCGGTGCATCGCAAGGTCCGCGAAGTCGCCGAGGTCGTGCGGCAGATTGAAAACGAGACCGGGGCGGACGCCGAAAGCGCCGAAGTGATGAAGCGCCTGGGCATCAGTGCCGAGGAATATCACCAGGTGCTGGCCGACGCGACCAGTGCGCGACTGCTCAGCCTCACGGCGCCGGACGACGGCGAAGGTGGCGAAGGAAGCGCGCTGGATGTCGCCGACCACGACAGCCTCGGTCCGCAAGACAACATCGAGCATGACGGATTGCGCGAAGCCTTGGCCGAAGCGATCAGCACGCTGCCCAAACGCGAACAACTGGTGATGTCCCTGTACTACGAGCAGGAATTGAACCTGAAGGAAATCGGCCTGGTGCTTGGCGTGACCGAATCACGCGTCTGCCAGATCCATGGCCAGGCATTGGTAAGGCTGCGCGCCCGTATGGGCGATTGGCGCGATGAATAAGAAGCGGTGAAGAGGAATCAGCAACGAGTCAAGGCAGTCCACGCTACTCAAGACCACAACCGATACCCCAAGTTTTCCCTGCTTTCGCTCGTTTCTCACTCCCTCCCCCTTGTTACTTGCTTTCGGAGAAAAGCGTTTGGACAAGAACATGAAAATCCTGGTGGTGGACGACTTCTCCACCATGCGGCGAATCGTTCGCAACCTCCTGGTCGAACTCGGCTTCAGCAATCCGCTGATCCAGGAGGCCGACGACGGCCATAACGCGCTGACGATGCTGAAGGCCAGCTCGTTCGACATGGTCGTCACCGACTGGAACATGCCGAACATGACCGGCATCGAACTGCTGCAGGCGATTCGCGCCGAGCCCAAGCTGAAAGGCTTGCCGGTGCTGATGGTTACTGCCGAAAACAACCGCGAACAGATCATTGCCGCCGCACAGGCCGGCGTGAACGGTTACATCGTCAAGCCTTTCACAGCGGTCACGCTCAAGGAAAAGCTGGACAAGATCTTTGAACGCCTGGCCGCCAGTGGAGCCTCCGCATGAACGCACCCGTGACCGCTACGGTGGCTGAAAGCCTGCCGCCTGAAGTCCTTGCACTACTCAACACCCAGGACGGTACCGCGTTCGAGCAGGCGCTGGATGTAATGGTGCGCCAGCGCGAACAGCATCTGTTCCGCGCATTGGGCGTGCTTGCTCGCGATCTTCACGGCGCGGTGTCGCGTCTGGGTAGCGACCTGGCCAACGAAGGCGTGCCCGACAGCATGACCGATGCGCGCAACTATCTGGCCGAAGTGCTGGAGATGAGTTCCAAGGCGGCGCATCGCAGCCTGGATTTCGTCGACCGCATGCGTCCGGAAGCCGAAGCGCTTGCCAACAACGCGACTGCGGTGCTGGATTTCAACAGCAGCGAAACCGATCCGGCGGCCGTGCTGGCGCGACAGGCGAAAGTCTTCGCCAATGCATGCGGCGAAGGTCTCAACGACATGGTGCTGGTGCAGTCCTGGCAGGACCTGGCCGGCCAGCGTGTGAAGAAAGTCGTTGCCTTTATCGAGAGCGTGGAATCGTCGTTGCTGGAACTGGTGCGTCTCACCGGTGCACTGGCCGGTCGCGAAGCGCCGGTGGAAGTGGCCAAGGTTTCCAGCCAGGACGAAGTCGATCGTCTGCTCAGCGAATTCGGATTCTGATCGGATAGGCCTTGATGGATACGTTGAACCCGCTCTTGGACAGCGAGCTGCGTGACGATTTCCTGGTCGAGGCCGGGGAATTAGTACAGCGGCTGGGCGAACAGCTGATCGAGCTGGAAGCCTCGCCGCACGATCGCGAATTGCTCAATGCGGTGTTTCGCGTTTTCCATACCGTAAAAGGCGGTGCGGGGTTCCTGGGCATCGAGCCGATGGTGCAGTTGTGCCATTGCGCCGAAGAACTGCTCAACGATGCACGCAACGCCAAGCTGGTGCTGAATGCCGCGCACATGGATGCGCTGCTGGAAGCCCTGGATCTGCTCAACGGCATGATGGCGGCGCTGTCCGCCGGCACACCGATGTCGCCGCCACCCTCCGCATTGCTGCAACGCTTGCAGCCCGTGGTGGAGACGGCGGCGGCAGCTGCACCGGCGAAGGCGCGTTCTGCCGATCCGATCGAAGCCGAATTCGAAGCCTTGCTCGATACGTTGTATGGGCAAGGTGGTTCACCGGGCGCGCCGGCACACGCCGGCAACGACATCGGCGAAGACGAATTCGAAAGCCTGCTCGATACGCTGCATGGCAAAGGTGCCGCTCCCGGTGCCATCAAGCCGCCAGTCGCTGCGGAAAAAAATGCAGAAATCAGCGAAGACGAATTCGAGGCGATGCTGGACAGCCTGCACGGCAAGGGCTCGGCGCCGGGTAGCGTTGCTGTCGCGTCGCCTGCGCCCGTACCTGCTCCCGCACCTGCGGAGGCGACGCGATCGCCTGCAGCAAACAAGCCTGCACAAGCCGAAAACACTGTGCGCGTGGACACCACGCGGCTGGATACGCTGGTCAACCGCGCGGGCGAATTGGTGCTGTTGCGCAATCGCCTGTTGAGTCTTGCCACACGCAGCGAGAACGAAGCGCTGTCGGCGATGGCGGGCGATCTCGATCGTGTTTCCGACGATTTGCAAACCGCCGTGCTCGGCATGCGCATGCAGCCGGTGGGGCGTTTGTTTCAACGCTTTCCGCGCATCGTGCGCGATCTTGCGCGTCAGCTCGGCAAAGATATCGAACTGATCCAGGAAGGCGAGGACACCGATCTGGACCGCAGCCTGGTCGAGGCGTTGGCCGATCCGCTGGTCCATCTGCTGCGTAACGCCGTCGATCATGGCCTGGAAGATCCGGCCGGTCGCGAACGCGCCGGCAAGCCGCGCAAGGGCAAGGTAAAACTCTCCGCCAGCCAGCGCGGCGAACGTATCGTGATCTCGGTCAGCGACGATGGTCGCGGCATGGACCCGGAAGTACTGCGCCGCAAGGCGGTGGAAAAAGGCGTGATCGACGCCACGCAGGCAGCACGCCTGTCCGAAGTCGAATGCTACGAGTTGATCTTCCGCCCCGGCTTCAGCACAGCCGCGACCATCTCCGATATCTCCGGCCGCGGCGTCGGCATGGATGTGGTGAAAACGCGTGTGGCCGAATTGGGTGGCACCCTGCGGGTGCACTCGCGATTGGGTCACGGCAGCACGCTTGAACTTACCGTGCCGCTGACGCTGGCAATTCTGCGCGTGCTGATGGTGCGCGTGGGCGATCGTCTGTTCGCGTTGCCACTGAGCAATGTCAGCGAGGTGTTCGAACTGAATCCGCAGCACGACCACATGCTCGATGGCCGGCGCGTTGCGGCGCATCGCGGTCGCGCGTTGATCCTTGGCGATCTAGGCGACTGGGCGGGTATCGGCGGACCGGGTGGTCGTCATGTCGTGGTGTTGCACGTGGGCCATGTGCATCTGGGTTGCCTGGTACATGAGGTGATCGGGCGCGAGGATGTGATGGTCAAGCCGCTCGGGCCTTTGTTCGAAGGCGTGCCGGGTGTTGCCGGCGCCACGGTCACCGGTGACGGAAGACTCGCGCTCGTTCTGGACTTAGCTGCGTTGTCGCAGGACGACGGGCGCTTGCTCCCTTCGTTAAAGGTATCTGCCTGATATGGACATCATAAGTATCATCGGCACGATCCTGGCCTTTGTGGTGCTGATTGTCGGCGCCATCCTAAAGGGCACCGATGTATCGGCGCTGTGGAATCCGGCGGCTTTCGTGATCGTGTTTATCGGCACCATCTCCGCACTGATGCTGCATACGCAGGGCAAGGTGCTCAAGCGCGCGGCCGGCATGTTGAAGATGGTGTATAAGCCGCCGCAATTGCATCCGTCCGATCTCATCAGCCGTGTTATCGGCTGGAGCGAGATTTCGCGCCGCCAGGGTTTGCTCGGTTTAGAGCCGCACATCGATGCGGAACCAGACCCTTTCGTGAAGAAGGGTTTGCAGTTGCTTGTCGACGGCAGCGAGCCGGAAGCCATTCGCACCGTGCTTGAATTGGAAGTGGAAACGCGCGAGCAGGTCGACCTGCATGCCGCGAAAGTATTCGAAACCGGCGGCATCTATTCGCCGACGATGGGCATCATCGGCGCGGTGCTCGGTTTGATGGCCGTGATGCGCGACCTCACCGATCCGGCCAAGCTCGGTCACGGTATCGCGGCAGCGTTCGTCGCCACTATCTACGGCATTAGCCTTGCGAACTTATTGTTGTTGCCGATCGGTGCGCGATTGAAGGCGCTGATCAACAAGCAGACCCAAGTGCGCGAAATTTTGATCGAAGGGCTGATTTCGATTGCGCAGGGCGACAATCCGCGCCAGATCGAGAGCAAGCTGCAGGGCTATCTTGTATGAGACGGCGGCACAAACATGAGGATCATCCCAACCACGAAGCGTGGGTGATCCCCTATGCGGATTTGTTGACCTTGCTGCTGGCGTTGTTCGTTGTGCTGTATGCCATGTCCAGCGTCAACACGACCAAATATCGCGCCTTGGCGCAGGCGATTTCGTCGGCGTTCAACGGTTCGCGCTCCGTCATCCAGCCGGTGACACCTAACGCGCCGCAGTCCAGCATGCCGGTGCCGACCAACAAGCCCGCGCCAATCCCGCGTACGCCACTGGCGCAGATTTTGTTGCCGGTGCAGTCGCAGCACATCACTACACCCGACCCCGCGCAGGCCGCGTCTCCGGATAACAAGAATGAGAAGCTCAGCGACGAGCAGCAAAATCTTGAGCGCATCCGCAGCGAAGTCGAACACGCATTGCAGCCGTTGATCAACAAGGGCTTGGTCGTGGTAAGGCGCACGCCCAATTGGCTGGAGATCGAGATCCGCACCGATATCCTGTTTCCCAGCGGCGTCGCCACGCTATCGCCGTCCGCCAACGATGTGTTGACCAGCCTGGGCAAGATCCTTGCTCCCTTTGCCAATCCGTTGCGCGTTGAAGGCTATACCGACGATGTGCCGATCGATACCACCGTGTATCCCTCGAACTGGGAACTGTCGGCCGCTCGCGCAGCCAGCGTTGCGCGTTTGTTTGCCATACATGGTGTCGATCCTGAACGTCTTGGCATCGTCGGCTGGGGTCAATATCGCCCGGCCGCAGACAACACCAGCGAGGATGGCCGCAATAGAAACCGTCGCGTGCTCGTGGTGGTGCTGAGCGACAAGGCGGCACCACGCCGGTTCTATACCAATAGCGATCAAATCAATCAGACCGCCGACACCGATACGAATGCGACCGGCGATCAGATCGATGCGCCTGCCGCGTCACCGGCATCCGCGCAGCAAACCGCTGCGGCGATCACCTCCCAAGCTGCGGCGCTTCAGCTGCCGCCCGCACGCGCGACTCCAGCGCCTGCCATGATTCCCGTACCGCCAGTCGTCGCGCCCGTGGCGACCCTGGTCACGACACCCGGCGTCGCGCCATCGCCACGTCTGATCACGCCCGACGACAAGGGATAACGCCAGCCCATGAGCCTTGTTCCCAATATCGAAATCATCGCGCGCGAACCGTGGTTGTCGTTTCAATTGAACGGTCAGCATTACGCGGTATTGCTCAATCAGGTCAGCGAAGTCATCCGCGATTGCGTGCCGACACCCGTGCCGGGTGCAGCAGCCGATTTGCTCGGCGTTTGCCATTTGCGCGGCAACATCGTGCCGGTGATGGATGGGCGCCGTCGTCTTAGTTTGGATCACACGGCGCCAAGCGATCCTGCTTCTGTGCGCATTGTGGTGTTCGCGCACGATACGCATCGGGTCGGGTTGCGCGTGGATGCGGTGGGCGATCTGTTGCAGCCCAAAGTCGAAGCTATCGAACTGCCCCCCGCTCGCTCGGGACGCGTGGACGATCCCGTGCAGGCCGTGATGGGCTGGCAGGGCGGTTTTGTCGCTTTGCTGGATGTTGTCCGGCTATGTCGTCTCAACCAGGAGTTGCAAGATGTGGCGTGATGCGGTGATCGTTGCTCTGTGTGTGATGCAGGTGGCGACGCTTGTGTTGTTATGGCGCCAGGCTCGCCGCGTGCCGAGCGTTGCAGTCACTCGAGAAAGCGATCAAAGCGATGTGCCCGCATTGATGATGGTCAATGCACTCAACAAGATCGATCATCGCTTGAGTGTGCTGGAAGCGCGCAGCAAATCCGCCGATGCGCCACGACGCTCGGTCGAAGTGCCTGCCGTGCAGATGGGAACGTTGCGTTCGGCCAGTCATCACTCGTCCGCAAGCAACTACGAACTGGCACAACATCTGGCGCGCGAAGGCGGCGATCTGGAGCAGCTGATGACGCGTTGCGGGCTTTCCCACAACGAAGCGGAACTGGTACTGCGCCTACACGCCAAGCGCGCCTAACAAAGCCGTATTACGGTTTGCGCGACACGTCGTAGATGCTGGCAAGCACAGCGGCGGCAGCAGCATATAGAAGCGGCGGCACGTCTGCGTTCATCCGCAATGACACCAGCAGCGCGGCAACCTGCGGATCGTGATGCAGTGGCAGGCCCAATGCGTGCGCATGCTTGAAGAGGTTGTCGACGTCAGCGGCACTGAGGCTCGACGGCGTCGAGCCCTCGCCGCCCGACAGGCGAAGCACGACTTTGCGTTGCGGCGTAGGTAGCAGCGGTGTTGTCATACGGTGGCCTTCAGAAATACCGCACTGACACTATTGCCGGCTTGCGGCAGGCCGAACTGACAACTGAGCTGATCGAGGAAAAGGCCGGTGGCGTCCAGGCGCGAGCGTATATCCTCGAACTGTTCTTCTAGTCGATCGACTGTGTCCCGATGCTGCGCCCACAAGCGCAGGGACAGGCGCAGGCCGCGTAATTGCAATTCGCCCACGATCGGCCCGAGCGATGGCAGATCCAGAGAAAAGCCGAGCGTCCAGGTCTGCTCGCCTTCGTGTTGCTGTTTCAACAACAGCTGCAGCACGTCGGCACCGTCCGCATCCTGAATCGGGATTTCCACCAGCCAGTTGGCCACGCCTGCCTGCAACTGCGCCACTTCAAGGCGAGCTAGTGCGGCTTGCACGTCGGTATAAAGACGCGGCAGAAAATCGGTCGCTTCGCTGCTGTTGGCCAGTTCCGGGGGGAGCGGAAAACGTCCTTGAGGCAATACGCCGCGGTAAAGCAGTGGTGGATCCACTTCGGCGTCGCTGCTTTCGCCAACCAGAGGCTGACCTTTCAAGATGGCAACCAAGCGCAGCAACGCGCCTTTCATGTCGTCGTGTGCGGTAGTGGCGTCACTGGCAGGCGCTTGCGCCAGTTGTGCTTCAAGAAAGATGCCGCTGCGATTGACGGCTTGGCGCAGGCCTTCGCCGGTGGACACTTCTTGCGGCGTGCTCATGCTGTGCTCGAGCAACGCCAGCGCCGACCGCAGATACGGCGGTAGCTGGCGCACGATGGACCATTGCGACAATGCGCCCATCGTGGCGAGCAACGGCGCATAGCCGTTTTGCTGGGGCAGGCGTTCGCGCAACGCCTGGTTGACGTTGCCGTCGAGCTGGGAGCCTGCGCCGAGTATTTCCAATTGGGGCTGCGCGCCCAGGCTCAGCACGCGCACCTGGAATTGAGGCGGCAGCTTGGTGCCGGGGGCTTCGGCTTCGACGGTGAGTGCGCCGACCTGCAGCACCATCAAGCCTTGCTCGCTGATGCCGAGCGGACGCGCGGACAACACGCTACCAATACGCCAACCTTCTGAGCTGGCGCCGGCAGCGGCACCGAGCCAGGTCAGTGCGGCAACGCTGGTTGGCTGGATGATCACGCGCGGCTCTCCTGGTTGGCGATGGTGCTGTTTCGCACGTTTTCGCGAACCCTGGGGACGATATCGGCGGGGGTGCTTGGAACTTTAGCGGTTTTTTTCTCGCCTCTGAGGAGAGGGTTGAGGTGAGGGGATGGGCTCGCGAGATCGCTTCACTCGTCGCCCCGGCGCAGGCCGGGGCCCAGTGACTTTGGGCTTTATAGCAAGGTTGCGTGCCTGCGAAGAGCTTTCGGTCCCTTCCCGGCCCGAGTCACTTTCTCTCGCGTGCCCACGTCCGCGTCTGGAACGCGGACGAACAGCAAAGCTGGCCCGAAGGGCGGAGGGCAGGATGCCCGGAGTCAGAGAAAGTAACCAAAGAGAAGGGCACCCCGAGGGCGCCCTAGAGGCCCCACAAGAGCGGCGCGCATCCATGCGCGCACTTTTAAAAAGCAAAACCTTGCGAGCTCTGTGCTAGCGCTGCGCGCTGCGTACGTCTAAGTCCTGTGAAAAGGCTCTAAAGCTAGGTCTGTGCTGGCCGATAAAACTTGCAACAGACTCCCGTCGAGGACAGGGCTATGGGCGGCAAGAGCAAAGGTGATGCGGGGACGAGCGGTGGTGCGCGTGTGGGTATGCCTGCCGATTTCCGGATCGCCGACGTGATGGATATGCATCGGCAGCTGCGTGATGCGCTGAATGTTTCCCCGGTCGTGCTGGATGGGACCACGGTGGATCGTGTCGATACGGCGGCGCTGCAGCTGCTGGTCGCTTTCCAGCGTGACGCGCAAAAGCGCGGGCATCAGGTGAGTTGGGCGGGTGCTAGCGCACCGTTGTATGACGCGGCGAGCCAGCTGGGTCTGGCACAGACATTGGCATTGCCGGCGAAACAGTCGGCCTGAACTTGAGGTGGAAGATGGCAAAGATTCTTGCGGTAGACGATTCGGCTTCGATGCGCGGCATGGTGGCGCTGACGTTGCGCACCGCTGGCTATGACGTCAGCGAGGCGGAAAACGGTCAGCTGGCGTTGGACTCGGCGGCAGCGTCGCGCTTCGACCTGGTGTTGGCCGACGTCAACATGCCGGTGATGGATGGCATCAGCATGGTGCGCGAATTGCGCACGCGCCCGGAATACAAGGGCGTGCCGATCCTGATGCTGACGACCGAGTCCAACACGGACAAAAAGATGGAAGGCAAAGCAGCGGGTGCGACGGGCTGGTTGGTGAAGCCGTTCGATCCGGAGCAGTTGCTGGCTACCGTTCGTCGCGTTCTCGGTTAAGCACCGCATCTAAAGAGTCCGATCCCTATGAGCACGATCAGCATTGCGCAATTCCACAAAGTCTTTTTCGAGGAAAGCCTGGAAGGGCTGGACGCGATGGAAGCGGCACTGCTGGCGCTCGATGAGGGCGGCGATGCGGAGTTGGTGCATAGCATTTTCCGCGCAGCGCATTCGATCAAGGGTGGCGCGGCCACGTTCGGCTTTCCGGACATGGCGTCGTTTACGCATGAAGCGGAATCGCTACTCGATCAGGTACGCGATGGTCGGCGCGCGATCGACAAGCCGATTGTCGAATTGATGTTGCGGACCGTCGATTGCCTGCGCGGCATGTTCGATCGTGCACAGGCCGGTCAGCCCTTGGCCGATGCCGGCAGCGAAAGTCTGAAACAGCAATTGGCCGCTGCAGTGGGCCGCGAGATACCGGCGGCGGTGACAAAGGCCGCCGCCAAACCTGCCGCGTCTAGCGGCTGGATCATTCAGTTCCGTCCCCACGCTGGCATGTTGGCCGGCGGCAACGACCCGTTGCGTCTATTGCGTGAACTGGCTGCGCTCGGGCAGCTGGTCGTCGAGGCACAGTTGGATCGTGTGCCCGCGCTGGACGCACTCGACCCATCCGAATGCCACCTCGGCTGGCGCCTCGAACTGACCGGTGCGGTCAGTCGCGACGCTATCGCGGCGGTGTTCGAGTGGGTCGAGGACGAGTGCGATCTGAGCATCGAACCACTCGTTGCCGTCGCGCCACCGCCTGCACCGGCTGTCGAAGCTATCGCCGCGCCGGCCGGTGCGGGCGCGGCGGCAGGCACGGCGCGCAGCGCAGCTAGCAGCAACGATGCGGGCTCCGTGCGCGTGGGCATCGACAAGATCGACAGCCTGATCGATCTGGTTGGCGAACTGGTGATTACACAGGCGATGCTCGATCAGTTCCGCGAAGAATTCGATCTGTCGCGGCTGAGCATGCTGCAAGACGGCCTGGCACAGCTGGCGCGACATACGCGCACGCTGCAAGAAAGCGTGATGGGCATTCGCATGCTGCCGATCGGATCGGTCTTCAACCGCTTCCCACGGTTGGTGCGCGATTTGAGCCAGAAGCTCGGCAAGCAAGTGAAGCTGGAAATGATCGGCGAACACACCGAGCTGGATAAGACGGTGCTGGAAAAGATTGGCGATCCGCTGGTGCACCTGGTGCGCAATGCGATCGACCATGGCCTGGAAATGCCCGATAAGCGTCGCGCTGCCGGCAAGAGCGAAGTCGGCACGTTGCGCCTGGAAGCTTTCCATCGCGGCGGTTCCATCGTGGTGGAAATTGTCGACGACGGCGCCGGACTCAATCGCGACGCGATCATCGCCAAGGCATTGCAGAAGGGTTTGATCACGAGTGGCGAGGGGATCAGCGACGAAGACGTCGGCGATCTGATTTTCCAGCCTGGCTTTTCTACCGCCGCGGTCACCACCGATCTGTCGGGCCGCGGCGTGGGCATGGACGTGGTTCGCCGCAACGTGGTGGATCTGGGCGGCAATGTCGCCATCAAGAGTCGCGCGGGTGCCGGCACCACGTTCACCATCACCTTGCCGCTGACGCTGGCGATCATCGATGGCTTGAGCGCGGCGGTGGGCGATGAGTGCTACATCGTGCCGCTGGTATCGATCGTGGAATCCATCCAACTGCCTGCCGATGCGGTGCGCAGCGTGACCGGCGGTGGCGAGTTGTTCCGCTTCCGTGGCGAATACCTGCCGATCGTGCGTCTGCATCAGCAATTCGGTTGCGCGACGGCGCGGCAAAACATTCAAGACGGTCTGGTGATCGTGGTCGAAGCCGACGGCAATCAGGTCGGTTTGTTTGTCGATGAATTGATCGGCCAGCAACAGGCCGTCGTGAAGTCGCTGGAAGCCAATTATCGCCGGGTCGACGGCATTTCCGGCGCAACCATTCTTGCGGATGGTTCGGTGGCGTTGATTGTCGATATCGCCGGACTCATTCGTCTGCAGGGACGACGCAAGGCGGCCTAACGCCTGGCATTGCGGGGGCACTGGAGCGTGCCGCCGGTTTCACATTCCACGCACTGATCGCGCCGGAAAGGCTGGCGCGCGCTTGCGCTTGGAATGAATTTGAGCAGCACGTTGGTTCGTCTCCGGTCATTTGAAGGTCGTCCTCATGAAGTCCCCGTTGAAACTGTTTGATCGCTTGAGCCTCGCGTCCAGGGTGTGGCTTGTCATCGCTATCGTGGTGGTTGGTTTGGTGGCGTTGACCGTGATGTCGGCCATTTCCAGTCGAAATCTGCAGATGCAGGCGCGCGAGCGCGCGTTGGGCGACCAGGTAGCCAGCGCCACGTCGCTGTTGCAGAGCTATCACGATCGCGCTGCTACGGGTGAATTCAGCGACGCGGAAGCACAACGGCGCGCACTGGCAGCTGTGGCAGCCATGCGTTGGAGCGAAGGCACCGGTTACATCTACGTGTTCGACTCCAATCTCATCATGCGCATGCATCCCGTTATGCCGAAACGTGTGGGCAAGAGCATCCGCGACGAGGCTGATTCGACGGGGAAATACATGTATCGGCAGATGTTGCTCGCCGATCAGCGCGACGGCTACGGTGTTACCGATTACATGTGGCCGATGCCGGGCAGCAAGGGCGACAAGCTCAAAATGACCTACACCGTCTGGTACAAGCCGTGGGATCTGCATGTCGCCGCAGGTGCCTACTTCGTGGATATCGACGCGCAATTCCGTCAGATTCTTATCGGTAGCCTGTTGCGCGCCGCGCTGGTCGCGTTGTTGGTGATCTTCGTGGTGTGGCAATCGATGCGAAGCATCCGCTTGAGCATTGGCGGCGAACCCGCCGTGGCATTGACGATTGCGAACCACATTGCGGACGGCGACCTGTCCCGAGCCGATGCGCAAACCACGCCACCGCCCGGCAGCCTGCTGGATGCCCTGCAACGCATGCGCGACAAGCTGACTGACATCGTGGGTGAGGTGCAGCAGGGTGCGCAGACCGTCACCACAGCAGCGCAGCAGATTGCGCGTGGCAACGACGACCTGAGTTCGCGCACGCAGGAACAAGCGTCCAGCCTGCAGGAAACCGCGGCGTCGATGGAGGAGATGACCTCCACCGTGAAGCAAAGCGCGGACAACGCCAATCACGCCAGCCGCCTTGCCGCCGACATGCGCGTGCAGGCACAGCGCGGCGGTGACGTGGCCGCGCGCGCCAGCACGGCGATGCTGGCGATCAAGCAGGCCAGCGGACAGATCGCCGATATCGTCAGCCTGATCGACGAAATCGCTTTTCAAACGAATTTGCTCGCCTTGAACGCAGCGGTCGAAGCGGCACATGCCGGCGAGCAGGGCCATGGCTTTGCCGTGGTCGCCGCCGAAGTACGCAATTTAGCCCAGCGCAGTGCGCGCGCCGCGAAGGAGATCAAGACGTTGATCGGAGACAGCGTGGAGAAAGTGCAGGCCGGTTCGCAACTCGTGGACGAGTCCGGCAGGGCGCTGGCCGGCATCATCGGCAGCGTGCAAAAGGTCGCCGATATCGTCAACGAGATCGCGGCAGCTAGTCAGGAACAGTCCGGCGGCATCGAGCAGGTCAACCATGCCGTCACGCAGATGGACGAGGTAACCCAGCAGAACGCGGCGCTGGTGGAGGAGGCCGCCGCTGCCGCCCGCGCCATGCAGGAGCAGGCCGATCTGCTGCAGGCCCAGGTGAGCTACTTCCGCCTGCACGTGAGCGCGCAAGGTATTGAAAAAGCGCGCCAATCGGTCGCTAAACCCGTCCTTTCGGCGCGCTTGCCGGAGCCGGTCCTACGGCCCCTGGCCGTTACCGGGGAGTGGACGGAATTCTGATTTTTCCGGGGTTTGGCAGCTCAAGTTTTGCCCAAATCCGCCGATCCATCTTTCGAACGGGAGCGCCGTGTGGTGCTCCAACGACGAGGCGAAACATGTCCGACCATGCCCGGAGCGACGCGCTCCAGTCGCAGTACCTCACTGTAAACCTCGCGCATGAGGAATACGGTATCGACATCCTGGCCGTGCGCGAGATTCGCGGCTGGACACCCGTGACACGCATTCCGCAGTCGCCGCACTACGTGCTTGGCGTGCTGAACCTGCGCGGCGCCATCGTGCCGGTAATCGACTTGCGCTTGCGCTTCGGCCTGAGCCGCGAGGAATACAACGCCACCACCGTCACCGTGATCATCACTGTGGCCGGTCGCCAATTCGGCGTGGTGGTGGATGCCGTATCCGATGTGATTGACCTGGCAAGCGATGCCTTGCGCCCGGTGCCGGATATGGGCACCACGGTGGACACCGAATATTTGAAAGGACTTACCTCGATCGGCGACCGCATGGTGCTGCTGCTCGATGCAGACAAGCTGCTGCAACCGCAGGATGCGCAGATGCTCGAGGCCGCACTGAACGCGGCAGACGATGTGAAAGCCGTGGCCTGAAGGAACAAGACAATGAAATTGCGCTTCCCGAAATTCAAGTTTATGTCGCTCTCGATCCGCGCCCGGCTGATAGTGCTGGTCGGCATGCTTTGCGTGATGTTGCTCGCCGGCGCAGGCATCGGTTTGGGCGCGATGGCACATCAGAACGGTGGCACGCAGGCCATCTACGAAAACGAACTGGTGCCAACCCAGTACGTCGATGTCGTGCGCACGGATTCGCTCAAATACTTCCTCACGCTTAACGAAGCGGCCAGCCTGGTTGGCAAGGCGGATCAGGTGAAGCAGAAGCTCACCGAGGCCGATCGCTACATGGCGGAAATGACCGATTACAAAAAACGCCTGGAAGCACTCTCATTGAGCCCGGCGTTGGCCGCGGCCGTGAAGGAATATCACTCCACCGACAAAGACTACGATCAGGCCAGAGACGACGTGCTTGACGCGATCAAGCAGGCCGACGCCTCCGCCTCCGATCTGGTTGAGATGGAAATGCGTCCTCTGCTGATGCAGCGTCAGGATGCGTTGTCCAAAATCGTGGATGTGCAGCGCACCGAAGGCAATCAGATCTTTCAGGATCAGGTGAAGACCTATCAGCGCGTACGCATGATCACCGTCATCGCGTTGCTGGCTGGCTTGTTATTCGCGCTGCTGCGCTCGGTCGTGCTGGTGCGTTCGATCAGTCATGCGCTGAGCTACGCGATGCATGTCGCCAACGAAATTGCCAGTGGCAAGTTGGGCCATGATATCCAGGTAAAGGGTGCGGACGAGCTGGCCAATCTACTCGGCGCTTTGCGCACGATGGATCAGCGACTGGTAGAAATCGTCGCCGAAGTGCGCCAAGGGTCCGATGCGGTGAGCACTGCCGCGCAGCAGATCGCACGTGGCAACGACGATCTGAGCCAGCGCACGCAAGAACAGGCCTCCAGCTTGGAAGAGACGGCCTCGTCGATGGAGGAAATGACCTCCACTGTGAAGCAGAACGCGGAGAACGCCAGTCACGCCAACCAGCTGGCTCGCGGAGCGCGCGAACAGGCCGAGCGTGGTGGCGAAGTGGCAGCGCAGGCGGTTACCGCCATGCGCGAGATCAACTCGTCCAGCCGCAAGATTTCCGACATCGTCAGCTTGATCGATGAAATCGCGTTCCAGACCAATCTGCTCGCGCTTAATGCAGCAGTGGAAGCAGCGCGTGCCGGCGAACAAGGTCGCGGCTTCGCGGTGGTTGCTACCGAAGTGCGCAATCTGGCGCAGCGCAGCGCGGGTGCAGCGAAAGAGATCAAACTGCTTATCAACGACAGTGCCGAAAAAGTGCGCACGGGCACGGAGCTGGTCGACCAGTCTGGCAAGGCGCTCGCGGATATCGTCGATAGCGTCAAGAAGGTCACCGACATCGTTGCGGAAATTGCCGCGGCCAGCCAGGAGCAGTCGGCCGGTATCGATCAGGTCAACAACGCCGTGTCGCAGATGGACGAAATGACCCAGCAAAACGCGGCGCTGGTGGAAGAAGCATCGGCCGCAGCGCGTGCCATGCACGAACAAGCTAATGAACTCACCAACCAGGTCGGCTTCTTCAAGCTCGAAGGCGTGACGAAGGATAAGCCAGCGGTCAAGGTGAAGGCTGGCGATACCGTTGTCGCCGAAGCCGAAGCTGTGTTCGCGGCCGTCCGCAAGGGCAGCGCACCGAGAGTCGCGCCCCGCCCGGTCGAGACGGCGGATGCCGGCGCCTGGAAGGAGTTCTGATCGCATGGCCGCGCGTATCATGGTCGACGATTCGCGCGGCGCGGTCGCAAGCGCTGGGGGATGGTCGCTGGGCGATGGCGATTTTGCGTTCCTCAGCGACTTCGTCTACAAGCACTGCGGCATCGTGCTCGGCGAACACAAGCGGCAGCTGGTGCAAGGGCGTTTGTTGCGCCGCTTGCGCGCACTGGGTTTGGATGGCTTCGATGCGTATGTCGATCTGTTGCGCACCGATCCGGATAGCGAACTAGGCGAACTCGCCAGCGCGATCAGCACCAACGTCACTG
The DNA here is from genome assembly GCA_903970555.1 of Vulcanimicrobiota bacterium. Taxonomy (GTDB): domain Bacteria; phylum Pseudomonadota; class Gammaproteobacteria; order Xanthomonadales; family Rhodanobacteraceae; genus Dyella_B. Next base: position 23,575 of record CAJCJD010000236.1, read on the forward strand.
CATTTTTCCGCGAAATGCATCACTACGACCTGTTGGTCGACGAGTTGCTGCCGCGCTGGCTCGAGGCCAAACGCAACGGTGGCCGCTTGCGCATCTGGTCAGCCGGATGCTCCAGCGGCGAGGAACCGTATGCGCTGGCGATGGTGCTGGCCGAGGCACTCGAACGCACGGGTAGCAAGGTTGATGCGCGCATCCTGGCGACCGACCTGTCGCCGCAAGCGTTGGAAGCCGCACGCTCGGGCACGTATTCGTTGGAGCGTATGGGCGGCATCAGCGAGGCGCGTCGCAATCGCTGGTTCCTGCGCGGCGAAGGCGCTTACGAAGGCTTGGCCTGCGTGCATCCGCGGTTGCGCGAGCTGGTCACCATCCAGCCGCTCAACCTGTTGCACGAATGGCCGATGCGCGGTCCGTTCGACGCCATTTTTTGCCGCAACGTGGTGATCTATTTCGACAAGCCGACCAAGCAGCGCCTGTTTGAGCGCTATGCCGGTTTGTTGGAGCAGGGAGGCTATCTGTTTCTTGGTCACTCCGAGTCGATGTACGGCCTTAGCGATTCGTTCGAACTGGTGGGCCGTACCGTCTATCGGAAATGCGTGCCATGACTGCACCGATGTCCCGCGTCGCCACGAAGCCTGCTACTGCCGCGGCGGTATTGCCCGGTTTCGAACACATGCGCCGGTTCTGGGATCCCACCCACGGCTGCATGACAGTGAAGGTGCTTCCCGGCGAGTTCTACGTCAGCGCACAAGAGGAAATGGTCTCCACCGTGCTGGGTTCGTGCGTGTCGGCATGTATCCGCGACGACGAGCGGCGTATCGGTGGCATGAACCACTTCATGCTGCCTGAGCCGATGGGCGCCGAGCGTAACGATTGGTCGTCGGCGGTAGGGCGCGCGGCGCGCTATGGCAGCGATGCGATGGAGCAGCTGATCAACGCGATCCTCAAGGCCGGCGGCAAACGCGAGGCATTGAAGGTAAAGATTTTCGGTGGCGGCCGCGTGCTGGCGCAGATGACCGACGTGGGGCAGCGCAATATTGCATTCGTAAAGCGCTACCTGGAAACAGAAGGGTTGCAGCTTCTGGCCTCCGATGTCGGCGACATTTATCCGCGGCAATTGCAGTTTTTCCCTGCCAGCGGCCGGGTGCGGGTACGCCAGCTGCGCGGCACGCGTGAGAGTGAATTGGCCGCCAATGAACAGAGTTACCTCAAGCGTTTGGCGAATGATCCGATAAAGGGAGAAGTGGAGCTTTTCTAGCGCCCGCTGGAAAAGCTCCACTTCTCGCAGGCCATGGGTGGCCTGCCGCGAATCAAACGGTCATAGCGTTTGATTCTGGCGGAGCTGGTTACGGCCACGGCCGTAACCGGCGAATCGATAAAGGGCAGGAGTTCTTTATCGATATTCACTGGAAAGGTTAAGTAAACATGTCAAAAGTTCGCGTCCTGGTAGTCGATGATTCCGCACTCGTGCGGAAGCTGCTGTCGGCCATGCTCGATTCCGATCCCGGTATCGAGGTCGTCGGCGTGGCTGCCGACCCGCTGATTGCCCGCGACAAGATCAAGCAGCTCAATCCCGACGTGCTGACGCTCGACGTGGAAATGCCGCGCATGGACGGCTTGACCTTCCTGGAAAACCTGATGCGCCTGCGGCCAATGCCGGTGGTGATGGTTTCCTCGCTGACCGAGCGTGGTGCGGAAGTGACCTTGCGTGCGCTGGAAATCGGTGCGGTGGATTTCTTTACCAAGCCATCCAGCGATCTGGCCAGTAGTTTTGCCGACAGTGCGCAGGAAATCTGCGCCAAAGTGAAACTGGCTGCGCTCACCCGGCCGCGCGCGTATACGACCGTGCAGAAACTCGACGTGCCGCCACGGCTCACCGCCGACGCGGTGCTGCCGCGTTCGCAGTCGCCGGGCACGCGCGGTAGCAGTCGCATCATTGCGGTGGGTGCTTCCACCGGCGGCACCGAAGCGATTCGCGTCCTGCTCGAAGCGATGCCGCCCGATGCACCGTCGATCGTCATCACGCAACACATCCCCGCGGCATTCAGCGGTCCGTTCGCCACACGCATGAACAACTGTTCGGCCATGCGCGTGTGCGAGGCGCGTGACGGTCAGCCGATCCAGCCTGGTCACGCCTACATTGCGCCTGGCGGCGAACATCTGCTTGTGATGTGGGATGGCGCCAAGCATGTTTGCCGGCTGCACGATGGTCCGCAGGTCAATCGGCACAAGCCCAGCGTCGATGTGCTTTTCCGTTCGATGGCCGCCAGTGTCGGCTCCGCCGCGATCGGCGTGCTGTTGACCGGCATGGGCGACGACGGCGCGCGCGGATTGCTGGAGCTGCGCGAAAGCGGCGCGCCCACGCTGGTGCAAGACGAAGCCAGTTCGGTGGTGTGGGGCATGCCAGGCGCCGCCTGGAAGCTCGGTGCCGCCGACGAAAAGATGGCGCTCGAACAGATCGCTGCGCGCTTGCTGGTACTGGCGCAACAACCCTCGGTCGGCGCGCGCCGCGCCGCTTCCTGACGTAACGGAACACCTTATGTCCGCTATCACGCTTCCCTTCGCTTCGCGCCCGGTGATTGGCATCGGCGCCAGTCTCGTGGCACTGCTGCTGAGCCTCATCTGGAATCCCATCTGGATGGCGCCGGTACTGATTACCGCGCTATGCGCAGTATGGATATTCGAATGCCGCCGACTGGCCGCACCGACCATCGTGGTTGAGACAGCTATCGACCCCGACAACGCGCCCGTACGCGAAGCGCTGGAAGATGTGCGCGGAGCATTGGTCGACGAACTGGGGCACGCATCGCGCGAGTTGCATCAGGCGCTGGACCTTCTGCGTGACGCGGTATCCGAGCTGGGCGGCGGTTTCGACGGTTTGTCGCACAAGACGGGCATGCAGCAGTCGTTGCTCAAGCAGATCATCGACGTGCAGAACGGCGGCGTATCGGTGCAGGATTTCGCAACGCGTACCGGCGATCTGCTGGAACACTTCGTTGGACTGATCGTGCAACTATCGCGCGAAAGCCTGCGCATCGTTTACCGCATCGACGGCATGTCCAAGGAAATGGATGCGGTGTTTGCGTTGCTCAAGAACGTCAATACGATCGCCGAGGAAACCAATCTGCTGGCGCTCAATGCGGCCATCGAAGCGGCACGCGCCGGTGAGGCAGGGCGTGGTTTCGCGGTGGTGGCAGGGGAAATTCGCAATCTCGCCAGCCACTCGAACCAGTTCAACGAACAAATCGGCAGTCACGTCGAACGCGCGCGCATTGCGATGGAGCAGGTACGCGATCTGGTTGGCGAGATGGCCTCGCAGGATCTCAACGTGGCGCTATCGGCCAAGGGCGGGATCGACGCGATGATGGCGCACGTGACCGAAAGCGATGCGCGCGCCAGCGCGGTCGCCGACCAGGTTGTCGAGATCAATCGCGGCCTCGGTACTGACGTTTCGACCACCATCCGCTCGCTGCAATTCGAAGACATCTTGAGCCAGCTGCTCAACCAGACGCGCACACGCCTGGTCGAACTTCAAGGCGTCGCTGCAGAGACTACGCGTGATATCCAGACGCTTGCCTGTGAGTCCGTCGATGCGCAAGTGCTACGGCAGCATTCCGACCGCGTACGCGAGCGGCTTGCACTGCAACGCGAGAAGGCACGCATCCGTTCGCGTGGGCCCGCCTTGCAGAACACGATGGATGCCGGCGAAATTGAACTGTTTTAAGGAGTGATTGCCATGAATCTCAATGTCCAACACGACACCGAGCAGGATTGCCTGACCCTGCAATTCGGCAACCACTTCGACTTCAGCGTGCATCGCCAGTTTCACGAAGCCTGCCTGGGTCAACGCAAGCCATCGCGCAGCTACGTGATCGACCTGGGCGAGGTCGATAGCATGGATAGTTCGGCGCTCGGCATGCTTTTGTTGTTGCGTGAGCACGCTGGTGGCGATCGTGCCGAGATTAGCATCGTCAACGCAAGTAGCGCGTTGCGTGGGACCTTGCGCGTGGCGGGTTTCGATAAGCTATTTACGCTGCATTGATGCGACTCAGCAAGGCACCGACGCCTCGGCGTGGAAGATGCGTAGTTGCCTAGTTATAGAGACGTCATAGGTGTGCTTTTGATGTTTCGACACATCAACGAGCAGATATATCAGTTGTGCACTTCTCGCAATGATGTGCCTATGGCGTTCGCTGTCGGGTAGCCGGACGTGATTGCGCAATGCATTCAGTCCGGGATCGTAGGTATCTAACTTCGGCGTTAGCCTAGCCGTTCGCCAATATCGTGGACGGCGTCGTTGGCCTCAGTGAGCTCAAGCGGCGCTTGTCTGCCTGGAGCGCCTCTAGGCCTGTCATTGGCGATTCCGCGCTGAGTTCTCTCATTTCGCGTTCGCCGCTGCTGGATTAGTGCGATGCAGCGAATGCAATGATTTATAGAGAGCGATGCCAAAAAAAGGCCGACGGCAGGTAGATGCCGTCGGCAGGTTCACACGCACGTTTATATCTAAAGGGATTACCAGGCGCGAACGTCGACCACGCTGACGGAATAGCTCTGCATGTCCGACTGGTAATGCAGCAGACGCCCCAGGTCGAAATCAACCGACTGGCCGGGGCTGATGTTGGTGGTGCCAGCGGGCCAGCCTTCCTTGGTGGCCAGCACGTTGCCGGAACCGTCCTTCGCATCGACGCGAACTTGCGCGGCGGCGGCGGAGGTACAGTTGTTGACCAGCTTGCCCTTCACGCTCAAGCGGGTGGCGATGCCAGTGCCAGTGGCGCTGACCTTGACGTCTTGGATGGCGAAATCAGTAGCCGCGCATGCTGCGTGGGCGGCGATGGGGGCGACCATTAGCGCGGTCGCGGCGAGTAGCATTTTCATAGGTCTCAGTTCTCCGGCCGGGGGTGCCACACGAAAGCGGCTCGGATGGTGTATCGGCAGGAGAAGCGGTCAACTTTAGGCCTGGAGACGAACAAGCCGGGTTTCGCGCAGACAAAAAAATCCCCCGAGTTGCCTCGGGGGACGGGGCTTGCTGGCCGAGCGCCGAAAGGCACCGCGGCTTGGTCGTGCTTAGAAGCGGTATTCCACCGAGGCGGAGTACGCGGCAACGTTGGCGCGCGAATGCGACACGCCGATGTTGTCGAAGCTGGTGCTGTTGCCAGCCTGCAGGCGGTAGTTGTCGTAGTTCAGGCCGACGCTGAAGTTGTTGGTCACGTCGTAACCCACGCCCACACCGGCGTACAGGCCATTGTTCCAGGTCTTGTAGCGGTCGCCGCCGAACGCGTCGATGGCGTCGAACTTGGTCTGCGAGCGCATGTAACCGGCGTGCGCCGTCACGAACCAGGCCTGGTAGAAGTTGTACTTGGCGTTCACGCCGACAGTGGCGGCGCGCGGCTTGACCGAGAGCTGGCCGGCGTTATCGGCGTACTTGGGCTGACCCAGGTACACGTAGCCGATTTCCGGGCCGACCAAGCCGTTCCAGCGCCAGCCGAAGCGGACGTTCTGGAACACGCCGTGATCGTGGTTCAGCACGTTGCTGTCGACGCGGTACTGGCTCTGGCCGAGCTGACCGGCGACGAAGAAATTATCCTGCCAGTTGGTGCTGGCGGCGGGGGTGCTTGTGTCACCCGCATGGGCGGCCTGGCTCAGCACGGGGGACAGGGCGAGGGCGGCCAAGGCGGCCGAGAGGGCTAGCTTATTCATGGAGGACTCCATCTTCTTTGTTTTAGACCGTCGCAGCGATGGGGAAGTCGCTACGAGGGACCGCGCGGGGTTACGCGGCGTAACATGATTGTAACATCCGTCTTACACCAAACTTTCTGCCACCTTCGCGGGCGCGGTCATGGTTCAGCTAGCTGATTGCGCGTTCAGGGACGCGTGATCGCCGGAGAGCTTGACGCCGCAAGGCGTAGCGCGTGACCTCTGGCAGGGGGGCAGGATGCATAGACGTCGCTAGCATCGTGGTCTTACGCCGCCTTCACATTCATGTTGACGGCCTGTACCGCGCCAGGAGACCACCTTGAACCGCCATCCGCTTGCCGCCGCCATCCTCGCCACCGCGCTGGGATGCACCGCTTTCGCCGTCTACGCCGACGACGTGCCCGCTCCGCAGAACGTGCCTTACAGCGCAGGGACGCTGAAGATCGATGTCGATGCCACCGATATCGCCCATCGCGTGTTCCGCGTGCACGAAGTTGTGCCGGTGGCACCGGGTCCGCTTACCTTGCTTTATCCGGAGTGGATCCCTGGCAACCATTCGCCGACCGGTCCGATCGACAAGTTCGCCGGCCTGGTGGTGAAGGCCAACGGCCAGACGCTGCCGTGGACGCGCGATCAGTACAACGTCTACGCCTTCCACGTCGACGTGCCGCAAGGCGCCACGTCGGTGGACGTGGAGTTCCAGTACCTGTCGCCGCAGGACATGCGCCAGGGCCGCGTGGTGATGACGCCGGAAATGCTCAACCTGCAGTGGAACACCGTGACGCTGTACCCGGCCGGTTACTACGCGCGGCAGATCCAGACCGATCCCAGCGTAAAGCTGCCGTCGGGCTGGCAGTTCGGCTCGGCGCTGGACGTCGCCTCGCAGGATGGCGACACCGTGCATTTCAAGGCGATCAATTACGACGACCTGGTCGACTCGCCGATTTACGCCGGCAAATACTTCAAGCGCGTGGATCTCGACCCGGGTGCGAGCACGCCGGTGCACATGGACATCGTTGCCGATGATCCGAAGTACCTTGAGATCACACCCGAGCAGGTGAAGGTCCATCAGGCGCTGATCCAGCAGATGTACAAGCTCTACGGCGCGCATCACTACAACCACTACGACTTCCTGTTCTCGCTCAGCGACAAGATGAGCGGCAACGGTCTGGAACATCATCGTTCCAGCGAAGACGGCACGCCGAGCGGCTACTTCACCGAATGGGACAAGAGCTGGATCATGCGCGATCTGCTGTCGCATGAATTCAACCATTCGTGGGACGGCAAGTATCGTCGCGGTGCCGACCTGGCTACGCCTAACTTCAACGTCCCGATGGGCGATTCGCTGTTGTGGGTCTACGAAGGCCAGACGCAGTTCTGGGGTGAGGTAATGGCTGCACGTTCGGGCTTGTGGAGCAGCGACCAATTCCACGACATGATCGCCGCTGTCGCCGCAACTTACGACAAGGGGCGCCCTGGCCTTGCCACCTGGCGCAACGTGCAAGACACCACCAATGATCCGACCATCGCACTGCGTCGCCCGTTGCCGTACCGCAACTACCAGGCCAGCGAGGATTATTACTCCGCCGGCCAGATGATCTGGCTCGATGTCGACGGCAAGCTACGTGAGCTCACCGGCAACAAGAAGACCATCGATGATTTCGGCAAGGCTTTCTTCGGCGTCAATCCGGGTGCGTGGGATGTCGACACCTACACCTTCGATGATGTGGTGAAGACGCTCAACGACATCGCACCGTACGACTGGAAGAGTTATCTGCGCACGCGCCTGGACGGTCACGGCCCGCTGATTGGCGGTCTGGATTCGCACGGTTGGAAACTTGTCTACACCGACAAGCCCTCTGCGGCAGTCAAGGCGGCCGAAGCCTTCCGTCACACGGCCGACCTCACCTACTCGTTGGGCTTGTCCATCGGCAAGGATGGCGCGATCAACGATGTGTTGTGGGATGGCCCGGCGTTCAATGCAGGTCTGTCGCCCGGCATGACGATCGTGGCGATCAATGGCCACAGCTACGATCCGGATGCTGCGAAAGACGCGGTGATCGCAGCGGCGAAGGACAACAGCCAGACCATCGAGCTGCTGGTGAAGAACTTCGACGAGTACAAGACCATCCGCATCGACTACCACGGTGGCCTGAAGTACCCGCACCTCGAGCGCGACACCAGCAAGCCCGACACCCTGGGCCAGCTGATCAAGGCTCGCTAACGCCAATCACCCCGCCCCCTTCCGAGGGGGCGGGCTTGGCCAGGAACCACGCCCATGCGGAATCTCACGCGTGGGCGCGTTCCCCCAACTCCGCTATACTTCCCCTCCGCTCTGGCGCGCACCCTTCGGGTCACCCATGCCAGCGCGCTGCACACCACGCGCCCGTAGCTCAGCCGGATAGAGTAGTGGCTTCCGAAGCCATTGGTCGGGGGTTCGAATCCCTCCGGGCGCGCCACTTCCCTCGTTTATCGTTCCGGCGACTGCTGGCTACAGATTGCTCATGGCGTGCGCATTGTCATAGGCAAGTCGCAATGGGCCATCGTATATTTTGTGCAGCCGACTAACCGACCCTATTGCGAGCCATGAATCGCTGGAAAGCCGCCTCCATCCATCTATTGATCAGCGTCGTATTGGCCGCACTGACCGGTGCATTGCTCTACTTCGTCTGGTTTCCCTCGCCGTACTTCGCCGCCGCCGGAGCCAGCGGATTGATCTTGCTGTTGATGGGTGTCGATGTCTGCATCGGACCACTGCTCACGCTTCTGGTCGTCAATCGCAATAAGGCGCGTAGATTGTTGCGGCTGGATCTGACCATCATCGGCGTACTGCAGGCCATCGCCTTCGGCTACGGGCTGCATGTGATCATTGGCGCGCGACCCGTGTTCATCGTTGCCGAAGTGGATCGACTGGTGATGGTGTCAGCCGAGCAACTTACCGATGCCGACCTGGCCAAAGGCAGCCGCCCGGAATTTCGCCAACGCTCGCTGACCGGACCGGTATTGGTGGGTGCGCTTCCGCCCAAGGGCGTCGCGTCTGGCGACTTCGCGATGCAGGTCATGAGAACCGGCAAAGATATCGATCAACTGCCCCAGTATTATTTGCCTTACGACCAAGCGATAGACGCCGTGATGAAGCGCGCAAAGCCGCTGTCATCACTTAACAAGGCAACAGATTCGCAGCGAGCCTATCTCGATCGGCTGCAGGCAGCCACACCTTCGCAGACACTTGAAGTATTGCCAGTCCAGCGCGGCGACCATAGCTACGCGGCAATCATGTCACCCGTAAGCAAGCGCCCGATCGCGGTACTACCTATCGACGCTTGGTAACGAGGCATGGCGCGATCAGCTTGCTAAGCGACAGGCGCGATTCGCACATCGTGATCGAGGACGGATCGCTGGTCGATGTCATTTGGACTGGATGAATGCGCGACATTGAGAGTCCAGAACGATTGCATCTGATCCAGGGTGCAAACAGTCAATGATAACGCGTTGACACATGGGCGGATCAACGAGCTATCGCTGGCGTGAATTCGGCTTGACGTGCCGGACGCTGCCGCGCCCATAATCGCTTGCTTTACTGGGCGGCAACGCGACGCCTGGCCTCAGCCGTTGACTAGCAACGGTATCGAAGACCGGAACGTTTAGAGCGGTCGTCGTCCTACTATTTAGTGAGAGGTGAAGCCATGTCCGAAGAAACCGATTCTCAGCGACGGAACTTCCTTGGCATTGCGGCCATCACGTTGGCCGCCGTTCCGCTAAGTTCTATGGGCACTGGTGTCGTTGGTTCGTCTGCTGCAGCGATGGCGGCCGATTCGCCCGCAACAAAATCAGGTGACGTCAACGCATTCGGTCCGTTGAAACAGATCAACGCCGGCCTGTTAAATGTCGGGTATGTTGACGCCGGGCCGGCAACCGGTCCGGTAGTCATTCTCCTGCATGGTTGGCCTTACGACATTCATAGCTTCGTTGATGTCGTACCTTTGCTGATTGCGAAGGGATACAGGGTGATCGTTCCGCATCTTCGCGGTTACGGTTCGACACATTTCCTTTCCAGCGAAACGGTCAGGAATGGTCAGCAATCCGTCGTTGCGCTCGACATCATTGCGCTTATGGATGCGCTGAAGATCAAAAAAGCCATCATCGCAGGGTTTGATTGGGGCGCGCGGACAGCCGACATCATGGCGGTGCTTTGGCCAGAACGATGCAAAGCGTTGGTGTCAGTGAGTGGCTACCTGATCGGCAGCCAGGCTGCCGGCAAGACTCCGTTGCCGCCAAGTGCGGAGTTCCAATGGTGGTATCAGTATTATTTCGCGACGGAACGTGGTCGAGTCGGCTACGACAAATATCGGCACGATTTCGCAAAACTCATCTGGCAGCTCGCTTCGCCAAAGTGGAATTTCGACGATGCCACGTTCGATCGCTCGGCGGCATCGTTCGAAAACCCCGATCACGTTGCTATCGTCATTCACAATTATCGGTGGCGTCTTGGGCTTGCAGAAGGCGAGTCCAAATATGACGACTACGAAAAACGGCTTGCTACAGGCCCCGTCATCACGATACCCGCGATCACTCTAGAAGGCGATGCCAACGGTGCGCCGCACGTTGATGGCAGTGTCTATGCCAAGAAATTCACCGGCAAGTATGCGCATAAGGTTATTACTGGCGGTATCGGGCACAACCTTCCCCAGGAAGCACCCGCCGCTTTCGCAAATGCGATAGTTGAAGTCGACGGTTATTGACGAGCGCCGCTTGGAGTGCAAACAAAAGTTCTACGGACTGGTTGCTTGGTTGGAGTCGTGCGATTTGGCTTGGGCAACAGCGATAAGGCGGCAAGCACCACACGATCGCGCCATAAGTATCATCCGTTATAGGATCGGACATATCCGTCTAGTGCAATCCAGGTGACCATCTATCGGGAGCAGTGCATGGAAAGCAAGTTCGCCGTTACAGCACTAATTGTCGTTATGCTCGCATCGTCTGCGATTGTTCACGCCCAGCAGTCCATCCGTCTGGATGTGGCAAGCACGACGACGAAACCTGATGCGTTTGTTGTGCCCAACATCGGCAACAGCAAGCCGGATGAATGGAAGGGTCAGCAGCGCTACGTCGAACAACCGAATCGATTCGGAAAAATGTTCCAGGACCAGGCTGCTGAAGCGGGTGACCCTCGGCGCGTCCCCATGTATCTGTTGATACCTTTTGCCCGTGGCCGAAGTCAGTCGGCGACTGTCGGCCCTTCGTTGCCCGCGAACCATTCCGTGACTCTACCCAACGTGGTCAAAGATGTTGGCGCCTTGGTCGCTTCGCTTCGGACGAACGGTTGACCATCGCCCTGCGCAGCCATACGTGAGCCATGGATGCGCAGGGCGCGGCTTATAGCGATGCCGCCAGCGTGGGGTAGTCGATGTATCCATTGGGACCTGGCGAGTAGAACGTGTCGCGGTCCGGTGCATTGAGCGATACGTTGGCGCGGAAACGTTGGTGCAGATCCGGATTGGCGAGATAGGTGCTACCGAAAACGGCGGCATCCGCGTCGTCCTGTTCGATCATCGTCGCTGCCGATTCCTTGGTCAGGCCGCCGCCATGCAGATACGTGCCCTGGAACAAGGGGCGTAGCAGCGCGCGATAGTCGAACTCGCTTTTGTTGCGAGCCACATGCAGGTAAGCCAACTTCAGCGGTGCGAGTTGCTCCACCAGATAACGGTAGGTTTCCTGTGGCGTGTCATCCCTGATGTCGTTGAAACCCATTTCCGGCGAGATCTTGATACCGACGCGATCGCTGCCCGC
>CAJCJD010000237.1 GCA_903970555.1 Vulcanimicrobiota bacterium
ACGGATACTCGTTGTCCGGCGCTTCGGTCAGCGCAAACATTGGCACGATCACACCGGCGCCGCTTACCGCAACAATCATCAACGACCCGACCAAGGTGTACAACGGCACCACTTCGGCAGCGGTTTCTTCGGCCGACTACAGCTTGACCGGATTTGTTGCCGGGCAGGGTGCAACGGTTAGCCAGCACACGCCGACAGCATATGCCAGCTCCAGTGCCGGTCCGGAAGCTATCACTGCGACGTTTACATCGACTGACTTTACCGCCAACGCCGGTACCAACCTCAACAATTACATCCTGCCAGCCACGGGGACAGGACCCGGCACGATCAATCCCGCGCCGGTGTTGATCAGTGGCGTGCTCGCCACTAACAAGGTCTACGACGGAGCAACCAACGATACGCTGAATACGAGTGCGGCCAGTCTCTTCGGTGTGATTGCGGGCGACGCCGGAACGGTCACGCTCGACAGCACGGATGCATCCGGCACTTTCAGTCAATCGAATGTGGGCAATGGTCTGGCAGTGGCTGCTTCAGGCTTTACGCTTACCGGCAGCAAAGCTGGCGACTACGTTCTGACGCAGCCCCAGGGTCTTAGCGCGAACATCACGCCATTGGCCTTGGTCATCTCGGGTGTTACCGCCAACAACAAGGTCTACGACGCCACCACTACGGATACGTTGAACCTTAGTGGCGCATCGTTAAGCGGAGCGGTTGCCGGTGACGACGTGACGCTTTCCGATTCCGGCGCGAGCGCCAATTTCAGCCAATCGAACGTCGGCAACAATCTGGTGGTTACCGCGACGGGATTTAGCCTTGGCGGCTCCGCGGCAGGAAACTATACGATCAGTCAGCCGTCGGGCTTGACGGCTGATATCACGCCCGCGCCACTGACGGTCACACTTTCCGGCAATCCGACCAAGATCTACGACGGCACCAGTGCCGCCACACTCGCCAATTCCGATTTCTCGGTGACAGGGTTCGTCGCAGGTCAAAGCGCGACCGTATCGCAGACCAGCTCATCGACATACGGCACGCCTAACGCCGGCACCGGGATTCCCGTCACAGCGAACCTGGAAGCTTCGGATTTCACGGTGGCATCCGGAACATCACTTTCCAACTACAGTTTCCCGTCCAGCGTGACGGGAACAGGAACCATCAATCCGATCGTGTTGATGGGCGGCATCGTCAATAACCCGACCAAGGTTTACGACGCTACCACTGATGCAACACTCAACAGTTCCAATTACTCGTTGAGCGGCTTGCTGCCGGGTCAAAGCATTACGGTAACGCAAACCAGTGGAACGTATGGATCGGCGAATGCCGGTGTGCAACCGGTTAGCGCAACATTGAGTCTGTCTGACTATTCGGCGGGTACCGGAACCTTGCTGACGAACTATGTGCTACCGGCCATCATGACCGGTTACGGCACGATCACGCCGGCGCCGGTCTCCATCAGTTTCGATGCGGCGATTACCGGCAACCCGACCAAGGTCTACGACGGAAATAACGTTGCCACGATCGCAGCGGGCGACTTCACTCTTTCGGGCTTCCAGGGCAGCGACAGCGCGACGGTCAATCAGACCATCACCGGGCAATACGCCACCGTAAACGTGGGTGCGCAGCCGGTAACGGCGAGCATGATCGAGTCTGATTTCACGCCGGGGCCCGGTACCAATCTCGGCAACTATCAATTTCCTATCACGGCATTCGGCACCGGCACCATCACGCCGGCACCATTGACGGCCACGATCATCGGCAACCCGACCAAGGTTTACAACGGCACAACCAGCGTCACGCTTACCTCGGCCAATTTCCAGTTCAACGGTTTCGTCAATGGTGAAGGGGCGACGGTTACACCCACATCATCGAACAGCTACGACAGTCCGAATGCCGGTAGCGAAGGCATTACGGCAAATCTTGTTTCGAGCGACTTCACCGCGAATGCGGGCACGCTTCTGAGCAACTACATGCTGCCTACCAGCGCATCGGGAATTGGCACGATCACCCAGGCACCGCTCTACGTCACAAACGTCTACGCGAACAACAAGGTTTACGACACCACGACGGCCGGTACGCTCAACGTCAGTGCCGCAGCATTGGCCGGCTTGGTTTCTACGGACGCCGGCAAGGTCACTTTGACGTCGGCGACAACGGGAACGTTCTCGCAGGCGAATGTTGGCAACGATCTGAGTGTCACGCCTGGGTCATTCAGCATCAGCGGCTCGGAAGCAGCCAACTATACGTTGGTGCAGCCGGCAGGCCTGACGGCGGACATCACGCCAGCGACACTCACCATTTCCGGCGTGACGGCGAATAACAAGGTTTATGACGCCACAGCGACCGATTCGCTCAACACCACCGGCGGCGTATTGAACGGCGTATTGGGTAGCGACAGTGTGACCTTGTCGTCCACCGGGGCCACCGGTTTATTCGGCACGGTTAATGCGGGCAACAATCTAGCTGTGACAGCGAGTGGCTTCAGCATCAGCGGTACATCGGCTTCCAATTACATACTGGCGCAGCCGTCGGGATTGACGGCCGACATAACGCCGGCACCGCTCGTAGCGACGATAATCGGTGCACCAACCAAGGTTTATGACGGCACGACCTCTGCGTTGCTGATGGCCTCTGACTATACGTTGACCGGTTTTGTAAGCGGGCAGGGTGCCACCGTTCCGCAGTCCGCCAGCTCCAATTACGGAACGGCCAATGCGGGTACTGGCCTCGCCGTGACATCAGCGCTAGTGACTTCCGACTTCCTGGCTAATCCGGGAACTAATCTTTCGAACTACATCCTGCCTTCCACTGCATTTGGCAACGGTGGCGTCATTACGCCAGTGATTCTCAACTTGACTGGCATGCGCGTCTACGACGCCAACACCGATGCAGCTGCCACACTATTCGGCAACGTTGGTGTGTTGACCGGCATCAATGGCGACACGCTAACGCTTAGCGGTACAGGAACGTTGTCGACCAAGAATGTCGGCGTACAACAACCCTTTGCCAGCGGCGGCCTGAGCGGCTTCACCCTCAGCGGCAACGGTGCGGCTTTAGCCAGCAACTACACGCTGGTAGGCGGCACGGATTGGGTGACCATCACGCCGGCGACGTTGACGGTCGACGGCACCGTTGCCGCGAACAAAACTTACGACGGCACAACCCTGGCGAGTTTGAGTGGCTCGACGCTTGTAGGCGTGTTGGGCAGCGACAGTATTACGCTCGGGAACGACACCACGGGCACGTTCAACAACAAAAATGTGGGCGACGGCAAGCCTGTCAGCACGGACATGACGATCAGCGGTACGGACGCAAGTAACTACATCATCGTGCAGCCGACAGCAATCACGGCGAATATCACGCCGCTTGCAATCTCAGTCACGGCCGCGGGCCAGAGCAAGGTTTATGACGGCACGACCACGGCGAATGTCAACTTGAGCAGCGCTGGTGTATTGCCTGGCGACAGCGTGTCATTCGCCGATACCTCGGCAAACTTTGATCAGAGTAATGTCGGCACCGCACTGCCTATCGCGGTGGTAGGCATTACGGCCGGTGGTACGGATGGCGGCAACTACACCTTGATCAACACCACGGCTACCACCAACGCCAATATCACGCCGGTGATTCTCAACCTCACCAGCACGCGCGTATACGATGCCAATACCGACGCGGCGGCTACGCTGTTCGGTAACAACGGCGTACTTACTGGCGTCGATGGACAAACCTTGACGCTGAGCGGTACAGGAACATTGTCGACCAAGAATGTCGGGACACAGCAGCCCTTCGCGACAGGCGGCCTAAGCACTTTTACCCTCACGGGCGTCGGGCCGGCGCTCGCCAGCAACTACACCTTGGTCGGTGGTACCGATTGGGTCACGATCACGCCCTTCCAATTGACGGTTAGTGGCGCGACGGCCCAGGACAAGGTTTACGACGGTACGACGTTAGCTCAGATAACCGGTGCCACACTGTCCTCGCCATTCACGGGCGACACCGTCACTCTGAGCAACGACACCACCGGCACGTTTGCAACCAAGAACGTTGGAAACGATATAGGCGTAACCACCAATATGACCCTGTCCGGCGCGGATGCCGGGAACTATTCCATTGTGCAGCCCACGGGATTGAACGCGGACATCACGCCGTTGGCGATCACCGTGACGGCTACCGGCCAGAACAAGGTCTACGACACAACGACCACGGCAACAGTCGGTTTAACCGGCACGGGAATCATTTCAGGCGACAACATTAGTTTCACCGATAGCTCAGCGACCTTCGCCGATCCCAACGTTGCGAACGGCATTCCGATCGCCGTATCCGGCATCGTCGCCACCGGCACGGATGCAGGCAACTACACGTTCAACACTACGGCAAGCACCAGCGCGAACATCACGCCGGTAATCCTCAATCTCACCAGCACGCGCGTCTACAACGCCAATACTGATGCCGCTGCCACGCTGTTTGGCAACAACGGCGTATTGACAGGTATCGATGGCCAGACCCTTACCTTGGGTGGTACAGGCACGTTGTCGACCAAGAACGTCGGAACGCAACAACCTTTCGCGACAGGTGGCATCAACAGCTACACCCTGACGGGCATCGGTTCGACACTCGCCAGCAACTACACGCTGATAGGTGGTACCGACTGGGTCACGATCACGCCAGCGATCTTGACGGTTGATGGCACCGTCGCTGCCGACAAGGTGTATGACGGCAATACGGTGGCGAGCCTGAGTGGTTCCACGCTGGTGGGCGTGCTGGGTAGCGACAGCATCGCGCTGGGCAATGACACAAGCGGCACGTTCGCCACCAAGAATGTCGGAAATGGAATCGCGGTAAGCACCAACATGACCATCAGTGGCACGGACGCAGGCAACTACATCATCGAGCAGCCGACGAATGTCGCTGCCGATATAACACCGTTGGCGATCACGGTGACGGCCACCGGCCAGAACAAGACCTACGACGGCACAACTACCGCGACTGTTGGTTTGGGCAGCACAGGGATCTTGGCGGGTGACACGGTGAACTTCAGCGATTTGTCGGCGAACTTCAACACGGCCAATGCAGGTAACGGCATACCCATCGCGGTCGATGGCATCACTGGCAGCGGCGCGGATGCGGGAAACTACACATTCAACACCACAGCCAACACCAGCGCGAATATCAACCCGGCGATCATCAACCTGTCCGGTACGCAGGCTTATAACGGCACGACGACCATCAATCCAAGCGCATTCGGGACCAATGGTGTCGTTGCGGGCGTGGCTGGCCAAACCCTCATTTTGAGTGGTACAGGTACCGCGCCAACCAAGAACGTTGCGACCAATGAAGCATTCAACTTGAATAGCCTCGCCTTGAATGGCAACGACGGATCGCTAGCCAGCAATTACACGCTGGTAGGCGGCACCGATTCGGTGAGCATTACACCTCTTGCCATTACGGTCACCGCGGCTGGCGTCGACAAGGTTTACAACGGCACCACGGCCGATCCTGGATTAACCCTTAGTAGCAGTGGCGAGATTCCCGGCGACAATCTCACCTTCAGCGGTACGGCGGCTTTCAATAGCCCGAATGCGGGCAACGACATCCCGATCTCGGTCACGGGCATTACCGGCACGGGCAATGATCTAGCCAATTACACGTTCAACGCTGCCGCAAGCACCAGCGCGAACATCACACCGGTGATCCTGAATCTGACAGGCACGCGGGTCTACGACGCCAATACGGATGCCGATGCCAATCTTTTCGGTGCCAGCGGCGTGTTGACTGGCATCAATGGCGATACGTTGACCTTGAGTGGCTCGGGGACTGTTTCCAGCAAGAATGTCGGTACATATACGGGTTCGGCCGAGTTCAACCAAAACGACCTCACCTTGACCGGTAACGGGTCGGCATTGGCCAGTAACTACACGCTAGTGGGCGGTACCGACACGCTTACCATTACGCCCCTTGCTGTCACGGTGGGTGCGATTGGGCAAGACAGGACTTACGACGGGACAACCGCTGCAACCGTCAGTCTGTACGGCTCCGGCTTGCTGGGCGGCGACATCGTGAGCTTTACCGATACATCGGCCAACTTCAGCTCGCCCAATGCGGGAACCAATGTACCCATTACGGTCAATGGGATCAGTGCGACGGGTGCGGATGCCGGCAACTACACCTTTAACACCACGGCCTCGACAGTCGCGACAATCAATCCGGCGGTGCTTAATCTCACCAGTACGCGCGTTTACGACGCCACCACTGCGGCTGACGCCAGTTTGTTCGGCAACAACGGCGTGCTGACGGGCGTTGATGGTCAGACACTTACACTGTCGGGTACCGGCACGCTTTTCACCAAGAATGTCGGTGTGCAGCAGTCGTTCGCAGCCGGTGGCTTGGCAGGCTTTAATTTGACCGGCAACGGCACCGCGCTGGCGAGCAACTACACCTTTGTAGGCGGTGACGATTGGGTCACCATCACGCCGGCCATTCTCGATGTCACTGGCACGACCGCAACCAGCCGCGTCTATAACGGAACCACCGACGATACGCTTACGGGCTCCATGCTGAGCGGCGTCTTTGCGGGTGACGATGTGAGTCTGGGTAACGACACCGCTGGCACGTTCGCCAACAAGAATGTGGGTAACAACAAGGCCGTCACCACTGCCATGACGATTGATGGCACTGACGCCGGCAACTACATCCTCGTTCAACCCACCGGGCTGACTGCCAACATCACGCCGCTGGGAATCACCGTCGATGCCACGGGCACCAACAAAGTCTACGACGGCAATACGCTCGATACGGTCGGTTTGAGCAGCAGCGGCGTGATTGCCGGCGATCAGGTGAACTTCGCCAACACGTCGGCAAACTTCTCCGACAAGAACGTCGGCAATGGCAAGACCGTCACTGTGGATGGCATCACCGATAGCGGTGCGGATGCGGGCAACTACGTGCTGCTCAACAACACGACCACCACAACCGCCAATATCACGCCGTTGATGATCACGATCGGCGCTAACGGGACGAACAAGGTCTTTGACGGCAACGCCATCGATACGGTTTCGTTGTATGCCAACGGCGTGCTTCCTGGTGACCAGGTGAGTTTCGCCGACGCGTCGGCGTTGTTCAACAATCCGCATGCTGGCAATGGCAAGTCGGTGACGGTGTCGGGCATCACCGGTAGTGGTACGGATATCGGCAATTACATTTTCAACACCTCGACGATAACGAGCGCGAACATCACGCCGTTGCCGATCACCGTTTCCGCCACGGGTACGAATCGCGCATTCAATGGCAACGACAATGACGCCGTGCAACTGAGTAGCACAGGCCTCTTGCCTGGCTACCCGGTGAGCTTCACGGATAGTTCGGCGTTGTTCGGCAGCCCCTATGTGGGTAACAACAAACTGGTCACGGTGTCGGGTATAGCCACCACCGGAGCCGATGCCGGCGATTACGTCGTGACCGATCCCATTACCACCACTGACGCGGATATCACCGATCTCGGCGCGTTAGGTACGGGGGTACAGGGCAGTTGGCTTGCGCAAATCGATAGCGCAATCGATCCGCAGGTGCTTGCTACACCGTATGGCGTTGCCGATATGTCGGCCGTTGGCGTCTTTACCGGTAACCAGAAGAAACGCCATCGTCCCATCGAGCGCAACGTGATTCGTTCCGATTTCCATTCCGGACTTCCCATTAGCGTCATCAACGGAGGCGTAAAACTTCCCTCGGATGCCTCTCCGTGAGGAAGCACAGCAGCGTGGCGTGCATCCGGGCGCCTCTCGACAACGATATCTTGTCACGGCGGCCGAACATGATTTTGAGATGCATCACGCTTCCACAACTAGGCTTGCTTGGTGGGGCGCTTTCGCTCGCACTCGGCGCCACCACGGCGCGCGCCCAGACGCATGGCACGCAGCCACCCAACAGCGGGCAAATCCTCCAGGAAACGCAGCCGCCGAACGCGCCGTTGCCACCATCCAATCTTGATCTGAATATCCAGCGCCCCCATCGCACCCGCGCTGTCAACAATGAGGCGTTTCTTGTAAGGGAGATCCAAGTCACGGGTAATACGCTGCTACCGACTTCCGTGCTGCATGAGTTGGTTGCCCCGGAGGAGGGCAAGAACCTCACCCTGGATGATCTCGATGCGCTAGCCGATCGCATCTCCGAGGCTTACCACGCGCATGGCTATCCGCTGGATACAGCCTACGTGCCCGCTCAAACGCTGCAGAACGGCATAGTGCGCATTGCCGTGGTGGAAGCGCGCTACGGACACGTCGCCCTGCAGAACCAGAGTGCGGTGGCCGATCACGTGCTCAACGCGACGTTGTCGCCGCTGCAATCGGGTCAACCCATCACCGATTACACGTTGGAACGCAGCCTGCTTTTGCTGACGGACATCCCCGGTGCGGTGGTGAGCTCGGTTGTGCGTCCGGGTACGGATGTGGGAACTTCGGATTTGTTGGTCGATGTGACTTCCGCACCGCGTTATACCGGCACCCTGGGACTGGACGATTACGGCAACCGCTATACCGATCGCGTGCGACTTAGCGGCAGCTTCGCCGTGAACGGCTTGTTTCATCAAGGTGACGTGCTGGATTTCAGCGGTATCACGTCTGGCTCTGGCATGAATTACGATCGCATCGGCTACAGGTATCTGTTGGATGGTGAGGGCACCGTACTGGGTGCGGCCGTGACCGATCTGGACTACAAGCTTGGCAACGGTCTTTCCGATTTGCGTGCACACGGCACCGCTCAGGTGGCAAGCCTCAACCTTTCGCAGCCGTTTATCCGCAACACCGCTGGCAACCTGTATGCGCAGATCGAGTTCGATCATAAACGCCTGCGCGACGATATCGACATCGCCGATATCGAAACCAACCGGCATGCCAATTCCTGGACGGCGACGTTGGCCGGCGACCAACGCGATACGACCGGCGTTACCAATTTCAATCTCAGTGGCACCTACGGCCGCCTCTATTTCGACAACCTGTACGCCGAGTTCGCCGATTTCCTGGGGCCGCGTACGGCGGGCAGCTACACCAAATACGATTTTTCGGTGTCCCGGCTGCAGCAACTGGATCGCACCAACGCGCTGTACTTTGGTTTTTCAGGGCAGTGGTCGAACAAGAACTTGGATACGTCCGAGCAGTTTTATCTTGGTGGCCCCAATACGGTGCGCGGCTATGATGTGGGTGCCGTGTCCGGGGCAGAGGGCAATCTGGCGACGATCGAATACCGCCACGATTTTAGCCTCGCGCTTATGCCTGGTCCCTGGCAGGCATCGGCGTTTCTCGACAGTGGCCATGTGCAGGCCTACAAATCGCCGTTTTTCCCCGGACCCAATACGGCGCGTTTGAATAGCGCCGGGCTCGGTTTGCATTGGGTCGCGCCGGATGATTGGGTGATGAGCGCCAGTGTCGCCAAACCCATCGGCAATCGGCCAGTATTGCTTGGCAGCGATACCACCACGACGGCACGTTTCTGGTTTCAGGTGCAAAAGGGTTTTTACTGATCTGCACGACCACCGTCGGTGCAGTCAACGCGCTGCCTGGCGAATAGAAAACCAGGCAGCGCGCGGGGAAGTGCTTACATCAGTTCGATCCAAGCCGGGCTATGGATCCAGAACTGCTCGCGCGACTGGATCCAGCCTGCAGCATCCTCGTAGATCAACCATGCATTGACCACATCGAGCAGATCCTGATCGTTGCGGCGCACGGCAAACGCGTGTGCCGTCTTGCCGTAGGTGCTTACGTCGAGGGTGCGCAGCTGATCCGGATAGGAGTGGGCGAGGGCGTCCGGCAAGGGCTGTTCGGCGATCAGGCCATCCAGCGAACCGTCGCGCAGATCCTGGATCGCCTTGCTTTCATCGTTGATCTCGATCAATTCGCTATTGCCCAGATATTCCTTCGCCGTGGCCGCCGTGACGGTGCCCGACAGAACGCCAACGCGATGTTTTCCGGCGCCGGTTTCCAGGGTTAGCAGATCATCCTTGCCCAGGGATTTGCGGTTCACCACCAGCCCAAGCGCAAAACTGCCGTATGGCTGGCTGTATTTCACGAGTAGGGCGCGTTGCGGCGTCACGCTGAGGCCGGAGGCTAATAGGTCGAAACGGCCCGCGCGCAAGTCATCGATGCCGCCGCCCCATGTGGTGGGCACCAGTTCGATCTTCCAGCGCATATCCTGTGCGAATTGCTGTACAAGATCGATATCCAATCCGAGCCATTGCTGGTTTTTGTCGCGCAATACCCACGGGGCATTGACGGCGACGCCGACGCGTATGACCCCGTGCTTCTGGATAGATGCTAGGGTGTCGCTCGAAGGCTGCGACGTCCCCTTGCTAGCATGAGGGGGCTCTGCCGAGGTGTTGGAAATCATGGGCGCATGAAACAGCGCGCCAGCTAGAACAAGAGACGTCAGACAGCCCATTACCCGAAGCAATTGCATTGTCTATCTCCCTGTTGTCGGCGACAGGTGGTGTCAATCCGTAGGGTGATCTTCAATCCATGAACGGCCCCGGCGCAAGCCCCGATCAAGCACCGTTCCAAACCGCCGGCTTCGGTTACGACAACAAGCTACGTACTTAGATTTCACACTCTGGAGTCTATTTTTTCTGCTTACAGCGCACCGTGCCGCGCCCCTCGGGGCGCAATGAACGCCAGGGCCATGCGGCTGCCCTGTCGGAAGGTGGTACCGGAACCGAACGGGAGCGATGTTGAAAGTCGATAAGCCATCTTTGTTGCAAACGGCGTTTCATACCCAGGCGGTGTCTCGCCATGCGGAGTCGGTGAACGGCGAAACGCCGATGGAGCCCACGCTGCGGGCCGAGTTGTTCAGTGCCGAGCAGATGGAGCACTACGGCGTCGCCCTGGCGAAGCAACATAAGCTGAGTCCGCGTTCATCGTCGGATCGACTGCTCAAGCGCCTTGATGAGAATGCCGGCTTGCTGCTGCAGGCTTGCGAAGCGTTGACCTCGGCGGTTAAGGGCAATCGGCGCATATCGCCAGCGGGCGAATGGCTGCTGGACAACTACTATCTGATCGAAGAACAGATCCGCATTGCGCAGCGCCATCTGCCAAAGGGGTATAACCGCGAGCTGCCACGGCTTACGCGGGACGACGCCGATGGGCTGCCACGCGTCTATATCCTTGCGTTGGAAACCATTTCACACGGCGACGGTCGCGTCGACGACGAAAGCCTAAGCCGGTTCATCACGGCCTATCAAACCGTGCAGCCACTGACCTTGGGCGAGTTGTGGGCCATTCCGATCATGCTGCGTTTGGCCTTGATCGAAAATCTGCGTCGTGCGGCGGCACGCGTCTTGGCCGATTGGCACTATCGCGATCAGGCGGGTGAATGGGCTGATATCGTTACCGAGATCGCAGAGCGCGATCCGAAAAGCGTCGTGATTGGCGTGGCGGACATGGCGCGATCCAAGCCACCGATGACCAGTGCCTTCGTGGCGGAACTGGCGCGTCGTCTGCAAGGGCAAAGCGCAGTGCTCGCCATGCCACTTACCTGGGTGGAACAGCGCCTGGCTGAAACCGGGTCGAGCATCGAGCACGAGCTGCAACTGGAAGCGCAGGAGCAGGCAGCTAACCAAGTATCAATCGGCAACAGCATCGGCAGCTTGCGCCACCTTGCGGCGATCGACTGGCATGCCTTCGTCGAGCGCCTCAGCATCGTCGAGCAAAACCTATGCAACGACCCCGCCGGCGTGTACGCGCATATGGATTTCGCCACGCGCGACCATTATCGCCATGTGGTGGAGCGGCTTGCGCGCTCCAGCGGGCGTTCGGAACCGGAAGTTGCAACGATTGCCATCGAGCAAGCGCACACGTATGCGTCGAACAATGCCGTCCCCGGCATCGGCGCTCACGTGGGTTACTACCTCGTCGATAAGGGTTTGGATGCCTTGGAGCAAGCGGTCGGGTACCGTTATCACAAGGCGATGAGTGCATGGCGCGCCGTGCTAGGCATTCCGCTCGTGCTTTACGTCGGCATGATCCTGTTGTTCGCCGCGGCGTTCTCCGAGCCGATCATACGGGTGGCGAGCATCAGTGGTTATCCCACCTGGGCGCTGGTGTTGTTAGCGGTGCCGGCGTTGCTCGCCACCAGCCAGTTCGCGCTCGGTCTGGTCAACTGGATCGTTACGCTGACAACCTCGCCGGCCATGCTTCCGCGCATGGATTATTCGCATGGCGTGCCGGAGTCCGCGCGCAGCCTGGTCGTGGTGCCCGCGATGCTTGGAAGTACGCACGATGTGGAGGATATGGTCGAGTTGCTGGAAGTACACTTTCTGGCCAATCGCGATGAGAACATCCACTTCGCGTTGCTGAGCGATTACAAGGATGCCGCGCAAGAGCATCTGGACAACGACGAGGCTATCCTGAGTCTTGCGCGTCAGCGCGTCGAGTCGCTGAACGCAAAATATGCCCCCGGTGCAGGCGACCGCTTTTATCTGCTGCACCGTCCGCGGCGCTTCAATAGCGCGGATATGATCTGGATGGGGCATGAGCGCAAGCGCGGGAAACTCGCGGATCTCAACAATTTGCTGCGTACTGGTGATACCACCCCATTCGCCACGGTGGTGGGTCCCGTGGACATGCTGCGTACCATCAAGTACGTCGTCACGTTGGATGCGGACACGCAACTGCCGCGCGACGCAGCCCAGGATTTCGCCGCCGCCATGGCGCATCCGCTCAACCATCCGGTCTATGACGCCGCGAAAGGCCGCATGCTGCGCGGGCACGGGATTCTGCAGCCGCGGCTTGGCATCAGCTTGCCGAGCACCGCGCGGTCGCGCTACGCCATGTTGTTCGGCAGCGAGGTCGGCATCGATCCGTATACCCGCATGGTGTCGGACGTGTATCAGGATCTATTCGGAGAAGGCTCGTTTATCGGCAAGGGCATTTACGATGTGGATGCCATCCAGCAATCGCTTGCCGATCGTTTTCCCGACAACACCATCCTCAGTCACGACCTGATCGAAGGCTGCTATGCGCGTTCGGGACTGCTGAGTGATTTGTTGTTATACGAAGAATATCCGTCCAGCTACGTTAGCGACTATCGGCGTCGTCATCGCTGGATTCGCGGCGATTGGCAGCTACTGCCATGGCTGTTTCCGCGTGTTCAAACGGTCAATGCAAAGTCGGCGAAAAATTCGCTGAGTGCGTTGTCACGTTGGAAAATCTTCGACAATCTTCGGCGTAGCCTGGTGGGTCCGTCCTTTGTCGCATTGTTCCTGTCGGCCTGGTTGAGCTTTACACAGCCGATCGTCTGGACGATTGCGGTGCTGGCATTGATGTTTGTGCTGCCGCTGCTTTCGTCGCTGCTGGCTCTGGTCCAAAAGCCCTCGGATATGACGATAAGGGCGCATTTGCGCACCGCCTGGTCGTTTTGCGGCCAGCATATGCTGCGCGCGCTGTATGGCTTGATGGTGCTGCCGCACGAGGCGTATTACAGCCTTGATGCCATTCTGCGAACGCTTTGGCGCATGACCGTCAGCCGGCGGAACCTGCTGCAATGGCGGACATCGCGCGATGTCGAGCAGGAAGGGACGCAATCGACGGCGCGGATCTACCGCATGATGTGGATCAATCCGGTGCTTGCCTTGCTGGCAGGTTTTGCGATCTGGCAACGCCAACCGGAAGTCTTGCTGCCTGCTTCGCCCATTCTTCTATTGTGGGTGATCGGGCCGGCCGCCGTGCGCTGGTCGGCGCGGCGGCGCAAGGAAATAACCTTCGTACCTTCCACCAAGCAAACGCAATTCCTGCGCGGCGTTTCGCGGCGAATCTGGGCGTTTTTCGAAGTTTACGTGGGCCCGGAAGACAACTGGCTTCCGCCGGATAACATGCAGGAAGTGCCCGCTGTCGTGGTGGCGCACCGTACGTCGCCGACCAATATAGGCCTGTCGTTGCTGTCATGCCTGGCCGCACACGATTTTGGCTATATCACGACAGGCCGCTTAATCGATCGCATCGCCAAGACCTTGCAGACGATGCAAGGTATGGAGCGTTATCGCGGTCATCTTTATAACTGGTACGACACAACGACCCTGAAGCCGCTCGCACCACACTATGTCTCTTCGGTCGATAGCGGCAACTTGGCCGCACATCTGTTGACGCTACGGCCCGGACTGTTGGCGCTACTGGATGAGCCGCTGTTTCATCCGCGCGTGCTGGATGGCTTGCGCGATACGTTGATGCTGCTGGGCGATGCCTCGCCCTCGATGCGATCCAGCAGCGCGATGACCAGCTTGCTCCGTCAGTTGCAGGAGCCCTCACAGGCGCCGCCAGATTCGTTGGAACGCGTATCGGCGTATTTGCTCGATCTGCAACTTAAGGTCCATCGGCTGCAAGCGGATCTGCCCGATGACGAAGCGCCGGAAGTTGCTTTTTGGTACGCCCGCTTGCATGAGCAGATAGCCGACCTTTTGGCGGAGATGGAACTTGCGCTGGCGTGGACAACCTGTTCGCCTCAACTTGGAGGTATTCCCACGTTGCAGCAGGTGTTGCTCGCATCACCCAATGCTATTTGTGATGCCGATTCGGCAAGCGCGAAAGGGCGCCGTGACGAAATCTTCCGCCTTGCCTCGGTTGCCTCTGACCTGGCGGTGATGGATTTCAGCTTCCTCTTCGACACGCGCAAAAAACTGCTTTCGATTGGTTACAACGTGGACGAGCGCCGCCTAGATGCAGGTAGCTATGACCTGCTTGCCTCGGAGGCGCGAGTGGCCAGCTACGTCGGCATCGCGCAAGGGCAGTTGCCGCAGGAAGGCTGGTTCGCGCTCGGGCGCTTGCTGACCACGACGGGCGGCGAGCCCGTACTGCTGTCATGGTCGGGTTCGATGTTCGAGTACCTGATGCCGATGTTGGTGATGCCCAGTTATGAAGGCACGCTGCTGGATCAGACATGTCGCGCGGCGGTCGATCGGCAGATCGAATACGGGCAGCAAACAGGTGTGCCATGGGGTGTTTCCGAGTCGGGTTACAACACCGTCGATGTGCAACTCAATTATCAATACCGGGCGTTCGGCGTGCCCGGCCTAGGCCTCAAGCGTGGGCTGAGCGATGACGTGGTGATTGCGCCGTATGCCAGCGTCATGGCTTTGATGGTGGCGCCGGGCCCGGCATGCGCCAATCTGGAGCGGTTGGCGGCGGAGGGCCGGCAAGGTCGATACGGCTTCTATGAGGCGATCGATTACACGCCGGCACGCGTGCCGCACGGACAGACCTCGGTCGTGGTCTTCTCCTTCATGGCGCATCACCAGGGCATGAGCCTGCTGTCGTTGGCGTACATGTTGCTCGATCGGCCGATGCAGCAGCGTTTCGACATGGACCCGCAGTTCCGCGCGAACGCGTTGCTACTGCAAGAGCGCGTACCCAAATCCGCCACTGAATACTTGCATGCGTCGGGCTTGCAGATGATGCAGCAGGGCAACATCTCGGGTGAAACGACAATGCGCGTGTTTCAAGATCCTGACATGCCGCGGCCGGCGGTGCAGCTGCTATCCAATGGACGCTATCACGTGATGGTAAGCAGTTCCGGCGCGGGCTATAGCCGTTGCCGCGATCTGTCAGTCAATCGCTGGCACGAGGATATTACTAGCGATAATTGGGGCCAGTTCTGTTACTTGCGTGACGTGGAAACGGGCGAGTTCTGGTCGACGACATTTCAGCCAACGCTGGTCAAGCCTGAACATTTCGAGGCGATCTTTTCCGACGCTCGCGCCGAATTCCGCGTGCGCGAACAGAACTACGATGCGCATACCGAAATCGTCGTGTCGCCGGAAGACGATATCGAATTACGCCGCGTACGGCTAACCAATCGTGGCCGTCGTCCGCGTACCATTGAGATCACCACCTATGCCGAATTGGTGATCGCACCGGCGATGGCAGATGCATCGCATCCGGCGTTCAGCGACTTGTTTGTGCAGACGGAATGGATCGCGTCCGCACAGGCGTTGATTGGCACGCGTCGCCCACGTTCCAACGATGAGCGTGTGCCGTGGATGTGTCATGTGATGGCGGTCCACGATGCGCAGATCGATTCGATCTCTTATGAAACGGATCGGTCGAAATTTATCGGGCGCGGACGCAGTATCGCCAAGCCGCTGGCTTTGAGTCGCCTGGAGTCACATGCGCAACTTTCCAATACGGTCGGGCCTGTGCTCGACCCCATCGTTGCGATCCGTGTTCGCATTACCCTACCGCCGGAACACTCCGCCACCGTCGATATCGTGACTGGTATGGCCGATAGCCGCGATGCCTGTCAGCATTTGGCCGAGAAGTATCGTGATCGCCATCTGGCCGATCGCGTGTTCGATCTTGCCTGGACGCATAGCCAGGTATTACTGCAACAGCTCAACGCCACGCATGCCGATGCCAGGCTCTACGAGCGCATGGCAGCATCCATCCTCTACGCCAATACGCTGATGCGCGCCGAATCCAGCGTGGTGCAAGCCAACCATCGCGGCCAATCGGGGCTGTGGGGGCAGGGTATTTCGGGTGATCTGCCCATCGTATTACTGCGTATCGGCGACACCGCCAATATCGAGTTGGTGCGACAGCTCGTGCAGGCACATGCGTATTGGCGCTTGAAGGGGCTTTCGGTCGACCTGGTGATCTGGAACGAGGATCAAGCCAGTTATCGGCAACTGCTGCAGGATTTGATTCTTGGCCTCATCGCGTCGGGCACCGAGGCGAGCCTGATCGATCATCCGGGCGGCATTTTTGTGCGTCCGTCGCAGCAGCTGTCGGTGGAAGATCGCATTCTGGTGCAGTCGGTGGCGCGCATTGTCCTGCATGACAATCGCGGCACGCTGGCCGAGCAGATCGAGCGCCGGCGCATCGAATCGCAATTGCCTCAACTGAGTGCGACCAAGCCCGGCCGCATTGAAACGAGCACGGAGGAAGACACCAGCCAAGCCTTGCTCGACACCCTTCAGCTGACCAACCGTTACGGCGGATTCACGAAAGACCTGGACGAGTACGTGATTGTGCTTCGCCCCGGGCGTCCGACGCCGGCACCGTGGGCCAACGTGTTGGCCAACCCCGAATTCGGTTGCGTTATTTCCGAAGCGGGTGGTGCATACACGTGGAGCGAAAATTCGCACGAGTTTCGGCTGACGCCTTGGAACAACGACCCCATCAGCGATAGCAGCGGCGAAGCCATCTATTTGCGCGATGAGGAGACCGGTCACTATTGGTCGCCGACACCTTTGCCGCGCCGTGGTCGTGGCACTTACATTACGCGACACGGTTTCGGCTACTCCGTGTTCGAGCACGTCGAGGATGGCATCCATTCCGAACTATGGGTGTATGTCGCGCTGAATGCGGCCGTCAAGTTCTCCGTGTTGCGCGTGCAGAACCGTTCGGGGCGGCCACGGCGGTTGTCGGCGACAGGTTATGTGGAATGGGTGCTGGGCGATATGCGTGACAAGTACGCGATGCATATCGCTACCGAATCCGATCCTGTCACCGGTGCATTGTTGGCACGGAACCCTTACAACACTGAATTCCAGGGCAGGGTGACTTTCTATGACACCGATGCCACGACGCGCAGCGTAACCGGCGATCGCACCGAGTTTCTCGGTCGTAACGGCAATCCCCGCACGCCGGCCGCGATGAAGCGTAGTGGATTGTCCGGTCGCTTGGGCCCGGGGCTGGATCCCTGCGCGGCCATCCAGGTGCCCTTCGAATTGGCGAAGGATGAAACGCGCGAGGTGATCTTCCGTCTCGGCTCCGCGCAGGATGCCAAGAGCGCGACTGAACTTGTGCAGCGCCATCGCGGCTCGGTGACGGCCGCCACCTCGCTGGACGAAGTGCGTATGCATTGGCACTGGACCCTTGGCAAGGTGCAGGTCAACACACCCGAAGTGGCGGTGAATGCATTGGCTAATGGCTGGCTGATGTATCAGATCATCGCAGCACGCTTCTGGGGGCGCAGCGGGTACTACCAGTCTGGCGGCGCCTTTGGTTTCCGCGACCAATTGCAGGATTCGATGGCAATGGTCCACGCCAGCCCCTACAGCGCGCGGCAACATCTGTTGCTGAGCGCGGCGCATCAGTTCGTGGAAGGCGATGCTCTGCATTGGTGGCATCCGCCATCGGATCGTGGCGTGCGCACGCATTGTTCCGACGACTATCTGTGGCTGCCCCTGGCGACCAGCCGTTATGTGCACCTCACCGCCGATACCGGCGTGATGGACGAGCGTGTAGGTTTCGTCGAAGGCCGCCCGGTGAAACCGGACGAAGAATCGTATTACGACTTGCCGATACGCTCTCAACAAACCGCCACCCTCTACGAACATTGCGTACGCGCGATCGAGCACAGCATGCCGCGCGGCCCGCACGGTCTGCCCTTGATGGGTACCGGTGACTGGAACGACGGTATGAACCGCGTGGGCGAAAAAGGAACCGGCGAAAGCATCTGGCTCGGCTTTTTCCTCTACCAGGTGTTGACGGAGTTTGTCGGCACCGCGCGTCGCCACAACGACGAAGCCTTCGCTAAACGTTGCGAGGACGAAGCGAAGAAGTTGGCGGCCAACCTCGAAGAACATGGTTGGGACGGCGAGTGGTATCGGCGCGCATATTTTGACGACGGCACGCCACTGGGTTCCAAGCAGAACCAAGAGTGCACCATCGACTCGATCGCACAGAGCTGGTCGGTGCTGTCCGGCGCGGCGCCGCAGGATCGACGCCATCAGGCCATGGAGTCGCTGGACAAACATCTCGTAAAGCGCGAGGCCGGGCTTATCCAGTTGCTCGATCCGCCGTTCGACCGCGGCACGCTGGATCCTGGCTACATCAAAGGCTATGTGCCCGGCGTACGCGAAAACGGTGGCCAGTACACGCATGCCGCCGTGTGGGCGACCATGGCCTTCGCGGAGATGGGTGATGCACGTCGCGCGTGGGAGTTGCAACGGATGATCAGTCCGATCCATCACGGCAGCGGCGATGCACGCATCGATATTTATAAAGTGGAACCGTATGTGATGGCTGCTGACGTGTATTACGGTGCGCCGCATCAGGGGCGGGGCGGCTGGACCTGGTACACCGGCTCAGCGGGTTGGATGTACCGCTTGATCATGGAATCGCTGCTCGGCCTGCGCGTGGAGGGCGAGAGCCTGTACATCGAACCCGTACTTCCCCCAGACTGGAAGGAGTACACCCTGGGCTACCGGCATCGCGAGACGGATTACCAGATCGTGGTGCATGCTTCGGAAGGGAGTGCGGGGCCGCGCCGCATTCTGCTTAACGGCCAGCCGATCGAGGGTGATCGGTTACCGCTGGTTGACGACGGCGGCGAACACAATGTGGATATTTATCTGTGAACCAAGGCATGACAACACCTTCCACCGTATTCCTATTGGACGTCGATAACACGCTGCTGGACAACGATCGTTTCGCCGCTGATTTGCGCGCGCGCCTCACCTACGAATTCGGCCACGCCGAGTGCGATCGCTACTGGTCCCTGTATGAGCAGCTTCGCGATACCGTCGGCTACGCCGACTACCTCGGTGCCTTGCAGCACTTTCGTCTTGCGAATGACGCGCGTCCGGGGCTGCTTGTCATGTCCGCGTGGCTGCTCAACTATCCGTTTGAAAATCTGCTTTTCCCGAATGTATTGCAGACCATCAAGCAACTGAATGCGCTCGGGCGTGCCGCCATTCTTTCCGATGGCGACATCGTGTATCAGCCGCACAAGATCGAATCGGCCGGTTTGTACGGCGCGGTCGAAGGCCATGTGCTGATTTTCGTGCACAAGGAGCTTTCGCTCGATGCGATGCAGGCACGCCTTCCCGCGTCGCACTACGTCATGGTTGACGATAAACCTAATCTGCTTGCAGCCATGAAGCGTACGTTGGGCGATCGGCTCAGCACGGTCTTCGTGCGTCAGGGCCACTACGCCGAAAAGGCCGATCTAAGCGCCACACAGCCAGCGCCGGACTACAGCATCGCCAGGATCGGTGATCTGCCTGAGGTCGCTGCCGAGATAGTCGGTAGATTGACGACCCCGGCAGCCTGAACGATGCGCCACCTGTAGCGATTCGCTCACAGGCAACTGATGTCTCGTCGTCGATAATGCTTAGATATATCCATCGTTGAGGGCAGCACGAAGTGAACGCCAAAGTTGACAAGCAAGCCGGAAAGGTCGCGACGCCAAACATGCTGGTGGACGTGCCGAAGTTGCTCGAGGCCTACACTGCGCTGCGCCCGGACCCTGCGGAAGCGTCTCAACGTGTCGCTTTCGGCACTTCAGGCCACCGTGGGACATCGTTCGATCGTAGCTTCAACGAGTGGCATGTGCTGGCTATCACCCAGGCCATCTGCGATTACCGTCGACAGAAAGGTATCGATGGCCCGTTGTTCATCGGCATCGACACGCACGCGCTTTCCCGTCCGGCTTTCGAGAGTGCGCTGGAGGTATTGGTCGCCAATGATGTGCCGGTGATGGTGTCCGCGGGCGACGAATTCACGCCCACGCCTGCGGTATCGCACGCCATCCTCGTCTACAACCGCGGCCGCAAGGATGGGCTGTCCGACGGTATCGTCGTCACGCCTTCGCACAATCCGCCCGACAACGGCGGCTTCAAATACAACCCGCCCAATGGTGGCCCTGCCGATACCGATATCACCGGTTGGATCCAGCAGCGCGCCAACGATCTGCTATCGAGCCAATTGAACGGCGTGAAGCGGATGGATTTTGCGCAAGCCAGACGCTCGAGTCGGGTGAAAGAGCACGATTATCTCACTCACTACGTCGAAGACCTGAAAAATATCATCGACTTCGATGTGATCCGAAACGCCGGCGTGCACATGGCGGTCGACCCGCTCGGCGGCGCCGGCGTGCATTATTGGAAGCCAATTGCACAGCGCTACGGCATCGATCTTACCGTCGTTAGCGAAACCGTCGATCCTACGTTCCGCTTCATGACTGTAGACTGGGACGGAAAGATCCGCATGGATCCTTCATCGCCCTATGCCATGCAACGCCTGATCGGGCTCAAGGACCACTACGACGTAGCGTTCGCCTGCGACACCGATCATGACCGCCACGGTGTGGTCACGCGCAGCATGGGCTTGATGCAGCCGAACAACTATCTCTCCGTGCTGGTCGACTACCTTTTTCGCAATCGCCCGCAATGGAGGGACAAAGCCAATGTCGGCAAGACGGTCGTCAGCACGTCGCTGATCGATCGCGTGACCCAGCGTCTTGGCCGCACGCTTTACGAAGTACCGGTGGGCTTCAAATGGTTCGCCGACGGTTTGTATGACGGCTCGCTCGGCTTTGGTTGCGAAGAAAGCGCGGGCGCTTCCTTGCTGCGCCACGACGGACGTGTCTGGACCACCGATAAGGACGGCATCGTACCGGCGCTGCTATCGGCAGAGATGACAGCACGCGAAGGCAAGGATCCTGGCAAGCTCTATGTCGAACTGACCGAAGCACTTGGCCAGCCGTATTCCGATCGCGTCGAGGCGGCTGCTAACGCGCAGCAGAAGGCCAAGCTTTCCAAGCTTTCTCCGCAGCAGCTGCAAAGCAAGGAACTGGCCGGCGAAAAGATTGAGCACGTGCTCGACCATGCGCCCGGCAACAACGCGGCGATCGGCGGTATCAAGGTGATTGCGGCCAGTGGTTGGTTTGCCGCACGCCCTTCGGGTACCGAAGAGATCTACAAGATCTATGGCGAAAGCTTCAAAAGCGACGAGCACCTGAAAGCGATCCTGCAAGAAGCGCAGCAGATCGTGGACAAGGCGCTGGCGAGCTGAATCGAGCAGGTTACGCGTTTGCGGAAAGCCAGCCGCCGCGAAAACCCGCTTTGCGCAATCCATCCACAATGCACGGTACGCCGCGCATCAGTTGCCAAAGCATCCCGGTGTGATGGTTCTCGATCATGGTGACGATCGGTCCGATATTCAGACCGACGTGCCACTTCGATTTCCATCCGCATGGGCTGCCCGGTTCGCCAAACGTGGGGTTGAATGTGGAGCGAAAGCCGTAGCGATGAACATCGTGAAGGTTTAGCTTGTGCACGAAGTAATAAAGTGCCGGCCCTACGATATCGGGTGCAAAGGGCAGGGACGTCGCCACGGACCACGGTGCCAAGGTGCCGTCGTCCACGCCGTAGGGTGCGCCGCGGCCGAC
Organism: Vulcanimicrobiota bacterium; assembly: GCA_903970555.1. Lineage (GTDB taxonomy): Bacteria > Pseudomonadota > Gammaproteobacteria > Xanthomonadales > Rhodanobacteraceae > Dyella_B. Next base: position 22,141 of record CAJCJD010000237.1, read on the forward strand.
GTAGTCGAAGAACTGGCGCTCGACCCCGTCGATCACGCGCGTTGCAGGCCCGGGGCCGTCGCTCGCGGTAATGCCCCAGCCGTGCTCGCCGTATCCCTTGAAACCTAGGGGATTTTCGATGGCGTAACGGCGCTGAATTTCCGTGGCGCGTCGGCTGTTTTCAAAATAATCGATACCGTGCTTCTGCATGAAGCTGTCTTGGATGCCGCGCAGATCCAGCCATACATGCGAAAGGTGATGGGTAAACAGCGGGGCGGAATACAAGTAGTCGATGTCGTAGCAGTTTTTCCAGGCGAAGGTGGATGACCATGCGTCGTAAGTTGTCGCCGGCACCGGATGGGTGGGAGAGCCGAGCGCCAGCACATGCATCAACAACGACTCGTCATAGCCTTCCCAATGGTAGGGAATGAATCCGGTTTCCGGCCGCCACCCGTGTCGGATGCGCTTGGTTTCGTCCAGCAGCCAGTCCCATTCCACGCGGCGGTAAAGCGTGTCGGCCAGTTCGCGTATCTCGCGTTCTTGGGCATCGTCGCCTTGGAAATAGGCCGCCGCCGCTAGCACGCCGCTAATCAAGAAGGCCGTATCCACGCTGGACAACTCGCAGTTCCATGCGCGCTTTCCAGTCTGGCTATCCAGGAAATGGTAATAAAAGCCTCGGTAACCCGTAGCATCTGGCTGCTCGCCTTGCGGGCTTGCCGCAAAGAATCGCAGCGTGGTCAGCGTTCGTGCCAATGCGGTACGACGATCCATCAAGCCGCGTTCGATAGCTATCGGGTAGCAGGACAGCGCCAGGCCCGTTGCGGCAATGCTCGCTGGCCAGTCAGGGGCGTTTTTATCCAGGACGAGGCCGGTGTCGAGATTCGTTTCGAATTCAAAATAGGCGAAAGCGGTTCGTTGAACGTGCAGATGCAGAGTGATTTCGTTGGAAGCCTTCACCATAACCTTCCCATGCGATCTTCTCCTGGCTGCCGATAACCTCGGGGTTGTGACTCTTGCATACCGGAGGTTGAATGAACGTCAAGTCCGCTTTGATGCCTTATATTTCATTGCTTATCATTAATAAACAATTATTTATAGTATTTATCTAAAGTATTTTATTTCCATGATGCGAGGCCTGCATCGCGGCGCAGATTGGGTGCAAATCCAGCGACAGCGTAGACATCCGCATTTCCAGGTATGCGATAACCTCGCCCCTATCCACATGGCAATGTTGCGAGGGGTGTCATGGCTCACGTCGAGTTACGGCCGGTCGTTCATGTCGATAACGAGTGGCGCCGCTGGATTGCCGAAAACCTTTTGCTGGATGGGCCTCCGCAGTCCATCTACGAGCAAATGCTCAATGCCGGCATTCCTCATGAAGAGGCGGTGCAAGAGCTGCAACAGGCGATGGCCAGCCCCTATTTGGCGGGAGCGCAACGGCTGAAGAACCGTCTGGCCAAACACGATTGGGTGCTCGACAACCAGCGTCGAATGAATCGACTGCGCGACGCCGAGGTGCCGCGGCGACACAAGTTGTCGCGCGAGGAATTTCTTGACGCGTATTACACAGCAGGGCGTCCCGTCATCATCACCGGCATGATGGAAGACTGGCCGGCAATGACGAAATGGAACTTGGATTACTTCAAGGATCGCTGTGGCGAGCGTGAGGTGGAAATACAGTTCGGCCGTCAATCGGATGCGCAATACGAACTGCGCAAGACGGCGCATCGCAAGACGATGTTGTTCGGCGAGTATGTCGAACTCGTGCGTCATGCGGGCAGCAGCAATGATTTCTACATGACGGCCTACAACGAAGGCATCAATCGTACCGCGCTTGCCGAGCTATGGCAGGACATCGTGCAGATTCCCGAATATTTAAGCAGCCAAGCTTCTACGCAGGGGTTCCTGTGGTTTGGGCCGTCTGGGACCATTACACCTTTCCACCACGATCTGACGAATAACTTCATGGCGCAGGTTATGGGCCGCAAGCGTGTACTGCTGATGCCTGCTTGCGAGGTTGGCCATGTGTATAACCATGAGCATTGCTTTACCCATGTGGATGGGCGGCGGATCGATCTGGCGCGTTATCCGCGCATGGCCGATGTGCAGGTGGTTTCTTGTGTGTTGAATCCGGGAGAGGTGTTGTTCTTGCCGGTGGGGTGTTGGCATTTTGTGGAAGGGTTGGATGTTTCGGTGACGGTGTCGTTTACCAATTTCTTGTGGGATAACGATTTTACTGGTGCTTATCCGGTGCAGCAGATGTTTTGATTTCTTCGCGGGGCTATTGGCGGATTGCCTGCTTGAGGTAGGGTTTCGGCCCCTTCGGGCCGAGTCACTTTTCTTTGCGTGCCCAAAGAAAAGTGACCCAAAGAAAGGGCACCCCGAGGGCGCGCTTTGCGGGCGTCCTGCCCGCAAAGTACGCGGAGGGATTACGGGGTTTTTCGACAGCACTTCCTGTGCTGACGAAAAACTGGCCGGCGTCCTGCCGGCCACTCTTCGAGCTTTCCTCCATCCCTCCGCCGCGCCCTAGGGGCCCCGGGTAGAGCGGCGCGCATCCGTGCGAGCACTCGGTGCCGGCGCTGCGCGCCGGTAAGGCGTGTGGCGCATGGCGGGTTTGATTCGCTCGCTCTGGTTTTGCTTTTAGTTCTTGGCTTTTAGTTCTTGGCTCTTGGCTTTTCGAAGAGTGCGCGCTCGCGCGCATGGGTCCTATGTCCGGCGGTGAGGACTGGACGATCAGGCCCCTTAGGAGGCATTGGCATGGATGCCAATGCCTTTTCGCCAGGGCAGGAAGCCCCGTCGAAAAGCCCGGCAAGTGCTCACGAACCCGAAGGGCGCCGCAGTGGGGTGCCCCTCTCTTTGCTTACTTTCTCTGACTTCGGGCATCCTGCCCTCCGTCCTTCGGGCCAGCTTCGCTGTTCGTCCGCGTTCCAGACGCGGACGTGGGGACGCAAGAGAAAGTGACTCGGCCTCCGGCAGGAGGTCGAAACGCCTGCCGCGTAGGCGAGCAACCTCGGGCCCAACCCTCACATCTGGAATTCGAGCCTTCAGCCCCCCAGATAAAACCTTCGCCACCAAGAACACCCACCCCATGATCCCCTTCTCAGTACTCGACCTCGCCCCCGTAACAGAAGGCAACACCCCCACCCAAGCCTTCGCCAACTCACTGGACCTAGCCCGATGGGCCGAAAGCCTCGGCTACAAACGCTACTGGCTTGCCGAGCACCACAACATGCCAGGCATCGCCAGCGCCGCCACGGCCGTGCTGATTGGTCATGTAGCCGGTGGCACGTCGCGAATCAGGGTCGGGGCGGGCGGCATCATGTTGCCCAATCACGCGCCGCTCCAAGTGGCCGAGCAATTCGGCACGCTGGCGTCGCTTTACCCTGGTCGCATCGATCTGGGCCTGGGACGTGCGCCGGGCACTGACCAAGCGACCGCGCGCGCCTTGCGTCGCTACTACGAGGGCGCAGAAACATTCCCGAACGATGTGCGCGAACTCCTCGCGTTCTTCGAGCCGGCCGCACCGGGGCAGGCCGTGCGCGCGGTTCCCGGAGCCGATGTGGATGTCCCGGTTTGGCTGCTTGGATCGAGTCTCTTCAGTGCACAGCTTTCGGCGGCTCTCGGCTTGCCGTTCGCTTTTGCATCGCATTTCGCCCCGGATGCGATGGACGAAGCGTTGATGCTTTACCGCCGCGACTTCAAACCATCCGCACGGCTGAGCCAGCCCTACGCAATGCTTGGCGTGAATGTGGTGGCCGCCGAAAGCAATGCTGAAGCGAAGCGTCTGTTTACCACGCAACAGCAGAGTTTCATCAATCTGCGTCGTGGACGCCCGGGCCTGATTCCGCCGCCGATCGACGATATCGAGACCTACTGGACTGCGACTGAGAAGTACGGCGTGGAGCGAGCCTTGGCCTGCGCGGTCGTGGGTGATGCCGACACGGTGCGCGAAGGGTTGGCAGCGTTCATCGAGCGGCATCGCCCGGATGAGCTGATGCTGACGGCCAACGTGTTCGATCACGAGGCTCGTAAACGTTCATTCGAGTTGGCGGCGCAGGCGCGCGAGCAACTGGCTGCGCGAGGCGCGTAAAGACAACGCTTCATAGTGGGCACCGCGCTGAACCTGGCGCGGCGCAGCTAGTTGCAAATTAATATTACATATATGTAATATATATAAATAAATTACACGGAGGTGCCCTATGAGCGATTTTGCCTCCACCGAGCAGCGGTTGGCAGTGACCTGTCGGCGCTATCCCGACTTTCCGCGTCGCCCGGCAACATTGGTACGGCTCGTAAAGCATATTCATAAGGTATTGCACGACGAAGCCAACGCCTTGCTCAAGCCATACGGCCTCAATCATCCGGAATACAACCTCCTGATGATGTTGTACGGCACGGCGAGCGGTACGATGTCGCCGTCGGAGTTGGCGGATGCGGCGGGAGAAAAGTCGGCCAATATCACTCGGCTTACCAATGAGTTGAGTGAAAAGGGGCTGATTTCACGCGCGGCTAGCGCGGATGATCGACGCAAGGTAGAGCTGAGCCTGACGCCTGAAGGTTTGGCGTCAATCGAAAGTTTTCTACCGGATATCTGCGGTTTGCTGGTAAGACAGGGGCGTCACCTGACGGTGTCTGAGCAGGTGCAGCTTGAAAAGCTATTGAAGAAATTCCTGAGCGGATTGGCAGACTAAGGTTGTCATCGTCATGTCCGTAAACGACATTCAAGCAGTCAAGCCCACGACACGCGAAATGGTGTTGGCTGGTCTGCGCGAGGAATCTACGACCTGGCTATTTGTGGTCAAGACGCTGCTGGCGTTCTATATCACTGGCTGGTTGGCCATGCGTCTGGAACTGTCGCAGCCATCGACCGCGATGATTACCACCATCATTGTGGCCAACCGCCAAACTGGCCTGGTGCTGGCCAAGAGCTTTTATCGCGCCATTGGCACCTTGGCTGGCGCGGTCGCGGCGTTTCTGATCGTAGGGTTGTTTCCGCAAGAGCGTGTGCTGTTTCTTGGCGCGCTGTCGCTGTGGATCGGCTTTTGCTCGGGCGGTGCTGCGTTGTATCGCAATTTCAAGGCGTACTCCTTCGTGCTGGCTGGTTACACGGCGGCGATCATCGCCATTCCAGTGATCGATCATCCGCCGGATGTGTTTGATTCGGCGGTGGCGCGCATTAGCGAGGTTTTGCTGGGCTTGCTGGTGTCAGGCGCAATCAGCGACACGGTGCTGCCGAGTCATATGCGGGATGTGCTGCGCAAGCAATCGCGCGAGCAATTCTCCCACTTCATGCAATTTGTACAGAGAGCCACCGGTGGCAAGATCGCGCGCGGCGATATCGAACATGCACACTTGCGCTTCGTGCGCGATGCGATAGCGTTGGAGGATTTGCGCAGTTCGGTGATTTTCGAAGACCCCGAGGCGCGTGCGCGCAGCGGCCATCTGCTGCTGCTCAACCAGTGTTTTATGGCGGCATCGACTAGTCTGCAGTCGCTTCACCATTTGATCGATCGTTTGCAGCGAAACGGCCGCGACGTCCCCGCCAATGCGCTTATTAAACTGTACGCACCCCTCGGTGTTGCGTTGGATGCCCCCATCAGTGCGGGCACGAATGCGCGTTCCCTGTTACCTCGGCTGGAGGCGGCGCGTAAGACCATGGATGCGCAAGCCCCCGTGATGCGCGACAGTCTGGTTTCGGGCAGGGATGCGCGCGATTTCGATACCGGTGCAAGCTTATTGCACCGTTTTACCGAAGAGCTTTACACCTACGTCGATACCGCAGCATTGCTTCAGGCGCCGGGCCGTATTGCTAGTTCGGCCGAGAAGGTGCGCTTCACTCATGGCAGGAATTACTACGAGGCAGGTCTTGCCATGGTGCGCACGACCCTGACCATGTCCGCGTTGGCGATCTTCTGGATTATTTCGGCATGGCCGTACGGTGCATCGGCCATGCTTCTGGCCACCATCTTTGCCGGCTTGTCCGCCTCGGCGCCTGATCCGAATAAGGCTGTCAATGTGACGTTTATCGGCTGGGCCCTGGGCATGACGGCTGGCTTCATCTGCGAGTTCTCCGTGCTCCCTCAAATGGATGGCTTTTTGTTGTTGGTTGCCGCCACCGCACCATTCGCAATGATCGGCATAGTGATGATGATGTGGCCCGCGTTGACGGTTGTCGGCGTCGGTTATGGCTTGGGTTTCACCTACATTCTTGCCTTGAAGAATCAGATGGTTTTTGACCCGGTTCATTTCGTGAACGACATGGTCGCGCAGTTTGCTGGCCTCAGCGCGGCGGCTGTTGCGTTCCTTCTGCTTCCGCCAACACTTGGCAAGCCCTGGTTTCGTCGACGCCAGTTCGAGCACCTACGCAATCAGGTAAGTGTTGCTGCCCAAGCTCCCTTACCGGGCCTGGCTAATCGCTTCGAGAGCGTAAACCACGATCTATTTGCGCAAATCGTGGCGCAGACCGAACCGGGTACCAAAGATTCGCGTGAGCTGGTCGCTTGGGCATTGGCGATCAATGAAACTGGGCGTGCGCTGATTCAACTGCGCAGCGACATGGCGGTCGGGCAGTGGCCCGAAGAGGTCAAGCGTGCCATTGCGCCTGCCATGGATGCCTTCGCCAGACTCTATGAGTCGCCGAGCCAAGCTGCCTATCTGCGAACGCGTGAGGCCCTCGACGCGGCGATCAACGAAGCCTGCAAACACGCTGACGTCGGCCCCTTGCTGAATCAGCTGAATTTGTTGCGTATGACGTTGTTAGACGAACTATCCGCTCTTGCCGAATACATGCCATCTACATCTCACGAACCAGGAGCGCTACATGCCACGTGAAATTTCCATCGGCGGTGCATTGTTGCCCGGCTTGCTGGTGTGGTTCCTGATCTGCGTCGCATTGCTTGTAATGTTTGATTGGATCGTGGGCCACTTCGGGCTCTACCAGTATGTCTGGCATCCGGCGCTGTT
>CAJCJD010000238.1 GCA_903970555.1 Vulcanimicrobiota bacterium
TGCTGCTGCCGATGGAGGCGACGGGCATTCTCGGTTCGTTGGCGGGCATTGCGGAGCTGGCGAAGGAGTCGTTGTCGCAGCAGCAAGACAAGCTCGCCGTGCGCCGCACGCCACCATCGGTAAGTTGATCGCGAACAAGGCGGCGTGACGAGTTGTCCAGTCGCTCGTCACGCATGCCTTGTCTCTGACACGTTTACGGAGCCATCCATGTTCGCTAGCGTCGCTGCGCATTACCTATGGTGGATCGTTGCGCTGGTGCTGATTGCCATCGAGGTGATCATGCCCGGCTATTTCATGCTGTGGATCGGCATCGGTGCTGCCGCGACAGGTTTGCTGGTGCTGGTGATGCCGGGGCTGTCTTTGCTGACCCAGGCGATCGCGTTTGCGTTGCTGGCGTTTGTGTCATGCGCCGTCTATGGGTACGGCCTGCGCCCGAAGCTGCAGCGCGACGAGCCGGGCGACGAGCGCTTGAATCGACGCGGCGAGCAATTGATCGGCAGGCGGTATGAGTTGATCGAAGCCATCGTCAACGGTCGCGGCAAGGCATGCGTGGGCGATGGTCAGTGGCTGGTGAGCGGGCCGGATCTGCCGGTTGGCAGCACGGTCGAAGTCATCGCGGTGGAAGGCACCACGCTCAAGGTGAAGCCGGTTTAAGGCATCTCGACCTTCTGGAAGAGCGAACTGTCCTTTAATCATGAAGGCCCGCATACAAAGTTGCGCGCTTCCGGGTAAGAATGTCGGCATGCCCGCACCCATCGTCTGCCGTCCTTTACTGCCACTTGTAGCCGTCGCCCTAACGAGGGTGGCTCAGGCATGAGTGTTCAGTTCGCCACAACGGCGCTCAATACCCGCATTGCTTTCCTGATGGAGCTGGCGCGCCGCCTGCACAAGTACGGCGCATCGTCGCCTCGGCTTGAGATGGCCATCGCCGGCGCGGCACAGCGCATCGGGCTGAGCGCCGATGTGTGGTCCAGCCCAACGGCAATCATCATCTCTTTCGCCGATCTGGCGCATGGCGAGGAGGGGCGTCTGGCGCACGCCACGCAAGTGGTGCGACTGCCGCCTGGCGATGTGAACCTTGACAAGCTCTGTCGCGCCGATGAAATTGCCGACCGGGTGATTGCCGGCGACCTGGAGTTGCGCGAAGGGTTTCGTCTGCTGCGCGCGCTGGAGTTGCCTGATACGCGGCTGCAGAAGTTGGGCGTGATACTCAGCTACGGTCTATCGGCCGGCGCCATCGACGCGCTGTTCCTGCATAGCTCCTGGGTGGACTTGTTGGTAGCTGCTGCGGTCGGCCTGATCATTGGCGGGATCAGCATCCTGTCGGCGACGCGCCCTCGGTTGGCGGTGGCGAGCGATGCCATCTGCGCGATGGTCGCCACCTTGGTCGCAATCGTGTTCAGCGCCTTTGTGGTGCCGCTGGCGATCAAGTCGGTGGTGTTGGCCGGATTGATCGTGCTGGTGCCGGGCATGTCATTGACCACGGCGGTACGTGAGATTTCGAGCCAGCATTTGGTGTCCGGCATGGCGCGCATGGGTGGGGCGATGTCGACCCTGCTCAAACTTGCTTTTGGCGTTGCGGCGGCGACACAAGTTTGCGCCGTATTGAATATCGAACCGCGCGATTTCGAATTGCCGGCTTTGCCCGGATGGGTCGATTATCCAGCGCTATTGGTCGCAGCGATTGCCTTTGCCATGTTGTTTCGGGCGGCTAAGCGGGATTGGCCGGTGGTGATTGTGGCGGTGATCGTGGGTTATCTCGCAACACGTTTGGGTGGCGAGATTTCGGTTAATTTGCCGGGCGCGCCATTCGGCGTGTTTCTGGGTGGATTGCTGCTGAGTGCATTGGCCAATCTTTATGCCCGTTATGTCGGGCGTCCGGGCGCAGTGGTGCGAGAGCCGGGGATTTTGTTGCTGGTGCCGGGCAGTGTTGGATTTCGCAGCGTTTCCTACCTGCTTGAGCGTAATGCGTCGCTGGGCTTCGATACCGGCATATTGCTGGTTACCTTGCTTATATCGCTGGTGGGTGGACTGATGTTCGGCGAATTGCTGATTGCGCCGCGCCGCTCGCTTTAGGTTTACCCAATACAAAGGCCAAAACGCCGGCATAAGCCGGCGTTTTGTTGTGCGAATCGGCTAACCGACGAATCAGATGGCCAGATCCTTTTCCTTCTTGCCGGCCTTCAGCGCATCGTTGAACCAGCGCGGGCGCTTGCCGCGACCGGACCAGGTTTGCTCCGGGTCGGCGGGGTTGCGGTATTTCGGGGCTACCGAGCCAGTGCTGCGGCGCTTGCCGGCACGCGCGCCGCCAAAAACGTCTTCGAAGGTATAGCCTTCGGCCTTGAGCAAGGCATGCACTTTCTCGCGCAGTTTGCCGACTTTTTCTTTCTTCAATTCGTTCTGGCGCGATTGGGCTTTACTGATCAGGTCATTGAGCTGCGTGTGGTTTAGATTCTTGATATCAATGGCCATGGATGTGACTCCGGTAATCAGGGATGAAGTGGGGCTTTCCGGGGGAATGAATTATGGGATAAATGCCCGGAGGCATATTTGATTGTCTCTCATATATTGCGAAATTGCAAAGCGATAACCACAAGATAATCGATAATGTTGCGTGCGAATTATCCGATTTGCATATTGCAAAGTAGTTAATGACGAAGTAAATAAAAGAGTCGCTCGATATATTTCCAGGCATAAAAAAGGCCGCTTTACGCGGCCTCTCTTATTCAGCTGAAACCGGCTTTAGCCCAACAGCTCGAACAACTCGTCGCGCGTTATGGCGCTGCTGTCGGCGGCATCGCGCGCACGGTATTCCAGCGTGCCGGCGGCCAGACCGCGTTCGCTGACGACAACGCGGTGCGGAATGCCGATCAATTCCATGTCCGCGAACATGGCGCCGGGGCGCAGCCCGCGGTCGTCCCACACGGTTTCGATGCCACGGGCGACCAGTTCCTTGTACAGCGACTCGGCGGCGGCATTCACTTCGGGCGAATTCTTGGGATTGATCACGCACACCGCGACGCGCCACGGCGCCATCGGCTCGGGCCAAATGATGCCGGCCTCGTCATGGCGCTGCTCGATGGCGGCGGCGACGATGCGGCTGACGCCGATGCCGTAGCAACCCATCAGCATCACCTGCTTTTTGCCCTGGTCATCCAGCACGGTGGCATTGAGCGCCTCGGCGTACTTCGCGCCCAGTTGAAAGATGTGGCCGACTTCGATGCCGCGGCCGATATGCAGCGTGCCATGGCCGTCGGGCGACGGATCGCCGGCAACGACCTTGCGGATATCTTCGATGCGGCTGATGCGCGCATCGCGCTCCCAGTTGGCGCCGGTGTAATGGGTGTCGTTGGCGTTTCCGCCGCAGATGAAGTCGGCGAGCGCTGCGGCGCTGCGGTCGACGATCACCGGGATCGAATCGGGCAGGCCGACGGGGCCGATAAAGCCGGGGCGGGTGCCGGTGGCGGCGAGGATCTCTTCTTCGCTGGCTAATACGGACTCATCAGGCAGCTCGGCCAGCTTACCGGCCTTGACCTCATTGATCTCGTGATCGCCGCGCAGGCACAGCGCGACCAGGCCGTCCTTGCCGCGCACCAATACGGTCTTGAGCACGCGGTCGGCGGTGACGCCGAAGTGCGCCATTACGTCCTCGACGCTGCGTACGCGTGGCGTATCGACGCGTTGCATGGCGGCGGTGGGGGCAGGGCGGTTGGCCGATGGCGCCAGTGCCTCGGCCTTCTCGATATTCGCTGCGTAGTCGGAGCCGTCGGAGAAGGCGATGGCGTCCTCGCCCGAATCGGCCAGTACCTGGAATTCATGGCTGGCGTTACCGCCGATGGCGCCGGTGTCGGCCTGTACCGCGCGGAATTTCAGCCCCAGACGCGTGAAGATGCGCGAGTACGCCTGGTACATCACCTCATAGGTTTCGGCCAGCGATTCCTGGGTGAGATGGAAGGAGTAGGCGTCCTTCATCAGGAATTCGCGCGCGCGCATCACGCCGAAACGCGGGCGGATCTCGTCGCGGAATTTTGTTTGGATCTGATAGAAGTTGACAGGCAGCTGCTTGTAGCTTTTCAGCTCGTTGCGCGCGAAATCGGTGACCACTTCCTCAGCCGTGGGCGCGTAGCAGAACTCCTGCTCTTTGCGGTCCTTGATCTTCAGCAACTGGTTGCCGAATTTTTCCCAGCGACCGCTTTCTTCCCACAATTCCTTGGGTTGGATGGTGGGCATCAGGATTTCGATGGCGCCGGCGCGATCCATCTCTTCGCGGACGACGGCTTCCACCTTGCGCATTACGCGCAAGCCCAGCGGCGACCAGGTGTAGAGGCCAGCGGCGAGCTTGCGGATCATGCCAGCGCGAAGCATCAGCCGATGGCTGGCGATTTCGGCATCGGCGGGGACTTCCTTGACGGTGGCCAGGTGGAATTGGCTAAGGCGCATGTGCGGCGAATCCGGGGTGAAAACCGCGATTATAGCCGGCCTGGCGTGCCTCCCTCCGCTATCGGCAAGAGGGAGGCAAAGCGTGCCTTACTGCTGCTCGGAGCAATACTGCTGGAACTGGGATTGGCTGGCATCCAACTGCTGCTTGCGTTGATCGGCATTCAGCAACTGCTGCTGTCCGCCCGACCCTTGCATGACAACGGGCCCGGTGCCTTGCAGGGTGCCGATGTTTGCCTTCAGCGAGCCGCAAAGCTTGGCGCGGTTGTCGGGGTTATCGACCATCGACTGCGTTTGCGCGGTGTCGTTGGTGGGCGTGGGTGTCGCCGCCGCGGGGGCCGCCGAACCATCCGAACTGGCGGCGGACGAGTCATCGCCGGTGGCCACGCTGACCTGGCTGTACTTTGTGCCGCTCGGAGGGGGCGCTTCGGAGTAATGGACGGTGCCTTTGGCGTCGGTCCACTTGTAAACCTGGGCCGACGCAAGCGGCGCAACCAGCAACAGCACGAGGGCGATGGGTAGGCGACGCATGGGTTTGCTCCAAAGGGCGGATTAAGGGCGACGCACTAGTTAACAACCGACTCGCTCAGGACTCAAGCGCTTGATGGTTTACACTGCGCGCATCCCGTCACGGATTGATCCATGAGCGACAGTACGCCAGTCCGGGCGCCGCGGCATCCCGGTATTTATCTTCTGCCGAACCTGTTCACGACTGGCGCCATGTTCGCCGGCTTCTACGCCATCGTGGTCAGCATCGGTGGGCGTTTTACGGATGCTGCCATCGCCGTCTTCGTGGCCGCCTTGCTGGATGGCATGGATGGCCGTGTCGCGCGCCTGACCAATACGCAGAGCGAGTTCGGCGTGCAGTACGACTCGTTGTCCGACCTGGTGAGCTTTGGGCTGGCGCCGTCGCTGGTGATGTACAACTGGTCGTTGTCGAGCTTGCGCGAATATGGGCCGCTATGGGGCAAGGTTGGCTGGGCTGCCGCTTTCATCTATGCCGTGTCCGCGGCGCTGCGGTTGGCACGCTTCAATACCCAGGTGGCGGTAATCGACAAGCGTTACTTCCAGGGGCTGCCCAGTCCGGCTGCCGCTGCGGTGTGCATGTCGTTCGTGTGGAGCATGGATAACTTCGGCGTCTCCGGGCCTGTGCTCGACATGTTCACGCCGTTCATGGCGGTGCTGGTTGGTTTGCTGATGGTGAGTCGCTTTCGGTATTACAGCTTCAAGTCGCTGCCGATGGGCGACAAGGTGCCGTTCCTGTGGATCATCGTTGGCGTGCTGATCCTGGTGCCGTTTTTTGTCGATCCGCCGCGCGTGCTGTTGGTGGTGTTTTCGCTTTATCTGTTGTCCGGGCCGATTGTGACGCTGTGGGGATTGACCACGCACCGCAAGCGTCAGCGCCGTGGAGTGATATGAACGCGCTCGTCGCCAGTGCTGCGCATCGCAAGCGCGTGCTGCATGCGCTAGGGGTGGTGCCTTGGCGTCGGCGTGCCGCCGTGATGGCGCCCGCTGAGCAAGTCGCAGCATCGGCAGCGACCGAGTGGCCATCCAGCGCCAGCGTAGTCGTGGTGCTGCCGCCGCGATGCGCCGTTCGTGAGCTGGATCTGCTCGGGCGTGCGCTATGCGCATTCGGGCCGCAGCTTGCGCGCGCGGCGCGTATCGAAGCGAACGATAGCGAGACCATGGCTGTGCCGCATGCGCAGGCTTATCTGGTATTCGGCCAGGCGCAAGCGCACGCACTCGGGCGCGCGCTGCCTGCCGACATCATGCGCGATGCGCATATCGTGCTGGCCGATGCGCCCTCGGAGTTACTAGAGCAGGCAGCATCCAAGCGCCGGCTATGGCATGCGTTGCGCAGCATGCGCCGCGCGTTGGCGGTGAGGCAGGTGTAATGGTCGCCGTCGCGCGCCCGTCTCTCGAGATGCGCGCGATGCGCCGCGAAGATTTGCCGCGCGTCAGCACTCTGGAAAACACCTCTTACGATTTCCCCTGGACCACCGGTATTTTCGGCGATTGCCTGAAGGCCGGACACCCTTCCTGGGTGCTGTGCATGGAAGGCCAGATCATCGGCTACGGCATTCTCTCGGTCGGCGCAGGCGAAGCGCACGTGTTGAATGTCTGCATCGATCCGGAACAGCGCGGGCAGGGATTCGGAAGACACCTCATGCGACGCTTACTGGATATCGCGCGTTGGAATGGCGCGGAGCGCGTGTTCCTGGAAGTGCGTCCGTCAAACCCGAATGCGCAGCAGCTCTACGCATCAATGGGATTTCATGAAATCGGCCGACGTCCGCGCTATTACCCCGCACACAACGGACGCGAGGATGCGATCGTGATGGCGTTGGAGTTTCAGCTGTCGTAGTTGCAAGACGGTGCTCTACAAACCACTAGCCGTCGTCCCGGCGAATGCCGGGACCCAGTGTCTTAGTCGCAGCGTAAGTCGCTAGGTTCCGGCATTCGCCGGAATGACGGCCGGTGGCGGTCAGTTCAACCTAGCTTCTGCGTCTGCTCTCGCAATGCCGTGAGCTGGATATTCCAGTCGGCAATACGCTGACGTTCCTGCGCCACCACTTCCGCCGGCGCGTTGGCAACGAAGTTGGCGTTGCCGAGCTTGTTCTCGCATTTCTTGATCTCGCTTTCGATGCGTGTGATTTCCTTGGCGAGGCGTGTTTTCTCCGCGCTGAGATCGATCAGGCCCGCCAGTGGAATCAGCACACGCATCGAACCGACGACGGCTGCCGCAGCGGCTGGCTCATCGGTACCGGAAGCGATCCATTGCGGTGCATCCACGCGGGCGAGGAAGCTGATCTGTGCGGCAAACTTGGCTGCGCGCGCGCGATCGCTGGCATCGCCATCGGCAAGCATCAGCGGGATGGTTTTGCCTGGGGAGATGTTCATTTCCGCACGAATGCGGCGGATGCCGCTGAGCACGTTCTTGAACCACTCGATTTCGGCAGTAGCCGCTTCGTCGGCAGGAATGTCGCGTGCATTCGGCCACGGGCGCTGCAGGATACCGTCGGCCTTGATGCCGAGTTTCGGCGCCACCGACTGCCAGATCTCTTCCGTGATGAACGGCACGATCGGATGCAGCGCGCGCAGCACCGTTTCCAGCACCACTACTAAGGTGTGGCGCGTGGATGCAGCGGCTGGGGCATCGTCGCCACTCAACGCCGGCTTGGATAGCTCAAGGAACCAATCGCAGAACTCGTTCCAGGTGAACTCGTACAGCGACTGCGCGAGCAGATCGAAGCGGTAAGTAGTGAAGTGCTGCTCCACTTCGTTCAATGTTTGCTTCAGTCTTGTGAGAATCCAGCGTTCCGCTTCCGTTACCGGTGCACCTGGCGCTGCAGGCAATTCGCCTTCGGGCAGATTCATCAGCACAAAGCGCGCGGCGTTCCACAGTTTGTTGCAGAACGCTTTGTAGCCTTCGGCACGCTTGATGTCGAAGTTGATCGTGCGGCTGTAACTGGCGAGCGCAGCAAAGGTAAAGCGCAGCGCATCGGTGCCGATGGCAGGGATGCCGCTGGGGTAATCCTTGCGGATGCGCTTTTCCACCTTTTCGCGCACCTGCGGAATCAGTAGCGATTTGGTGGATTTCTGCACCAGCGGCTCGAGTTCTATGCCGTCGATCAAATCCAGAGGATCGAGTGTGTTGCCCTTGGATTTGGACATTTTCTGGCCTTCCGCATCACGCACGATGGCGTTGATGTAGACCTCGCGGAACGGCACCTTGCCGGTGAAGTACTTGGTCGCCATCACCATGCGCGCGACCCAGAAGAAGATGATGTCGAAGCCGGTGACGAGCACGGCGCTAGGCAGGAAGATCTTTTCGGTCTCCCAGTTGGCGACGATGTCGCCACGCTCGTTTTTCACCGCGCCATCGGCCGGCCAGCCGAGCGTGGAGAACGGCCACAGCGCGGAGCTGAACCAGGTGTCGAGCACGTCCTCGTCCTGCTTCAGCGCACCGACTGGCGCGACGCTCGCATGTGAACGCGCGTCGGTTTCGTTTTCGCCGACGAAGATGTTGCCTGCTTCGTCGTACCACGCCGGAATGCGATGGCCCCACCACAGCTGGCGACTGATGCACCAGTCCTGGATGTTGTCCAACCACTGCGTGTAAGTAGTCGTCCAGTTTTCCGGCACAAATTTGATTTCGCCCGAACGCACGGCATCGAGCGCGGGTTCGGTGATGGCCTTGCGACCACCTGGGCGACCATCGTTTTGTGTGTCGCTGGTGAGATCGACGAACCATTGGTCGGTGAGCATCGGCTCGATCACCGCGTCCGAACGCTGGCTTACTGGCACCTGCAGTTTGTGCGGTTTGGTTTCGACCAGCAGGCTGGCCGCATCGAGATCGGAGAGCACGGCCTTGCGTGCGTCGTAGCGATCCATGCCTTGGTATTTCGTCGGCGCGTTGCCGTTGACCTTCGCGTCGAGCGTGAAGATCTCGATCGGCGCTAATTTATGACGCTGGCCGATGGCGTAGTCGTTGAAATCGTGCGCGGGCGTGATCTTCACGCAACCGGTGCCGAATTCCTTGTCCACGTAGTCGTCGGCAATCACCGGTATCTGGCGGCCGCTCAGCGGTAGCGTGAGTGTCTTGCCGACCAGGTGCTGGTAACGCTCATCGTCGGGATGTACGGCGACAGCGACGTCGCCCAACATGGTTTCCGGACGCGTGGTGGCGACGACGATGCTTTCATCGCTGCCGGTAACGGGGTAGCGGATCGACCACATATGCCCGTCGCGCTCGACATTGTTCACTTCGAGATCGGAAACGGCGGTGCCCAGCACCGGATCCCAGTTCACCAGGCGGTTGCCGCGATAGATCAAACCAGCGCGATACCAATCGACGAACACCTTGCGCACGGCGGCCGAGAGGCCTTCGTCCATCGTGAAGCGCTCGCGCGACCAGTCGGCGGCGACGCCCAGGCGACGCATCTGGTTGGTGATGGTGGAGCCGGATTCTTCCTTCCATTGCCATACGCGATCGACGAATGGTTCGCGGCCCAGGTCGTGCCGGCTTTTGCTTTCGACGGCGAGCTGGTTTTCGACGATCTTCTGCGTGGCGATGCCGGCGTGATCGGTGCCCACCTGCCACAGCGTGTTCATGCCGCGCATGCGCTGGTAGCGGATCAGCATGTCCATCACGGTCTGCTGGAACGCATGGCCCATGTGCAGGGTGCCGGTGACGTTCGGCGGCGGCAGCAGGATGCAGTAAGGCTCGCCATGCCCCGACGGCTGGGACGCGTCAACTTTGAATTGGCCGCTCGCTTCCCAGCGGGCATACCACTTCGATTCGATCGGGCGGGGCTCGAAACTCTTTTCCATCGGGGACTCGCATTGGCGCCCCGGGGGTCCGGCGCGCGTGGGTAGGCGTAAAGGAGCCATTGTAAGGGGCGGGGGCGGGCCTGCCAAAGCGTGGCCGCGTACGGCCCTCGATCCGGGAGGGCATCGTGCAAATCCGATATATTCCCAGGTTAGCTTTCGGGCAATCTGATTGAGGCGACGGGCAGGGCATGGAAATAAGGAACGAGGTCGATATCGCCACGGCTGGGCTGCCTCACGCCGCCGCGAGGGCCGTCCGGCCGAAGGTGGTGGTCTGCATGACCAATCACGAGCGCCCGGATTGCGCGCGCATCAACATGGAGATCATCAAGCTCAACTATCGCGAGCCGTGGCCGATCGTCCATGCCTGCTCGGATGTCACCTATGAACCCTCCATGGAAGACGTGCTGGTCCGTTGCCAGCCGCGCAGCATTATCTACGGCGCCTTGAACCTGCTGCAGCAGTCTTGCCGCGCGGCGGTCGAGGTGTACAACCCGCAGTACTTGATCCATGTGGAAGCCGATACCTGGGTGTTCGATCAGGACATCATCCAGCGCTATATCGATCTGCTCGATCAGCATCCGAAGGCCTATTTGGCAGCGTCGACCTGGAGCACCGACCAGCGTCCGCAGTGGCGTCGCCTGCATCATCCATTCGCGAAAGTGAAGCTGGGGGCAGCGAAGGTGCTGAACGCCTTGGGCAATGATTTCGGCGTCAAGCGCAAACAAACGCTGTCGACGCAATTTTTCATTGCGCGCAACGATCCTCGTTTCTTCACCATGCTCGACGGCATTGAACCGACCATCGAGAACACGCTCGAATACGATTTTTATCAGGCGTTCGTGAAGGAGTTTGGAAAGCGCGCAGTAATTGGCATCAAAGAGCGTGAACCGGTGCATCCAAACAATCGTCACTGGTGTCCGGGACTGACGCTGCACGCGCAACACTGGCCGGAAAAATTGCCGCGCCCGGCGAATATTCCCGCGGACGGCACGCCTCGACCCGGCGTGACAGGTCAATACGATATTCCTGGCAAGAAAGAGGTGCTCGCCGCCTACGGCTTCAAACACATCGGCCCGGCGATGCGAAAATTGCTCGATTCGGCCGATACCAGTTACTACAACCCGAAAGCCAAGCGGTATTGACGGTCTGGCAGTGCGAGAATAACCCGATGAATCTGTTAGCCATCGAAACCGCCACCGAAGCCTGTTCCGTCGCCCTGGTCCACGGCGAGACCGTGATTGCGCGCAGCGAACTCGCACCGCGCCGCCATGCGGAGCGCGTATTGCCCATGGCGGATGAGCTGCTGGCCGAAGCCGGCATCGGCAAATATGCGCTGGATGTCATCGCGGTGGGTCGCGGCCCCGGTGCGTTTACCGGTGTGCGTCTGGCGGTGTCGCTGGCGCAGGGCATGGCGATGGCTTTGGACTTGCCGGTGGTGACCGTGTCCTCGCTGGCGGCGCTCGCGCTCGAAGCACCAGAGGATGACGATGCCGCGATTCTCGCCGTGATCGATGCCCGCATGGGTGAGATCTATGCGGCGAGTTATCAGCGCGATGGCAATGGCGGTTTGCTCACGCTGGACGAAGAGCGGGTATGCACGGCCGATTCGTTGGTGCTGCCGCAAGCCGCTGCGTGGCGTGTGGTCGGCACGGGTTGGGTCACATACGCAGATGCGCTACGCGGGCGGCTGGGCTCGGAACCTCGTTCGGCCAATGGCGCCTGCTACCCGCAAGCGCGTCACGTCGCAACACTGGCTGTGAGCGAATTTAAGGCGGGGCGCGCGCAGGCGCCTGAACTCGCTCTACCCGTCTACTTGCGCGACAAGGTGGCGTTGACGCTGGCGGAGCAGGGGCGCTAAGTCATGCGCGCGATCAAAGCTGTCCTATCACCAGTTGCACCAGCAAGCTGCTGATCGACACCGCCGCCCACACACCTAGGCCCAGCAAGATCGGTCGCGCGCCGGTCGCCGCCATCTTGCGCAGGTTGGCCGAGAGGCCGATTGCGGTAAGCGCGACGATGATCATGAACTCCGCAGCCAGATGGATGGCCGGCTGGATCGCGATTGGCACATAACCGGCCGTGCGTATCGCTGAGGCAACCAGGAACCACAGGATGAACCACGGGAAGATGCGCCGCAGGCTGAAATCGCTGCTAGTGCCTGCTTGTTTCGCAGCGCGCTTTTCACGCACGGCAACAATGATCGCCAGAACCAGGCAGATCGGAATGATCAGCGTCGCACGCGTCAGCTTCACGATCGTGGCGTAATCCCCGGCAGCGGTGCTGTAGCTGTAGCCAGCCGCAACGACTGAAGACGTGTCGTTGATAGCGGTGCCCGCCCACAGTCCAAAACCAAGATCGGACAAATGCAGCATGTGCCCCAGCAACGGAAACAACAGCACGGCAACGACGTTGAACAGGAAAATGGTCGAGATCGCGAACGCCGTATCGTGATCGTCCGGCTTGATGATCGGCGTTACCGCCGCGATCGCCGAGCCACCGCAAATGGCCGTGCCTACGCCGATCAACACCTGCAGTTTGTTATGCACTTTCAATAGACGGCCAAGCACGAATGCCGTCACGAATGCGGTGGTCATCGTAATCATCGTGACGGAAAGCGATTCCAGCCCGGTCTTGGCGACCTGCGTCAGGCTGAGGCCGAATCCCAGCGCAATGATCGACCATTGCAGAATTTGCTTGCTGGCAAACTGGATGCCCGGGTTATAGCTTTCGCCCGGTGAGAACAGGTTGCGCACGGCGATGCCGATCACAATGCCAAATACCGGGCCACCGATCAGCGGCACCATACGTCCAAGCCACCACGCCACTAGGGCGATGCCAATGGCCAGCAGCAAACCTGAGGCGCGAAGGAGTGGGTTGGGAGTGGTCGTGGGGATCGATGTGGCGTTCATGGGAGATGCCCTTGGGGTTGGGCGTATTGTCCGTGCCGCCATCGATTAGGAAAATTTGAAATATCTAATCAAGTCTATAAGATGGGCTGATGGTTAACGTCAGCCTGCGCCAGCTTGAGGTGTTCGTTCAAATCGCCATGCATGGAAGTGTGCGCGCTGCCTCGGAACGCCTGTATCTCACCCAGCCGGCCGCCAGCATGGCCCTGGCCGAAATGGAGCGGCAGCTGGATGCCCCCGTTTTTGACCGCGAACGGGGTCGGTTGCGCCTCAACGCGCGTGGGCGAGAGCTGCTGCCGCTGGCGCAGGAGCTGCTCGAACGCCATGCCGAATTCGGGCGCCGGGCGACGGGTAAAACCGTATCGCTGGCAGGCGAGCTGCGCATCGGTGCGAGCAACACGGTCGGTAATTACCGCGTCGGCGAGTTGCTTGGCGATTTCGTGCGGGCACACCCGCAGGTGGCGATCCGTCTTCGCGTGGCCAATACCGGCGACATTGCCGCTGCCGTGCTCGATCACAGTCTGGATGTTGGATGCGTCGAAGGGCCCGTCACGCATCCACTGATTGAAGCACGCCCCTGGCGCGACGATGCGCTGGTGGTTTGCGCACCGCCGGATCATCCGCTAGCGAAAAAGCGCAGTCTCAAACCCGAACATTTCGCAGGAGCGCGGTGGGTGCTGCGCGAGCCAGGCTCGGCCACGCGTGCTACCAGCGAGCGGGCGCTTGCCCAACTTCCACCCGGTGAAACCGTGATGGAGCTGGATCAGATCGAGGCGATCAAACAAGCCGTCACGGCAGGCTTGGGTATTGCCTGTCTGCCGGAAGTCGCGGTTATCGATGCACTTGCCACTGGCCGATTGGTCGCACTCAAAACACCCTTTCTGGATTTGCGCCGCAAGCTATCCATTTTGCTGCACCGGGAAAAATACCGTGGAGCGGTGTTGGAGGCGTTCTTGAGTTCGGTATGACTACGCAAATGCATGCGCGGTGGTTCGCATGCAGGCAACGGCGCTTGCCTAGTTTTCGCAGCCGGTGATATTGGCCAGCAATAGTTCGGCTTCTTCGTGCGTGCGGGAGCGAATCAGGAGCGGCGCGTGTTGGCGCAACTTGGTGTGGTTGAGCATAGCGAGACGATCGCGCACATGCAGAATCTGACTGGGATGCATGCTGAATTCTTTCAGGCCCAGCGCCAGGAGCAATGCCGTGAAATTGACGTCGCCGCCGATTTCGCCGCAGAGGCTCACCGGCTTGCCGGCGCGGCGGCCTGCGCCGATGACATGCGATAGCAAGCGCAACAACGCCGGCTGCAGTGGGTTGTAGATGTTTTCCAATGCGTCGTTGCCGCGGTCGGCGGCGAGGACGTATTGCGCTAGGTCGTTGGTGCCGATGGCGAGAAAGTCGGAGTGTTCCAGCAGTGCACGCACATTGATCGCGGCCGCAGGAACTTCGATCATCGCGCCCAACGCCAATTTTTCCGGCAGGTCGACGTTCTCGCGCTTGAGGTCCGCACGTGCCAGCTTGAACAGCGTACGTACGGCGATGAGTTCGTCCGGCTGGGTCACCATCGGCACGAGTACGCGTACCGGGCCGTAGCAGGCGGCGCGCAGGATGGCGCGGATCTGCGTGGTGAACACCGCAGGATGACGTAGCGAGAGGCGTACACCGCGCACGCCCAGTGCAGGATTTTCTTCGCCGCGAATGACCAGGCCGGCCGCGTCCGCCTTATCGGCGCCTAGGTCGAGCGTGCGAATGGTGACGGGTGCGCCGCCCATACCGAGCACGACATCGCGGTAGGCGATGAATTGCTCGTCTTCGGACGGCAGCCCCTTGTGGCGCAGGAACAAAAATTCAGTGCGATAAAGGCCAATGCCGTCGGCGCCGCGCGCGCGGGCCATGGCGACATCGCTGGATGACTCCGCGTTCGCCAGCAGTCGCACATCGATACCGTCGCGCGTGCGCGTTGGCGCATTGGCCAGGCTCGCGAGACGGCGCCCTTCCATCGCCGCTTCACGCTGCCATGCGCGGTAGCGTGCGAGATCCTGCGCGGTGGGATGCACCACGGCTTCGCCATGCTCGGTGTCGAGCAGGATGAGGTCGTCGTCATGGATGGTGGCCAACGCATCGCGCGTACCCACCAACATGGGCAGGCTGAGGCTGCGCGCAAGAATCGCGCTGTGCGAATAGGGGCTGCCGGAACTGGTGATGACGCCAAGCAAACCGTTGCCGGCCAGATGCGCCATGTCGGCCGGGGCCAGCATGTCGGCGACTAGAATCTCGCCGACGCGCGCGGCGAGTTTGCGTTCTTCCACGCTGGTTTGGCGCTGCAAGGCGGAAATTACGCGGCCAATGACCTGGTCGACGTCTTCCATGCGACTGCGCAGATAGGGATCGTCCATCGCGCCGAACACACCGGCGAGGCGATCGCGCTGCTTTTTCAGCGACGCACCGGCGCGATAGCGGCCGATGGTGATCATTTCGTCCAGGCCGCGCAGCAGTTCCGTATCGTCGAGCAACAAACTGTGCGCGTCGATGAACTCGTTCACTTCGCGGGCCAGCGCGCCGTGAAGTTTGCCGCGCAGTTCGCGCAGTTCCTGTCGCGCGGTATCGAGTGCGGTGTGCAAACGCTCCAGCTCCGAGGGGATTTCTTCCTCGGAAAGCGGACGGGTGTCGACCAGGTAGCGACTAGGTTGCACGAGTCGGGCACGACCCAAGGTCATGCCGCGCGATGCCATCGTGCCGGACAGGATTTGCCTCATCGGCAGATGCCTGTCGAGACGGGAGCGAGACGAAGGAAACGGAGACCGAGCACGGGGTTGCTTGGCACAGGTGCCATTGCGATAACCGATTTGCGTGCGTCGCTCCCTGTTTCTTGCTTCATCCTTACGCTCCTTCGTCGAATTTTCGTTCGAACAGATCCACTACTGCGTTCAGTGCGGTGGTTTCGTCCGGGCCGTCTGCGCGCACCGTAAGCGGCGTGCCTATGCCTGCGGCCAACATCATCACGCCCATGATGCTTTGAGCATTCACTTCGCGTCCTTTGCTGATCAACCAGACGGTGGATTTGAACCCTTGCACGAGTTGCACAAGCTTGGCCGATGCGCGGGCATGCAAGCCCAATTTGTTGGAGACAACTATTTCTTTTTCAAGCATGGTCTATGAAGATTCCTCCGCGACCGCCGCTGGCCGCGATTTCCGCAAGTTCATCCAGCGGCTTGTCGGCGTAGTTGAGCACGCGCAGCAGCATCGGCAAGTTCAATCCCGAAACGCAGCGTAGCCTTACACCGACCGCACTCAACGACAGCCCGATGTTGCAGGGCGTGGCGCCATAAAGATCCGCCAACACCAACACACCTTCGCCGTGATCCAGTTCACGCGCATGCTTGGCGGTAAGCGTGCGCATGACATCGGGATCGGCGCGTGCCGGTACTTCCACGGTGGCAACGCGAAGCGGCAGTTTCGGCAGCACGTGACGTGCTGCTTTCACCAGCGCTTGGCCGACCGACTCATGGGTCATCAGTAGCACGCCTACGGTCATGACACGGCGGCTTCGGTGGAGCTTATTAGTGACAACATAAATATCACTCTAGTTCACGATGGAAAGTCAGGACGCCTTCGCGATTAGTGCGATAGTGCGCAGCAAGTTTTTCGACCAGGTAGACCGAGCGGTGGCGACCGCCGGTGCAACCGATGGAGATGGTGACGTAACTGCGGTCGTCCGCTTCGAAGCGGGGCAGCCACGCATCCAGCCAGCGCGCGGTGTCAGCGAAGTATTCGCTCACCAGCGGCTGTTGTTCGAGGTATTCGCGCACTGGGGCGTCCTTCCCTGATAGCGGACGTAGCGTCGGTTCCCAGTGCGGATTGGGCAGGCAGCGCGCGTCGAAGACGAAATCCGAGTCGAGCGGCAGCCCACGACGGAAAGCGAATGACTGGAACATCAACGTGAGGCCCGCAGTGGTCTGCGCGTAGCCGGTCGCAATCAGGCGACGCAGTTGATGCACGTTCAGTTCGCTGGAATCGATCACGCGTTCGGCGATCGCCATCAACGGGCGCAGCAGGCGGCGCTCCTCGGCGATGGCATCGGCCAGGGACATACCGCGTGCAGCCAGCGGATGTCGGCGACGCGTTTCGGAGAAACGCTTCATCAGCACGGCATCGCTGCAGTCGATGAAGATCAGATGCACTTGCACGGTCGCCGCCAGGGCTGAAAGCACCTTGGGCATGTGTTGGAAATCTTCGTCGCGATTGCGCACGTCCACGCCAACAGCAATGCGTCGGCGATGGCTGTCGCCGTGCGTTGCCGCATCGACCAGCTCTGGCAACAGCGCGCTGGGCAGGTTGTCGACGCAATAGAATTCGAGGTCTTCCAGCGCGCGCAAGGCGACGGTCTTGCCGCCGCCGGACATGCCTGTCAGCACCACCAGATGGATGGCGTTGGGGTCGTCGGCAGAGAGATGGCTGTCGTTCTGGCTCATGGCATCACCACGGTGGGAGCCGGCGCATCTGATGAGCCTGGCGGTCCATGAAGCTCTGTGCAGGATCGATGCCCTTGCTTTTGAGCATATGGCTGCGCACAGCGGCTTCCACCAGCACGGCCAAGTTGCGGCCGGGCGCGACGGGCAGGGTGATCATGGGGACTTGCACATCGAAGATTTCGCGATGGCCGACGTCGCCAGTGAGGCGCGTCAGGCCATCGGTATATTCGCCATCGCGTACGGGTTTGAGGTGCACGACCAGGCGCAGGTATTTGGATGCCTTGACCGAGGTATGGCCGAACATCTCACGTACATTGAGCACGCCCAGGCCACGCACTTCCAGCAGGTCTTGTAACAATTCGGGGCATGCGCCATCGATCACGTCGGGCGCGATCAGCGTGAATTCGGGCGCATCGTCGGCGACCAGTCGGTGACCGCGGCTGATCAGCTCCAACGCAAGCTCGCTCTTGCCGGAACCGGCCTCGCCGGTGATCAGCACGCCAATCGAAAACACTTCCAGCAGCACGCCGTGCAAGGTCAGGCGCGGCGCCATGGTGCGCGCCAGGTGGTATTGCATCCAGGTCAACAGCTCGTGGCCGCGCTTGGCGCTGATCCACAGGGGGGTATTGGTTTCTTCCGCCACTTCGCGAAGATCGGCGGGGATCGCCTGATCTTTCGTGACGATGAAAGCGGCCGGCTGCGTGGAGGCGGCTTTATGTATCACTTCCCAACGCTGACGCGAATCCAGGCCGTCGAGATAGCTGAGTTCCTCGCTACCGATGATCTGGATCTTGTTCGGATAGATGACATTGAGATAACCCACCAGCGATGGCCGGCGGGCAGGTGTGGAGCCGTACTCCAGCACGCGCGTCTCACCACGCATGCCTGCGATCCAGCGCAGCGCCATGCGCTCGTGGATATCGTCGAAGAGTTGTCGGGCGGTGAGGCGGTCCAAGCGTGTTCCTTTGCGCCGCAGGTGGCCTGAAGGGCGGCAGCAGGAACACATTGTGCCAGTTTGGGCCCGGCGGCGCGTCGTTACGCGGCCTGACGGGGGAGGGGCCGCCCCGAAACGGGGCGGCCCGGGGGCTTTAGCCGTATTGGCGGATCTCGCGTACTTCGCGCTGATGCTTGTCACAGAGCTTTTCACGGTGACGGCGCAGCTGGGTCACCAGCATGTCGAACAGGTTGTCGATGGAGACGTACATGTCGGTCTCGGACGCTTCGGCGTGCAGCGATTTGCCTGCAACGTTCAGTGTTCCCTCGGCACATTGCTGGAGTTTGTCCACTGAGAGCACGACGTTCAAGCTAACGATGCGGTCGTCGAGGCGGGTCAATCGATCGAGCTTTGCCGTCACGTGGTCGCGTAGGGCCTGGGTGACATCGATCTGTTGACCACTGAGTTGGAATTGCATGGTGCGCCTCCTTCTAGAGCTGGCCGCCAGCGGCGGCGTGGATCGATGCGCGGATCGCCGTGAAACGATCGTTGCACCGTGAAGCAAACCTTGGGTATCGAATAAAAACCTTACTCTGAGATATGGGAACGTTCCGTATAGCCGCAAGTTCCCGGGCGATAACATCGCGCCGGTTCAGCTATTACGCTGTCGCTCGCTCGAGCTGGGAATACGCAGGATTTCCCGGTATTTCGCGACTGTTCGACGTGCTACCTGAATGCCTTTGTTGTGCAACTCTTCAGCGAGTGCTTGATCGGACAAGGGCTTGCGCGGATCTTCGCCATCTACGAGCTTGCGCAACATGGCTTGGATGGCGGTGGCCGATGCACTGCCGCCATCTTCGGTGGAAACACCGCTGGAAAAGAAATACTTCAGCTCGTAAGTGCCGCGTGGCGTGTGTATGTACTTGCGGGTAGTTACACGTGAAATCGTTGACTCATGCATACCCACCTCCTCAGCCACTTCACGCAGCACCAAGGGCTGCATCGCTTCCGGACCGTAGTCCAGGAAAGCGCTTTGCCGACGCACGATAGCGTCTGCCACCTTTAACAGTGTTTCGGCACGCGACTCCAAACTCTTGATGAGCCACCGTGCTTCCTGCAACTGGCCGCGCATCCAACTTGCGTCGTCACTGCGCGCCTGCGCGATCAGACTGCAATAGTGGTGGTTAAGACTTAGTTTCGGCTGGCTGTCAGGGTTCAGAACGACACGCCAACGCGTACCGTCCTTGCGCGCATAGACGTCGGGCGCGACGTATTCCACCGGGGTGGTGTCCATCGCGGCGCCGGGGCGCGGGTCCAGGCTGCGGATCAGCAGGGCCGCAGCGGCCGTTTCTTCCTCGGTGGCGTGCAGCCGACGGGCGAGCTTGGCCATGTCGTTGCGCGCAAGCAGTTCGAGTTCGGTTTGCACGATGCGCAGCGCCAGGTCGCGCTGCGGCGTGCTGGGATCGAACTGTTCGAGCTGTGCACGCAGGCAATCCTGCAGATCGATGCTACCTACGCCTGCGGGATCGAAATGCTGCAGCTGGCGACGCACGATTTCCACTTCGTCGAGCGTGGCTTTCAGGTGCGGCGGCAGCGCAGTGAGTATCGCGTCCAGGCTTTCGCCCAGATAACCGTCTGTATTCAATGCATCGATCAACACCGTGGCGATGGCTTTCGCGCGCGGGTCCATCGGCGTGAGGTTGAGCTGCCACATCAAGTGTTCTTGCAGGGATTCGGCCGCCGCGTTTTGCGGCTCCATGCCTTCGTCGTCGCGGTTGCTTTGACTGCCGTTGCCGCTGCCATTGCTGGAGGAGAAATCGATCGGCTGGTCGGAGCTGATGTCGGCCTCGGTCCATTCCGGGGCTTCATCGTTTTCGTTGCTCGATGAGGTATCGCTGCTGCTGGCAGAGGTCGAGGTCGGGATATCGAATTCGTTTTCGAATTCGTCCTCACCTTCGGTTTCATCTTGTTCCGCGTCGGCATCCTCGGCGAACTCGAGCAAGGGATTGCTCTCGGCGAGTTGACGCAACTCCGCGGCCAGCTCCAACTGCGACAATTGCAACAGACGAATGGCCTGCTGCAATTGTGGCGTGAGAGCCAGCTGTTGATTGAGGCGGAACTGAAGTCCGGGTTTCATGCCTGCCAAAGAGGTTAACTTGGCGTCATCCTAACCCGTCGCCGGAGTGCCGACCATAGCTCCGAGGGTCGAAAAGGGCGGTCGTGCATCCGGATGTGAAGCGGCGCAAGTTGCAGCTTGTGCCGCCGGTTTGGATGGAGTATTACAGTCGGAATTCCCGACCTAGATAAACCTCGCGGACTTTCTCGTCAGCCAGGATATGTGCCGGCGTGCCACGCGAAAGCACCTCGCCTTCATTCATGATGTAGGCACGGTCGCAAATGCCCAGTGTCTCGCGCACGTTGTGATCGGTGATCAGCACGCCGATGCCGCGTTCCTTCAAGTGCCGCACGATGCGCTGGATTTCACCGACCGAGATCGGGTCCACACCCGCGAACGGTTCGTCCAGCAGCATGTAGCGCGGTTCCGCGGCAAGCGCGCGGGCGATTTCGACACGGCGACGCTCGCCGCCTGAGAGGCTGATGCCTTTCTGTCCGGCGATGTGCGAGATCTTCAGTTCGTCCAGCAGGCTTTCCAGTTGCGCTTCGCGCTTGCGCTGATCCGGCTCACGCAATTCGAGCACGGCCATGATGTTGTCCGACACACTGAGCCGGCGAAACACCGAAGCTTCCTGCGGCAGATAACCGATGCCGAGCTTGGCGCGCGCATGCATGGGCAAGCCGGTGATGTCCTGCTTGTCGAGCTTGATAGCGCCGCCGTCGGCTTCGATCAGTCCGACGATCATGTAGAAACACGTCGTTTTACCGGCGCCGTTGGGGCCGAGCAGTCCGACCACCTCACCCTGGCGAATGGAGAACGCGAAGTCACGCACCACTTGGCGCGCGCGAAAACTTTTTTGCAGACCTTCTGCGGAAAGCATGAGTAACGATTATCCCTTGGTCGGCGCGCTGCTGGCAGGTGCCGGCGTGGTGGGTGAACTGGAGGCCGAAGCCGGTTTGGCCGTGCCCGATTTCGTCGTGGCAGCAGGCTTTGCCGCTGGCGCGCCGTTTTTCGCCGGCACTGGTTTCTGCTTCGGCAGGAAGGTCATGTGTACCGGACCTTCGTTACCGCTTTCTCCGACGATGTAACCGGTTTGCTGGTTGTAGGTCAGCTTGGAGCCAAAGGACTCGCCCTTGGTTGCCTGCCATATATGCGCGTGGCCGGTGAGGATGGCGATGCCGTTGACGTTGTCGTAATACAGCTGATCCGCATCGCCCGTCATGAGGTTGCCGTTGTCATCGATCTGTTCGATGTGCGGCTGCTTCTGCGGCGTTGCGGTCACGATGATGTGATCGACGGATGTGTCTTCCTTCGCGGTGTAGATCTTCGCGAGCTGGCCGGTCAGCTTCATCGTTCCTTGCGTGATCAGGACGTTGCCCGTCAACGTGGTCACCGAGTTTGGCTCGTTGTAACCATCCAGATGATCGGCATGCACGACATTAATCGGCTGATTGCGGTCGTCCTGCCTTGCCATTGCCGGATTCAGTAGCAGGAGCAGCAGCCCCGTGGCCAGCAGGCTGAGTCGTAGCATTTTTTGGGGTCCGATACAGGATGCCGTGCACGTCATGGAGCAACTCCAAGTGATTATCGTTGAGGCTGGCACGCATGCCGACGCCATTCATTACGCTTTGACCTTGCGTCATTGTCGCTGGTGCCGCCGTTTCCAAGCGGTTTTCTTTCGGCCAGCCGGTGACGTCCGAGGTGTGCAATGTTGCCATGGGACCTTGCGCATAGGCAGGGCGGTACATGTAGACCGCGCCGTCCAGTCGCATCAAGGTGCCTGATTTGTTGACCCAACCGTAGGGCGAGTTGCCCTGCCAGTCCGGCACGCCGGGCTTCTTGGCCCTGATGTCGAACACCGGCGAGTTGATGTACAGCGATTCATCGCTCGCGCGGCGATCCATGCGCGGCGAGATCATGGTGAAGTTCAACAGGCCCGTGACGTCGTAACTCCACACCTTGGAGTTGTAGAGAACGTAATCGGAAATGGGTGGTCCGACAAAATCGTTGACCGGAGCACCGCCCTCGACCCAGCGGTCCAGGATCCAGCTCGCAGGCGCGGCGATAGCGAGAAAAACAATCGCTACCGTAATGCGGTTGTCGCGAAGGTATTGGCGAAAACTCACCGCCAGTGCTCCTGTTCCGCGGATGTCTTGCCCTTTGCGTGCAAAATCAGGTCGCACACTTCGCGCACGGCGCCTTGTCCGCCGCCGAGGCGGGTTTGCCAGTGAGATTGTTCAACCACCCAGGGATGCGCATTGGCGACGGCCACGGCCAATCCCGATAGGCGCATGACCGGGATATCCGGCAGATCGTCGCCGACAAAAGCCACCTCTTCGGGCTGCAGGTTCAGGGCTTCGAGAATCTGTTGCATGCATTCGCGCTTGTCGTTCTGGCCCTGGTAGACGTGAGCGATATCCAGTTCTTCGGCACGCAATGCAACCGGGTGGCTGATGCGCGCGCTGATGATGGCTACGTGCACGCCGTGGGCTTGCAGCCTCTTCAGGCCCAGGCCGTCGTGCACGTGAAACACCTTGGTTTCATGTCCGCTTTCGGTGTACCAAAGGCGACCATCGGTAAGTGTGCCATCGACATCGAACGCCGCCAGACGGATCTTGGCGGCGCGTGCAAGCACTTCGGCGGGCAGGTTGGTGAGGTAGTTCATGAGTGTTCCGTCAGACGACGCGTGCGCGCAGCAGGTCGTGGATGTTCAGTGCGCCGACCACGCGCTGGGCGTCATCAACCACCAATAGAGCGTGAATCTGGTATTTCTCCATCAGCTGCGCCGCTTCGATGGCCAGCTTGTCCTCGCTGATCACCTTGGGGCCGCGCGTCATCAGGTCGCTGACCCTGGCGTTGCGCAGATCGACGCCGTCATCGTCCAGCGCACGGCGCAAGTCGCCGTCGGTGAAGACGCCGAGCAGGTGCCGGTCGTGGTCGATCACAGCGGTCATGCCGAGGTGTTTGCGGGTCATTTCCATCAAGGCTTCGGTGAGGCTCGCGTCGGGGGAGACCATCGGTATGCCGCTGCCCGTATGCATCACATCGCTGATGTGCAGCAGCAGGCGGCGGCCCAGGCTCCCGGCTGGGTGAGAACGCGCGAAGTCCTCAGAGGTAAACCCACGCGCTTCCAGCAGCGCGATCGCCAGGGCGTCGCCCATGACCAAGGCGGCGGTGGTGCTGGCAGTGGGGGCCAGGCCCAGCGGGCAGGCCTCGGCCGAAATGCCGGCGTCCAGGTGCACATCGGCCTGACCGGCCAGGGAGGACTCCGGGTTGCCGGTGATGGCAATCAGCGGGATGCCTTGGCGCTTGATCACCGGCAGAATGAACAGGATCTCGTCGGTCTCGCCGGAGTAGGACAGGGCCAGCACCACATCCTGCGGCAGGATCATCCCCAAGTCGCCATGGCTGGCTTCGCCCGGATGGACGAAGAAAGCCGGGGTGCCGGTGGAAGCCAGGGTGGCGGCGATCTTGCGGCCCACATGCCCGGATTTGCCCATGCCGGTGACCACCAGGCGCCCTTTGCAGCCCAGGATGATCCGGCAGGCATCGACGAAAGTCTGGTCGACCCGCGGCTCCAGCGCACGAATGGCGGCAGCCTCGGTGGCGATCACCGTACGGGCGCTGCGCACGATGGCGGCGGCGTCCATCCGGGTGGACTTGGGCTTGGCGATGGGTGCGTTCATGCGTCCTCAGAGGCAGCGGGGAGGGGAGCGCCGGGGGCTGTGTCGTTTCTGCGACAGCAGATTTCCATTAACATGGCATATTCGCATTCTATCTTGATGCCTGACGCCAATGGCTCGCCCCTTAACATCGAGCGGCCGGCGTTCAGGATCTCCCCAATGGAAAAACAATGGACGCAGCCAGCATCCAGGCAATGATTGAAACGGGCCTGCCCGGCGCACGGGCTAACGTGCAAGGGGACGATGGCGTGCACTTTGAGGCGGAAGTGGTGGCCGCGCAGTTCGCAGGCAAGTTGCCGTTGGCGCGCCATCGGTTGGTTTACGCCACACTGGGCGATCTGATGGGGGGCGCGATCCATGCGCTCGCATTAAAGACTCTCACGCCGGAAGAAGCCGCCGCGCGCCGTTGACGGTCGCTGCAGGGCTCTCCGGAAGCTCGTATTTCAAGGATTCTCGATGGCCAAAATTCTGATCAGCGGCGGCGAGCCGCTACGCGGCGAAGTTGGTATTTCCGGCGCCAAAAACGCGGTATTGCCGATTCTCGCGTCCTGTTTGCTGGCCGATGAGCCGGTAACGATCAGCAACGTGCCGCATCTGCACGATGTCACTACCACCATGGAGCTGCTCGGCCAGATGGGCGTGCAGCTGGTGCTGGACGACCGCATGAAGATCCAGGTCGATCCGCGCTCTACCGACCGTTATTTCGCGCCGTATGAGCTGGTGAAGACCATGCGCGCCTCGATCCTGGTGCTCGGTCCGCTGGTGGCGCGTTTTGGCCAGGCGGAAGTCTCGCTTCCGGGCGGCTGCCAGATCGGTTCGCGCCCCGTCGACCAGCACATCCGCGGCCTGCAGGCCCTGGGTGCGGAGATCGAAGTCGAGAATGGCTACATCAAGGCCCGCGCCAAGCGCCTCAAAGGCGCCCGCATTGTCATGGACATGGTCACCGTCACCGGTACTGAGAACGTGATGATGGCGGCGGTGCTAGCCTCCGGTACCAGCGTCATCGAAAACGCTGCGCAGGAGCCCGAGGTCGTCGACCTGGCCAACTGCCTCAATGCGATGGGTGCGCAGATCGAAGGCGCGGGTACGTCGACCATGATCATTCATGGCGTCGAACGTCTGCATGGTGCGTCCTACGAAGTGCTGCCCGACCGTATCGAGACCGGTACCTTCCTGGTTGGCGCCGCGATGACTGGCGGCAAGGTGCGCGCCCGTAATGCCCGCGCCGATACGATGGACGCCGTGTTGGCAAAGCTGGAAGAAGCCGGTGCACATATCTCCACCGGGCCGGATTGGATCGAGCTGGACATGCAGGGGCGTCGTCCGAAGGCCGTCAACATCACCACCGCGCCTTATCCGGCGTTTCCTACCGACATGCAGGCGCAGTTCACCGCGCTCAACTGTGTTGCCGAAGGCGTGGGCATCATCACCGAGACGGTGTTCGAGAACCGTTTCATGCATGCGCATGAGTTGCAGCGCTTGGGCGCGGACATTCGTCTGGAAGGCAACACCGCGATCATCCAGGGCGTGGACAAAATGAGCGGTGCGCCGATCATGGCGACCGACCTGCGCGCGTCGGCGTGCCTGGTGTTGGCAGGCTTGGTTGCCGAGGGCGATACCACGGTCGATCGCGTGTATCACATCGACCGCGGCTACGAGAACATCGAAGAGAAGCTCGGCACTCTAGGCGCGAAAATTCGCCGCTTGCCGACCTGATATTTCCAATACGAAACGGGCCGCTTACGCGGCCCGTTTTTTTATGGCGTGCTGTAGTGAATCAGTTGCAAGGTCAAGTCGCCGCCTTCGCTCTGCGCCAGCTTCACCGGCAGCGGAAACTGCTTGGGCACATACCACGCGTCGAAATGCTTGTCTGAATCGGTGCGCGTCACGCGTTCGGCCTGGAAACTGCCTGCCGGTACTTTGACCTCCTCGGTGCCGGTCACCTTGAACTGTTGCTGCTCCACGCGTTGCTTCACGCCCACGGGTAGCGTCACGCTTTGATTGCCCGCACGCAGTGCCAATCCCAGCGCCAGCGACATCGTATTGCGATCGACCATGCCCGGCTCGGCCGCGTAGTTCGTGGCACCTTTGCCGTCATCGACGCTGACTTGCTTGGTGTTCCAATTCACCTGCATCAGACGCTGCTTGGTTTTCAGCGCGCTGACTTTGGAGTTGTACGTTTCGGTTTCCGGCGCGTTGTTGTTCCAGCGGAAACGGGTGACATCGCTGGTGTTTGCGCCAAGCATGGCGGCCAGTCCAGACGTGCCATGGATCTGGTTGCTGTATTCGTATTCGCCGTTGCCGAGCGCTTTGAGTGTGATGGTTGCTTCACCCATCGCTTCGCCATCGCGAGATACCTGATACGTCGCGGTAAACGGCGCCGGCGCCGCAGCGAACGCGGCCGTGGTGAAGGTGGCCAGCGCGAGGCCGGCGAGAAGCGTGCGGGGAAGTTTGAGTATGCGCATGGATCGGCAGTTTACGCGCGAATCCTGAACGCATCGTTGCGAGCGTAAAGGTCAGCGAATCAGCGTACCGTCCAGCCATCGCAAGGGTTTGCGAAGCGGTTCGCCATCGAGGCTTATATCGCTGGCGCCGAATGATAGCCGCCCCGCGGCGATCAGCGCGACGACGGCACACAGCAGCTGATGTTCGAGCGGAAGCAGCCGTTCCGCCAGCGCGTTTTCATTGTCGCCGGCTTGGATAGGCAACACCGTTTGGGCGATGACCGGGCCGCCGTCCAGTTCGGCCGTGACGTAATGCACGCTGGCGCCATGTTCGGCATCGCCGGCTTTCAGTGCGCGACGGTGCGTGTGCAAGCCGCGGTATTTGGGCAGCAGCGACGGATGGATATTGATCATCCGGCCGACCCACGGCTTTAGCGCATCGCCATCGATGATGCGCATGAAGCCCGCCAGTACCAGCAAGTCTGGCTTCGTCGCTGCGATGCGATCGAACAGGGCGAAATCGTAGTCACGACGTTCGGCGTAGTCGCGGGGATCCATCACCGCGGTTGGAATGCCCGCCATCTGCGCAAGCTGCAACGCGCCGGCATCGGCCTTGTCGCTCGCAACCAGCACGAATTCCACCGGCAGTTCATCGCGGTCGCGCGCTGCCAGCAGCGCGGCAAAATTGCTGCCGCGGCCGGAGGCGAGGACTGCGATGCGAAGAGGTGCAAGCATGTTTAGGAGTTGTATCTGATTAGGCCTGTCATCCCGACGGAGGCCGGGATCCAGTGACTCAAGCGCCGACGCTGCGTGTTTCGCACGACGTATGTCACTGGGCCCCGGCCTGCGCCGGGGCGACGTTGAGGGTGATCGTGCTCAACCGATATGCACGCGCTCATCGCCTTGCGCAGGCACGACTTCGCCGATGATCGAGCTCTTCAATCCATGTTTCGCAAGCAGCGCCGATGCAGCAGCCACGGCATCGCGCGGCAGCAACACGGTGAAGCCGACGCCGCAGTTGAACGTGCGCCACATTTCCTCACGTGCCACGTTGCCTTCGCGCATTAGCCAATCGAACACAGGCGGCAGCACGATGGCCGACGCGTCGAGTTTCAGGCCGAGTCCGTCGGGCACGACGCGGATGATGTTTTCCTTCAAGCCGCCACCGGTGATGTGCGCCATGCCGTGCACGGGCACTGATTTGAGCAGTTCCAGCATCGGCTTCACGTAGATCGTGGTTGGCGCCATCAGCGCATCGGCCAGCGTCACGCCACCCAGGTCCAGATCAAACGGGCTGCCGGCGCGCTCGACGATCTTGCGGATCAGCGAATAACCGTTCGAATGCGGGCCGGAAGACGCCACACCCAGAATGACATCGCCAGAGACGATGCTATCGCCGCTCAGCAAGGCATCCTTTTCGACTGCGCCGACGGTGAAGCCGGCCAGATCGTATTCGCCCGGCGGATACATGTCGGGCATTTCGGCCGTCTCGCCGCCGATCAGCGCGCAGCCGGCCAGCTCGCAACCCTTGGCGATGCCGCCGACCACGGCGACCGTGGTATCGACATCCAGCTTGCCGGTGGCGAAATAATCGAGGAAGAACAGCGGCTCGGCGCCCTGCACCAGCACGTCGTTCACGCACATGCCGACCAGGTCGATGCCGATCGTGTCGTGGCGGCCCAGCTGCTGAGCCAGCTTGAGCTTGGTGCCCACGCCGTCAGTGCCCGAGACCAGCACCGGTTCCTTGTAGCGTGTGCCCAGATTGAACAAGCCGCCGAAACCGCCCAGGCCACCCATCACTTCGGGACGGAAGGTGCGCTTGACCAGCGGTTTGATGCGTTCGACCACGGCATTGCCGGCGTCGATATCTACGCCAGCGGCGCGGTAAGTGAGGGCGTCGGACATGGCGGACCTGTGCTTCGGAAAACGAAAGGGACGCTCTGATCCTTTCTCTAACGGCGCCTCTGAGACTGTTTACCCGTAGTTGTTTGGGCCGCCGGCCCAACAGACGGTCTGTCTGCTTTCGTCGGCGCCCCTATAGATCTGTAGGCAAACAATGCCAATGGCACCAGTACAGAATGGAGCAGAGCACCGCTAATGATAGACGTTAGGGGTGGGATTGGGCAGACTTTCCTTCAAATCCCCCTGAGCATCTCCCGCCCATGCGCCTGTCACGTCTGCTGATCGCCACTTTGCTGTTCGGCCTCGTGGTGGGGTTGCCACAGCTTGCCCTTGGCCAGGCGGCCTCGCCCTATACCGTGGTCGTGCCGGTCTCCGATGTCAGCGACGCGCAGCGTAGCCAGGCCTTCTCCACCGCCCTGGGGCAGGTGTTGACCCGTGTGTCGGGTGGTCAGGACCTCACCGGCAAGGGCGCTTATAGCGATGCGCTGCAGAACGCCGGCGGCATCGTCAAGCAGTTCCAGTACCTGAGTGGGGCAGGCAATCCGCCCAGCCTTACGTTGTCGATCACCTTCGATCAGGGGGCCGTGCAGCGCCTGGTTACCGACATGGGCGCTACGGCAGCAGGCGTGAAACCACCGTTGTTGCTGGTCGTGCAGGGTAGCGACGGCAAGATCCTCGGCAAGGACGATCTCGGCGCACTGAGCGATTCGGTGAACAAACACGGTTACCAAGTGAGCTATGCCGATCCGACCCAGCTCCCCGACCTGGGCAAGCTCGCCGCCGCCGACCCGGCTGCGATGTCGGCGATCAGTCGCCTGTATCACACCGGCCTCGTGCTGGTGGGTAACTTGCACGCCAACGGCGCCGATTGGACGCTGATCAGCGGCGGCCAGGCCCAGCATTGGAGCGTTCAGGGCAGCAGCAACGACGATGCATTCGCGGATGCGGGCAAAAGTGCCACCGATCGCATGGGCCAGGCGCTGAATGTGATCGGGGCGACGACGGTCGATGGCAAGCTGTGGGTGTCCGGCGTGCACAGCGCGATGGATTACGCCAATTTGCTGGCGACGTTGCGGGCCGATCCTTCCGTGCAGAAGGTTGGCACGCTGAGCGCGCAGGACGATGGCGTGTTGCTGGCCGTGAAGGCTGGCACGCCGCTCGATGGGCTGGCCGCCAACCTAACGGCGGGCGGTCGCCTCATGCAGGGCAGCTCGCATGACGGTGCGGACGTCAGCCTGCGTTGGCTGCACTGAGCCGCGCATGGTCGCCGCGATGCCCACTGCGTCGCTCTCGCCCTGGCGACATCTGCCGAATGCCATCTCGATGCTGCGGGTGCTGCTTGTCGCACCCATCTGCTGGTTGCTGCTGCAACGAAGTTGGTCGTCCGCTCTGATATTGGTCGCCGTGGCGGGTGTTTCGGATGGGTTGGATGGATTCCTGGCACGCCATTACGGCTGGCAGAGCAGGCTGGGCGGCATGCTCGACGCAATCGCCGACAAGATGCTGTTGATCAGCTGTTTCGTGGTGCTGACGTGGCTCGGGGAGTCGCCGCTCTGGCTCACGCTGATCGTTTGTGGACGTGACGTGGTCATCGCATGCGGCGCGCTGCTCTGGCGCCTGTTCATCGGCCGCATCTACCCGCAGCCGAGTTTGCTATCGAAAGCGTGCACGTTGATGCAGATCGTTTACTTGCTTGTCGTATTGCTGGCGCTCGCTCACTGGCCGGCACCGACACCGGTGCCGTTCATCTGGCTGGTGGCAGCGTTATGTGCAATTAGCGGCCTGGATTACGTGTTGCGCTGGTCGCATCGCGCATGGCAGACGCGGCATGCGCCATAAGAACGCTTTGAACCACCCTCCACATAAGCCAAACTTGCCAACACGCCCCTCGCCATCGATGAGCCTTCCGTGTCCATAAGCCAAGAGACATCCCGCCGCTGGCAGATGCTGGCCATTACCGTCGTCATCGCGCTGGTGATATGGCTGCTCGCCCCGGTGCTGATGCCCTTCGCGGTGGCCGCCATGCTGGCCTATCTGGGCGACCCCATGGCCAATCGTCTGGAGCGGCTGGGCATCGGGCGCACGCTCGCGGTCAGCATCGTGTTTGTGGTGCTGATATTGATCATCGGGGCCTCGCTGCTGTTGCTGGTGCCTTTGATCGCACGCCAGGTCGAAAACCTGGTGGAAAATTTCCCGCGCTACGTGGAATGGGCAAGAGACACCGTGCTGCCCTGGTTGCAGGCAAAGCTGCATCTTGATCCAAAAGCGTTCGACACCGATCGACTGGTCGCTGAAATCAAGGAAAACATCGGGTCGATCGGCACTGTGATTGGCAAATTGTCGCGCTCCGGTTTCGGCGTTGTGATGTGGCTGACCAACTTGGTGCTGATTCCGGTGGTGTGGTTCTACCTGCTGCGCGACTGGGACCGCCTGGTGGCATGGATCGACCGCATGCTGCCGCGCTCGATCGAACCGACCATCGCACATCTGGCGCGTGAATCGGACGCCGTGCTGGGTGCTTTCGTGCGCGGGCAGTTGCTGGTGATGCTTGCGCTCGCTATCTACTACGGCGTGGCGTTGACGCTGATTGGTATTTCGGTGGGTCCGCTGATCGGTATGGTCGCTGGCCTGCTCAGTTTTGTGCCGTATCTTGGTTTCATCACCGGCTTTGCCGCAGCGATCATCGCTTCGCTGGTGCAGCATGGCGATTGGACGCACTTGTTGATGGTGGTCGGCGTCTTTGTGATCGGCCAGTTACTGGAAGGCTACGTACTGGTGCCTCGGCTGGTCGGCGAAAAAATCGGCCTGCATCCTGTTGCGGTGATTTTCGCGGTGCTGGCGGGTGGTTACCTGTTCGGCTTCCTTGGCGTACTGCTGGCATTGCCGGCCGCTTCCGTCATCCTGGTGCTGCTGCGCTACCTGGCGCAGCGCTACAAGCAGAGTGACCTATATACCGAAGAAGGCGAGCCTGACAGCGTGATCGCCGAAGTCGACGTAACCGTCAGCCAGGCCGTCGACGGCGAAGTGCGCGCCCAGACGCACGTCGCGGAAAAGAGCGAACCGCATAAGCCATGACTGCGCAGTTGCCGTTGAGTTTGCGTTGGCCGCGTCGCCAGCGTTTTGAACATTTTCATGCTGG
The DNA here is from genome assembly GCA_903970555.1 of Vulcanimicrobiota bacterium. Lineage (GTDB taxonomy): Bacteria > Pseudomonadota > Gammaproteobacteria > Xanthomonadales > Rhodanobacteraceae > Dyella_B. The sequence goes on from CAJCJD010000238.1 coordinate 31,368, forward strand.
TATCAACGCGGCAGCGGTTGCCGCGACACGCGTGCTCGCCGTGCAAACTGGCGCGCCATGGCTGTACTTGAATGGCCCAGCAGGCAGCGGCAAAAGCCATCTATTGCTCGCCGCATGCCAGGCTGCAAGCGAAGCGGGGCGTTCCGCGCAGTATTTGCCGCTTAAGGCATTGCGCGACCATGCCGCCGTGATCCGCGGTGTGGCCGGCAGCGAATTTCTCGCGCTGGACAATCTGGAGGCGCTTGCAGGCGATCGTGATGCCGAACACGCTTTGTTCGATCTCTACAATCGCGCACGCGCTGAAGGTACTGCGCTCATCTTCGCCGCTGAATCCGTGCCGGCGCATTTGCCGATCACGCTTCCCGACCTGCGCTCGCGCCTTGGCGCGTGCACGCAGTTCGCGCTAAAGCCGCTGGACGACGCCGAGCGCCGCGAAGTGCTGAAAAGCCAAGCTGCGTTGCGCGGCATCGAACTGGACGACACGGTGCTCGATTGGTTGTTCGCGCGTTATGTGCGTGATCTGGGCGCGTTGCTCGATCTGCTCGATCGCCTGGATCAGGCCTCCTTGGCCGCGCAGCGACGGATTACCGTGCCATTCCTGCGGACGTTCCTGCGTGAGGCGGGCTAGGCGATCGCGTATTGACGTTTTCTCTTTCGATAACGAGTGCGTTTTGGAGAAGGCACATGGATGCGATGGATATCAAGTTTTCAAAGGGCGAAAAGGAGCTTCTTGTCCAGAAAATAAAGCTCTTTTTTTCCGATAGGCTGGATCAGCAGATTGGCGGTTTCGACGCAGAATTCCTTTTGGAGTTTTTTTCCACGGAGATCGGCGTTTATTTCTACAATCGCGGCTTGTACGACGCGCAAGCCATCCTGTCGAACAGGATGGATGAGATCCATGACGCGATTTATAAGCTTGAACGCCCTACGGCATTTGTAAGATGACGGGCGATGGAGAAGTTGGAGCATGATCGGCCACACCGTGCTTAAGTAGGCGCCGTAGTCGTGGGCGAGGCGCGAGTCATTCATAAGGTGAATAGCCATGAATACAGCATTCCGTTCCTCGCGAGACGTCATCATTCGCACGAATGATTGGGCCGCAGCGTCGACGTTTTATACAGCGACGCTTGGTTTCGAGGCGGTGTACCGGAGCGACAAGCTCATTGGCTTCGAAACGGGTTCGTTTCGCCTGTACGTCGAAAAAGGCGCCGAACATGCGCCCGTTTTCGATTTTCTGGTGGCGGATGTCCAGGCGGCGAAAGCAGCGTTGCTCGCGGCCGGCTGCACACTCGTGGAAGAAGATGCGGGTGTGCCGCGTTGCTATGTTCGCGATCCGTATGGCGTGACGTTCAATATCGGTCAGGCCGATGCGAATGCTGGTGCGCCATAAACAAAAAAGCGCCCTGAGGCGCTTTTTGTGGGCGCATTGCGCTTTGCTTCTCAGGCCTTGAGCAGCGACGGCGTGGCTTGTGTGCCGATCGCTTCCACCATCGCCTTCACTATATGCAAGTTGCCGGCGACAATGTTGCCGCTGTCGGGAATGCCGTCGCGGCCGGCGAAGTCGCCATATTGGCCACCGGCTTCACGCACCAGCAACGCACCGGCAGCCATGTCCCACGGCTTGAGGCCAATCTCGAAAAATCCGTCGTAGCGACCCGCGGCGGTATAAGCCAGATCCAGTGCGGCGGAGCCCGAGCGGCGGATATCTTCCGCCTGGGTGAGCAGGGCGCGGGTCATGGCCAACTGCGAATCCAGATGCGCGCGCTGGCGATAGGGGAAGCCGGTGGCGATCATCGCGCCGGTGAGGTTTTCGCGCTTGCTGACGCGAATGCGGCGATCGTTGAGGTAGGCGCCGTCGCCCTTGCTGGCGGTGAACAGTTCATCGCGCAGGGGATCGAACACCACGGCATACACCGGCTCGCCCTTGTCGAGCAGGGCGATGGAAACGCTGAAATGTGGGATGCCGCGCAGGTAGTTGTGCGTGCCGTCCAGAGGATCGATCACCCAGACCAGCGGGCCCTTGCCCATGGCGCCGCTTTCCTCGGCGAGGAAGGCGTGGGTGGGGTAGGCGCGACGCAGCTCTTTGACGATCTCGGCCTCGGCCAGCTTGTCGACTTCGGACGCGAAGTCCATGCGTTGCTTTTCAACGACGTTGAGACCGTCGATGCGGTTCATATAACGCAGGATCACGTTTCCAGCGGAGCGCGCAGCGCGTACCGCGACGTTGACGGCGGGTCTGGTCATGGCTTTGACTTGGCAAAAGAACGGGTTAGCGGCCGGAGATTCTAGCAGAGCGGGGCGGCGACGGGGTTCAATGCCCGCGGAAGGTCCGCGTCCACTATCCTTTTCCGCTGATTTGCCACTGATTCCTCGCATGACTGTCATCGACGACCTCCCCAGCCGCTTCCGTTTCGTCCTCGTCCGCACCTCTCACCCGGGCAATATCGGCAGTGCGGCGCGGGCCATGCGCACGATGGGCTTTACCCATATGGAGCTGGTGGCACCCCACCGTTTCCCGGATCGGGAAGCGTCGGCCCTGGCGGCAGGCGCGGATGATGTGCTGGAAGGGGCAGGGGTTCACCAGGAGCTAGTGGATGGCCTGGCCGGCTCCAGTTTCGCCCTCGGCCTCTCGGCGCGCCGGCGCGGGGTGAACCTGCCGGAGCTGTCACCGCGCGAGGCGGCGATGCAAGCGCTGGCGGCGGCGCAGCGAGGCGAGCAGGTGGCACTGGTGTTCGGCAACGAGCGCACCGGGCTGGAGAACGAAGAGCTGGCACGCTGCCACGCCATGGTGCGCATTCCCAGCGTGGACGATTTCAGTTCGCTCAACCTGTCGCAGGCTGTGCAGGTGATGGCCTACGAGCTACGCGTCGCACTGCTGGGCGAGAGCATCTCCGCACCGCCACCCGTGCACGATGAACCGCCCGCCGACGCGACGCAGATGGAACGTTTCTACGAACACCTGGCGCAAACGCTGGACGACATCGATTTCCACAAGGGCCGCGCGCCGACCACGATCATGCTGCGCCTGCGCAAGCTGTTTCAGCGTGCGCAGATGGATGAGCGCGAGTTGCGCATGTTGCACGGCATTCTTGCCGACGCGCAGCGCATGGCGCAGTTGGCCACGCAGAAAAAATAGTTGCGCGAGTTTTACTCGCCGTCGGCCGCTTCGGTGGGCGGCGCAGGCGTCACCAGCAGCTTGTCGATGCGCGCGCCGTCCAGATCGACCACTTCAAACCGAATGCCACGCCATTCGAATATTTCGCCGGTTTGCGGAATGCGTCCGAGCGCGGCCATCACCATGCCGCCGGCCGTGCGGAAATCGTGCTCCTCTTCGCCGGGCAGATGATCCAGGCCCAGCAGTTCGCGCAAGTCGTCGGTGGAAATCGCGCCGTCGACCAGCCAACTGCCGTCTTCGCGCTGCACGATCGGCGAACTCTCCTCTTTGCCGTGGCCGAGCTGGCTGGCGCCGACTACTGCTGCAAGCAGATCGTTGAGGGTAACGACGCCTTCGATATCGCCGTATTCGTCCACGACCAGCGCCATGGGCGTTTCAGCGTCGCGGAATTCTTCCAGTAGATCGAGCGCGCGTGCGGTGGCCGGCACGTATAAGGGTTTGGCCAGGGTGCGGAAAAGGTCCGGGTTTCCGACGGTGATCGTGGCGAGCAAGCTCTTTACTTCGACTACGCCAACAATGTCCGACTCGTCGCCGCGATAGACGGGGTAACGCGAGTACGGCGTCTGCCGCAACACTTCGACGTTTTCCGCCAGCGGCGCGTTCATATCCAGCCATGCGATGCGCGTGCGCGGACTCATCACGCTATCGACCGTGCGATCGCCCAGGCGCAGCACGCGGTTGACCATCGCCTGCTCATCGGCGTCCAACACGCCTTGTTCGGTGCTTTCGGCCACCAGCAAGCGGATCTCTTCTTCGGTTGCCGCGCTTTGGCCGCGATCTTTCACATTCAGCATGCGCATCAACATGCTGCTGGAGCGATTTAACGTCCACACGAAGGGTGCGGTGGCACGGGAAAGCACCAGCATGGGCATGGCGACGTAACCGGACACCTTCTCCGGCGCGGACAATGCCAGACGCTTGGGCACCAGCTCGCCAATCACGATCTGGATGAACGAGATCACGACGAAGCCGAGCACGATGCCGATGATCCTCGTATAGGGCACCAGCCACGCCACATTGGTACCGCGGAGCAGGTCGGCGATATGCGAACTTACCGCGTCGCCAGCCACCGCACCGGTGACCAGCATGATCAGGGTAATGCCAACCTGAATGGTCGACAGAAAGTGTTCCGGGGACTCGGCGTGCAGCAGCGCGATACGTGCCCGCCGACTGGTGCGGGCCATCTGCTTCAGGCGGCTCTTGCGCGAGGCGACCAGCGCCATTTCCGAGAGCGCGAAGAAACCGTTGCACAGGGCGAGGATGAGGACGAGCGCGATTGTTGTCAGCATCGCGACAGGGCATCTAGAGCGGGCATGGCATCAGTGTAAGGCACGCCGGGGCCTCGGTGGTGCGGCGCGGCGGGGGCGTCCTGTAACATGCGCGTCACATTTACCCCCTGGCCCAGGCGTTCTCCGCATGTTTTCACTCCA
>CAJCJD010000239.1 GCA_903970555.1 Vulcanimicrobiota bacterium
GATCCGCCACTCCCCGTGCCGCTATTACCGCTGCTGCCTGAAGTGCCGGAGCCGCCCGAACTACCCGAACCGGAACTGCCGCTTGATCCGTCGCTACTGGGACTGACCGCGGTGCCTCCCCCTGAAGAACGTACCGAACCCGAACCGCTGCAGGCCGCCAGTGACACGACTGACGCCAAAATCAGGCTGGCCAAGAGAGTCTGTTTGAGAAGATTGCCCGAAGATATGCTACGCATGATCATCACTCCACGAACGCGATGCGTTCCACCTGTAGTGGATGCGTGAAAGTAGACATCTACCTCCCGACCGGCTCATGCATGCCGGTAGCCTTCACTCGCTTGAACCCTGTTGCTCGAATTGAGCTGAAACGCCTACATGCTTGGGATCGGGCGACTTGATCGTGCGAGCGCCGACGTGAACGCCCTGTGCAGGATTTGTCTAGGGTAGAAGTACGAAATGTGATGCAGCTGGCTAAACGAAGCAGTGCTTTTCGCAACGTGCCCAAGTTGGCACGATTTATTCCCTAATTGTGAAAAGCCCGCAATTCCCGGCCTTCGGGCGTTACCCGTAACACCGAGCCTTGCTCGTACCAATCGCCAAGCACGATCCGTTCGGCCGTATGGCCGTCTAGATCGAAATGGTGGATTGCCGGCCGGTGGGTGTGGCCGTGAATCAGATGCCTGGCGCCACCCTTACGCATGGCGTCGGCGACCGCTTCGGCATTCACGTCCATGATGGTCTCGAGCGTGTTGCCGGTGTGGGCGCGGCTGTCTTCACGAGCTTTGGTCGCGAAGGCCCGGCGGGCATCCAACGACATGGCCAGCACCTGCGCCTTCCATTCCGGGGTACGCACGCTGCGGCGCACCGCCTGGTACGCCACGTCATCGGTGCAGAGCACATCGCCATGCATCAGCAAAGTAGGCGTGCCATACAGATCATGGACCGCGCCGTCATCGAGCAAGGTCAGGCCTGCGCGCTTGGCGAAGGTTTCGCCAAGCAGAAAATCGCGGTTGCCGACCATGAAATACACCGGCACACCGGCGTCGCGCACGCCGCGCGTGGCGTTGGCGATGCGTTGCGGAAGTTCGGCGTTGTCATCGTCGCCGATCCACGCTTCGACCAGATCGCCCAGGATATACAACGCGTCGGCGCGACGGACTTCGTCGCCCGCTAGATACTGCTCGAATAACGAAGTGATCTGTGGGCGGCTATCGTCAAGATGCAGATCGGCGATGAACAGCGTGCTCATGTGGACTTGTGCGTGCTGCCGCTGGTGGGTGCGGTGGGCGAGTTGGATGTCGCCGGGGTTTCTTCGCCGACGATGCTTGCGCCTTCGATGATCACCGGCGGATTGGGCACATCGGCGGCAAACGGACCCTGCGCATGGGTGGGCAGCGCGGCGATTTTGTCCACCACGTCCATGCCTTTCACCACTTTGCCGAACACGGTGTAGCCCCAGGTCAAGCCGCTCTGGTTGCCCACGTAATCGAGACGCCGATCGTCGACCAGGTTGATGAAGAACTGTGATGTGCCTGAGTTGGGATCGGCGCCGCGTGCCACGGCAATCGTGCCACGCAGGTTGGATAAGCCGTTATCCGCTTCGCTGGGCACCGGCGAATGCGTGCGACGCGGCTGCAATTCCTTGGTGTACAGGCCGCCCTGGACCAGATAGCCGGGGATGGCGCGATGGAAAACGGTGCCGGCGTAGAAGCCCTCATGCACATAGCGCAGGAAGTTGGCCACGCTCTTGGGCGATTTGTCGGCAAACAATTCCACCTCGATGTCGCCTTGCGAGGTATGCAGCACGACATTTGGATTCGCTGCTACCGGAGCGGTCGGCGTGGCGGCCGGTTTGGCGGTCTGCGCGAAAGCGAGCGGAGCGGCGAGCAGGATGGCCAGCAGAAAGGACGGAATGGTCAGCAGAGGCTTGGGCATGACGTTCGGGCGCGGCAGAGACATCCGCCCATGATACGCGGCTGGACGGGGCTGTGGCTCACTTGGCCTGAATGGCGGCGTGCAGCGCTCAGTGCGTGGATAACGAGAGCGTGATACCCAGCTCGCCCATCGGCGTGATTTCTTGCTCCAGGTCCGCTTCGCTCAACGGGTGCTGCTCCAGCCATGCTGCAGGAAGATGCACGGTGAGACGTTGATTGGTCGCGGTGAGGCGCAACGGCGGCAGGGATTCCGCGCGACGTGCGCGACGAAACAAAACCGCTAGGCGCAGCAGCGCAGTGATGTGCTTGGCCAGTTGCCGATAGCGCTGGGGCAGGGCGGCGAAGGTGGTCTTGTCCGGCTTGCGGCGATGCGCCTGAGTGATCGCGGCCAGCAGGTGCTGCTCTTGCCGCGAAAAGCCGGCGAGATCGGCGTTGCGCAGGATATACGCACCGTGGTGGTGGTACTGGCTGTGTGCGATGGCCAGGCCGATCTCGTGCACGCGAGCCGCCCACGACAGCCATTCGCGAGCCTCGGCATCGAGTTTCCAACTGGCCGCCACCTGATCGAACAGCACCAGGGCGGTGGATTCCACGCGGCGGGCCTGGGCGCGGTCCACGCCATAGCGACTGGCCAGGGCGTCGATGCTGGCGGTGCGCGGATCGCTGCCGCCGGCACGGCCGATCAGATCCCACAGCAGGCCTTCACGCATCGAGCTTTCGCAGATCTGCATGCGCTGGATGCCCAGCGCGGCGAAAGCCGCCTCGAAGATCACCACCGCACCGGCAAACACTGGCGCGCGTTCTTCGGCCAAGCCGGGCAGCTTGAGCGTGCTGATCTGGCCTTGGTCGAGCATGGCATCGCGCAGTGCTGCCAATGAGGCGGGTGTTACGCCATGGTCGGAGAGCTTCATCGCGTGCACCACGGCACCAATCGCTTTGGCGCTGCCGGAGGAGCCGTAGGCATCCGTCCAGCCGGCTTCCAGGTATTCCTCGGAAAACTGCTGCAGCAGCACGCCAATCTCGCCGCGTGCGCGTTGCCAGCGCTTGCGCGTGAGCTTGCCACCCGGGAAAAAACGTTGCGTGGACGCAATGCAGCCAACCTGCACACTTTCCGTATGCATCGGCGCAAGTCCGCGACCGATGATGAATTCGGTACTGCCGCCGCCGATGTCGATCACCAGGCGCGGCTCGCGCGAGGCGGACAGATCGTGCGCCACGCCGAGGAAGATCAATCGGCCTTCTTCGCGGCCCGACACGACTTCCACCGGATGGCCAAGCGCCGTTTCCGCTGCGGTAAGGAAGGCCTGCGGCGAGGCAAGGCGTCGCACGGTATTGGTCGCCACCGCGCGAACCCTCACCGTTGGGATGCCCGCGATGCGCTGGCCGAACTTGGCCAGGCAGTTGAGGGCGCGGGCGCGGTGCTCGGCATCCAGTGTGCCGTCGGCGCGCAGGCCAGCGGCCATACGCACGCTGTCGCGCAGGCGGTCGATCACGCGTGGCTCACCGTGTTCCATACGCGCCACCACCATGTGGAAGCTGTTGGAGCCGATGTCGACGGCAGCCATCAGCTCGCCATCCTTGATTTGCATCTGGTCGCCGAGGCTCATAGGAATGCTCTGATCCATTTTGCGTAGGTGTCACCGGTCCCGCCTGTTCGCAGACCACAGGGCCATCGGTGAAGGCAGACTGGCCGTCTGTCGAGGCGATGGACCGAAGGGATGCGGACAGATAGGACCGGCCCCAACGCTATGAATTGAAATGATGGGGTGATGTCCAGAAGGCTCGCATGCTGCGTCGGGCGGCTTGATAGGACGGCCAGTCTTCCCGGCGCCACGCAACACACCCCGCAAGCCTTCTGGACATCATGCCACCTACGCAAAATGGATCAGAGCATTCCTAGGCTCCTGGTCGGGACTAGGACGGATTCTCGCATGTATGAGCAGCTAGCCAATAAGTTGCGTAACGAGTCAGACGGAAAAGGATTTGCCACAGAAACGTTCCAGTAGCACTTGCTGTGCAGTGTGCGGAGCATCGGAGCCTGGCGTAGCACGTGTGTATGTGCCGTTGCTGTCCAGCAACCACGCCTGGGTGTTGTCCGCGAGATAGTTGGCCAACGCTTCGTCATAAACGCGCGTGGCGAGTTCCGGATCGAGGATCGGAAACGCCACCTCGATGCGTCGCATCAGGTTGCGTGCCATCCAGTCGGCGCTTGCGCAGTAGATCTCCGGCGCGCCGTCGTTGGCGAACCAATACACGCGGCTGTGTTCCAGGAAACGCCCGACGATGGAACGCACGCGAATGCGTTCGGAGATGCCAGGCAATCCTGGGCGAAGCGTGCACGCGCCGCGCACGATCAGATCGATCTCGACACCGGCTTGTGCAGCGGCGTACAGCGCTTCGATTACGTGCGATTCGTTCAGCGCATTGAGTTTGGCGACGATGCGGGCCGGGCGCCCATTGCGTGCATGCTCCGTCTCGCGTTCGATCTTCGCCACGACGCTCTTGTAAAGCGTGAAGGGCGAATGCAGCAATTGCTTGAGGCTGATCGTCGGGCCCAGTCCCGACAACTGCTGGAACACCTTGTGCAAGTCTTCGCCGATCTCCGGATTCGACGTCATCAAGCCAATGTCGGTATAGAGACGGCTGTTGGTTTGATGATAGTTGCCGGTGGACAAATGCACGTAACGGCACAGATGCCCATTTTCGCGTCGCACGATCAGCATCATCTTGGCGTGCGTTTTGTATCCGACCACGCCGTAGACCACTTGCACACCCGCTTCCTGCAGGCGTGTGGCAAGGCGGATATTGGCTTCCTCGTCGAAGCGTGCCCGCAGTTCGATCACCACGGTCACGTCTTTGCCGTTGCGTGCGGCTTCCACCAGCAGATCGACCAGTGGCGTATCTTTGCCGGCGCGGTACAGCGTCTGTTTGATCGCCAGCACGTCCGGATCTTGCACGGCTTCGCGCAGCAGATCGACCACGGCAGTGAACGATTCGTAGGGATGGTGCAACAAGACGTCGCGTTGTCCCAGCACGTCGAACATTTTTTTGGAGGCGTTGAACGTGGCGGGCATCGCCGGCACGAAACGCGGAAACTTCAGATCGGGGCGATCGATTTCGTCGTAGACGAGACCCACGCGGATGATGTTGACCGGGCCGTCGCAGCGATAAACATCGGTTTCTTCCAGATTGAAGTTTGCGATCAGCATGGAGACGATCGACTGCGGACAATCGCTGCCGATTTCCAGCCGCACCGGGCGTGCATAGCCGCGGCCCAGTAATTCCTCGCTCAATGCGCGCGCGAGGTTGTCGACTTCTTCCTCCAGCATCAGCTCGCTGTTGCGGGTGACGCGGAACTGGTAGGCGCCGGCCACCTTGAACCCGGGGAACATCATGCCGGCGAAGGCTTGCAGCAGTTCGGCCAGAAACACGTAGTGATCGCCGTCGCCGCAGACTTCATTCGGAATGCGGATGATGCGCGGCAACGAGCGCGGCGCGCGCACCAGCGCCATATGGCCCTCATGGCCGAACGCATCGCGCCCGTGCAGCACCACGGCTATGTTCAAGGTCTTGTTGAGAATGCGCGGAAACGGATGCGCAGGATCGAGACCGAGCGGCGAAAGTACCGGCAGCACTTCGTTCTCGAAATAGCCTTGCAACCAGCGGCGTTGACGCGCCGTCCATTGCTTGCGCGTCAGGAAGTGGATGTTCTCGGCAGCGAGGGCGGGGCCGAGTTCATCCTGCCAGGTGCCGTATTGCGCAGTGACCAGATCAAGCACGCGTTCGCGGATGCGCGACAGCAATTCGCCGGAGGCGATGCCATCGGGCCCGGGTGCAGCCGAACCGAACAGATGGTGATGCTTGAGCATCGCCACGCGCACCTCGAAGAACTCGTCGAGGTTATTGGCGACGATGCTGAGATAGCGCAGGCGCTCGAGCAGCGGGATAGAGGTATCCCGCGCTTGCGATAGCACTCGGAAGTTGAATTCGAGGGCGGCCAGCTCGCGGCTCAGAAACAGCTCGGGCTGGGGTGTGTCGTTGACGACGGGTTGGATAGCTTGGCGGCGAGGCATCCGCACATTCTCGCCTATCAGGCGGTATCGCGCCTACGCGTCTTTACGATCTGCTCAGTTGCCGTCAAGACTTTTGCTGTCGTGCACTTCGGGCGTCAGCAGGCGCTCGCGTCCGAAGCAGCAGGTAAAGGTCGAGCCCTGGCCCGGCGTGCTGCGAATATCCAGGCGCGCCTGATGCAAACCCAGCACATGCTTGACGATGGACAACCCTAGTCCGGTGCCGCCGCTGTCGCGCGAACGGCTGGACGAGACGCGATAGAAGCGTTCGGTCAGGCGCGAGAGATGATCGGCAGGAATGCCGTAGCCAGTGTCGATCACCGAATAATTGGCGCCGTCGGCGGTGCGCTCCCAGCGGACGGTGATGCGGCCGCCGGTCGGCGTGTAGCGCACCGCGTTGCTGACCAGGTTGGACAGCGCGCTGTGCAAGTCCTTGGGCGAGCCGAGAAGGTCGAGTTCTGCGGTGGATTCGATCGTGATGCTGTGGCGTCCCTGGCTCAGGGCTTCCGCTTCCTTGCGCAAGGTGGCGAGCAACGGTGCCATCTGCACACGTTCCTCGCTGACGTGATCCTGCGTTTCGAGGCGCGAGAGGGTGAGCAGGTCTTCCACGATCTGGCCCATGCGCTTGGATTGCGCGCGCATTTCGCCAAGCACCGGAGCCAGATGCGGAACATCTTCCGGATCGAGCAGTTCCAGGTAACCGTGGATCACGGTGAGCGGCGTGCGCAGTTCGTGCGAGACGTTGGCAACGAAGTCACGGCGGATTTGTTCCAGCCGTGACATGTGACTGATATCGCGCGCCAGCAGCAGGCGCTGGCGCTGTCCGAACGGCAGCAGCGTGACGTTGATGTGGCGGCTGGGCTGCCCGGGCGCGCTGACGTCGTTGAGCGGTTCCGGCGAGGGTTCTTCCAACCAGCCGGCCAGCTCGGAATTATGCAGTTTGTCGCGCAACACCACGCCACGATCCTGCGGGCGGCGCAAGCCGAGCAAGTTTTCTGCGGCATGGTTGAACCAGCGTACATGCTGGTCTTGATCGAGCAACACGATGGCGTCCGGCAGGTTGCCAGCGGCGCGGCGCAGATCATGCAAATTGGCGGCTAGGCGTCGGGAGCGCATCATGAATCGGTCGTGCCGGGGTTGGTCGGGGTCCATGTTGGACACGGGAGTGGGTGAGCTCATCATGAGCTGAGCAATGTGACGCAAGTGCGTCAGTAGCAAGACAATCTCGGCGATGGCGACAATCGCGACGCCGGTGGCGACATGGCCGCCGGCGAACCAGCCGGCCACGCCGCCCAGGGCCAAACCACCGGTCAGCGCGAGAGGACGTTTCCAGGCGCTTTCGACCGGGCGGTTCATGAGGGCGAGCGCTTCAGGGGCTTGCCGAGAATCGATAGCCTGCGCCTCGGACTGTCTGCACCATGTCTTCGAGCTTCCATGGCTCGAGCGTCTTGCGTAGGCGGCGAATGTGCACGTCGACAGTGCGCTCTTCCACGTACACGCTGCCGCCCCACACATGGTCGAGCAGCTGGGCGCGCGAGTAGACGCGTTCCGGATGCGTCATGAAGAAATACAGCAGGCGGTATTCAGTGGGACCGATCGGCACCGGCTCGTCGCCGGCGAAGACGCGGTGTGCCGGGCCGTCGATGCGCAGGCGTCCCAATTCAACCATGCCCGAACCATCGTCGCCCTGGCTGCGGCGCAGCACGGCTTTGATGCGGGCGATCAACTCGCGCGTGGAGAAGGGCTTCACCACGTAGTCGTCGACACCGGCTTCGAGGCCGTTGACGCGATCCATTTCCTCACCGCGCGCGGTGAGCATGATGATGGGCACTTCGCGGCTCAATTCTTCCTTGCGCAGGCGACGGGCGAGATCCAGGCCACTGGTGCCCGGAAGCATCCAGTCGAGCAGGATCAGATCCGGCACCTGTTCGGCGATGGACATTTGTGCCGTGCGTGCGTCGGCGGCTTGCGCGGTATCCATACCGGCCTTGCGCAGGGCGAAAGCGACCATGTCGCGGATGGAGGCTTCGTCTTCGACAATCAGGATGCGTTTGTGCACGCGGGGTCCAGTGGGGGTGGCCTATGACGCAAATATTGCAGCGGTGCAATGTTACGCGGCAATGACAAAGCGTGAAAATGCGGTTTCAGAGGCCGGAATGGACCGTTTTTTACGGCTGACCATCGCCCAAACCGAAGCATAGCCTACCGCTGCAGTGCGTGTTGGCCTCCAATTGCTGCTGCGTCTGGCTGTTGCCATCCGGGTTGTCGTCGGTTGCTACCCGTCGTTTGCGCAGTTCCATGACCAGCGGAGTGAGCTCTGCGATATGGGCCTGGATACGGGCCCTGGCGTAGTAATCCAGATCGGAGCGCTTGAGTAGGGTCTTGAGCTGCTCCATGGCATCGAAGGGTCGACCTGAGAGGTAGCTGGCCTGGGCATAGGCTTCGCCGGCGCGGACCGTGTCGCCAGCCTTTTCGCTGGCGCGGGCGTAGGCGGTGAAGATGTCTGGCTCGTCGGTGGTTTCCAGCATCGGGCGCAGCATATCGGCGGCCTGGGCGGCTTGGGCGTTGGTTCCGCCCTGCGTCAGCGCATTGGCGTAGGCCAGGCCGATCGCCCGATTGCGCGGGGATTGGGTGTTGAGCGTGGCGTAGAGCGCCAATGCCGCGGCACGCTGGCCGGCCTGCAGGCGCGCGTCGGCCATGGCTAGCCGCATGATCAGGCTGTTCGGGTATTTGTCGAGCAAGGGCTGCAACTGGGTGATGGCCTTGCCGCCCTGGCCGCTGCGGGTCAACGCCAGCGCGTAACCGTAATGATTTTCCGGCGTGTCGTAGCCTGGATCGTGACCGATCAATGCGCCGTAGTAGTTGCTCATACGGTAGGCATCGTCAGACAGCACACGAATACGCTCGCGCATCAGCAGGTACGTGTTTGGCCCCCGGTCGCCGGCGTTGGTGGCGAGCAGTGTGGTCGGGTCCTTGACGTAGGCGATCGGCGCGGTCTGTTGCGCCCAACTGGATTTGTCGAGCAGGTTGCCGCTGGGCTGCTGTTTCTGTTCGGCAATCAGCGCGCTGGCGCGTGCTTTGGCGTCGCTGATGCGCTGCGAGGTCACCGGGTGGTCCAGCAGCAATGACGGTACGTTGATGCCACCAGCATCCGCGCTCATCACATCTTCCATGCGCTGAAAGAAGCTGGCCATGGCGTTCGGATCGAAGCCTGACTTGGAGAGCGTCATGATGCCGGTGCGATCGGCTTCCGCTTCATCCTTGCGAGTGAAGTTGATTTCCTTCTGCATCAGCAGGCCTTGGCCGCCTAGCAATGCTGCCGCAGCGGCTTGACCGCCTGCCGCGCCACCGGCCGCAATGGCGCCGAGCGCAACGAGTGCCATCAGCGGCGTGTCTTTTTTGGCCGACTCGTAGGCGCGCTGCAGATGGTTTTGCGTAATGTGGCCAATTTCATGCGCCATCACCGCGGCGAGTTCATCTTCGTTGCGCGTGATGATGATCAGCCCAGAGTTGATGCCGATGTAACCGCCCGGCGCGGAGAACGCGTTGATGACCGGATCCTTGGCGATGAAGAACGCAAAGTGATCCTTCGGCTTGGCCGAATTTGCCACCAGGCGGAAGCCAAGATTGTTGATGTAGTCGTCTGCGAGCGGATCATCCACCACCATGTCCAGCGCGCGCATCTGCTCCAGCATCATCTGGCCGTAGTCTTGCAACTCTTGCGGCGAAACCAGCGCATTGGCGGAGCTGCCCAGGTCGGGCAGGCGTATGTCGTCGGGCTTGTCCTGGGCGCCGGCGGCGAGGGCCAGGCCAGCCATGATAAGCGTGGTCAGCAGCCGTTTAGGGAGGTGTCGTGGCGACTTGGTCATAGATCAACGACAATAGCACTTAAGACCTTTCGGTGAGGTTGCAGTTCAGCACCAAACCGCTTGTTTTTGAGGGTTGTCGCCGCCATTTACGGCGCAGGTTATTTCGGAGCTAAGCAATGCCCAAGATCGAAGTTTATTCCACCGCGGTATGCCCTTACTGCGTGGCCGCCAAGAACCTCCTGAAGGCCAAGGGCCTGGCGTGGGAAGAGGTGCGCGTGGATACCGATCCTGCGCAACGCGACGCGATGCTCCAGCGCAGCGGCGGCCGCCGCACCGTGCCGCAGATCTTCGTCAACGATCAGCTTGTCGGCGGTTACGACGACTTGGTCGCGGCCGATCGCAGCGGCAAGCTGGCGCAGCTACTCAGTGAGGCCGCATGAGCAGCGAAAAGGATCGTCTTGCCGAATTCACGGCGTTTCGCCAGCGCATGAATGAACGCATTTTGTCGGAGGACAACCAGGTTGTGCGCCGCTTCTTCGCGCTGGACACGCAGACCTACAAGGCCGGCGCGCTGGATGTGAAGACGAAGGAGATGCTCGGCCTGGTGGCTTCGATGGTGCTGCGTTGCGACGACTGCATCAGCTACCACGTTGCGCAGTGCAAGGAAGCCGGTGTCAGCCGCGAGGAATTCTTCGAAGTGTTCAGCGTCGGCCTGGTCGTGGGTGGTTCGATCGTGATTCCACATCTACGCCGCGCTGTGGATTTCCTTGACCGACTCGAGTCGGGCGAGGGCGCCGAGCAGGGCGAAAACTGCAAGGATCACGCTTGATATAAAGGCCCGGGCGCATCGTCCGGGCCCTCCTCTGTGCGAGTTCATGCAACGCTCCGTGCGAGGATTTGCGATGCTCCAAGGCCGTTTCGGGCTATTCGCCGACACGCGCATCAGGGATAATTGAACGGTTTTCAGCCAGGCGCCTTCCCCCGCGCGCCGGTTCCCTGCTTCAATCCAAGGAGTTCCCCATGAGCAAGACCATCGCGGTGATCCCGGGCGACGGTATCGGCCCGGAGATCATGACCGCCACGTTGCGCGTGCTCGATGCGCTGGACTGCGGCCTTAGCTACGACACCGTCGAAGCCGGCATGATCGCACTGGAAAAGCAAGGCGATCTGCTGCCCAAGGCCACGCTCGATACCATCGCCAAGCATCAGGTGGCGCTGAAGGGTCCGCTTACCACGCCAGTTGGCGGCGGCTTCACCTCCATCAATGTCACCTTGCGTCGTCACTTCGACCTGTACGCGAATGTGCGTCCTGCGATCAGTTTCCCGGGAACCAAGGCGCGCTACGAGAATATCGACATCATCACCGTGCGCGAGAACACTGAAGGCGCGTATCTCGCCGAAGGTCAGACGCTGTCGGAAGATGGCGAAATTGCCACCTCGATGATCCGCAATACCCGCAAGGGAAGCGCACGCATCGTGCGTTATGCGTTCGAGATGGCGGTGAAGAAAGGCCGCAAGAAAGTCACGGCGGTGCATAAGGCCAACATCATCAAGACCGCATCGGGCCTGTTCCTCAACGTGGCGCGCGAGATCGCCAAGGAATACCCGCAGATCGAGTTCAACGAGATGATCGTGGACAACGCCTGCATGCAGTTGGTGATGCGTCCCGAGCAGTTCGACGTGATCGTTACCACCAACCTGTTCGGCGACATTCTTTCCGATCTTTGCGCTGGCCTGGTCGGCGGTTTGGGTCTGGCGCCGGGCGACAACATCGGCGAGCATGCGGCGATCTTCGAAGCGGTGCACGGCTCCGCACCAGATATCGCCGGCAAAGGCATCGCCAATCCATGCGCATTGCTGCTGGCCGCGGCCGATATGCTCGATCATCTGGGGATGGTCGAGAAGGGCACCAAGCTGCGCCAGGCGATCCGCGATACGATGGAAAACGATCGCGATCACGTCACGCCGGATCTGGGTGGGAAGGGCAGCACGCAAAGCTTCGGCGAGGCGATTGCCAAGCGCGTGAAAGCTTAAAAGCACCGCCATGCTTCAAAAAAGGCCGCCTTTCGAGGCGGCCTTTTTGTATCTGCCAGGCGTGTTGACTCAAACGGCCTTGTGCGCAGCCGGTTGATAGCCGCCGGCTTCCATGCGGGAAGGTACTGCGATGCGGTTCCAGCTATTGATCATGATCACCAGCAGGTTCAGGTCCAGCAGGTCGCGCTCGTTAAATTCGGCGCGTGTCTGCTCGTATACCTCGTCCGACACGCCATGTATGGGATCGAGCCGCGTTACAGCCTCGCACCAAGCAAGCGCTGCGCGTTCGCGCGCGCTGTAAAGCGACGTTTCGCGCCAGGCTTGAAGCAGGTAAAGGCGTTGCTCGGTTTCGCCGCCCGCTCGCGCGTCTTTGCTATGCATGTCGATGCAGTACGCACAGCCGTTGAGTTGCGAAGCGCGCAGCATTACCAGGTGGGCCAGGCTGTTCTCCAGGCCAGAGCGGTCAATGTGCGCCTTCATGGCGAAGAGCGGTTTCAGGGCTTCGGGGTGGTTTTGGTAGGAAAAACGGGATGACATGGAAGGGTCCTCGTGAAGGGCGGCCGCATCGGCCGTTCAATGCAAGGACGGCCCATCTTCCGTTTTCGTGACAGCGGCCAGCCGAGCCAGCTTTTCGGGGTTGCGCAGGGCATGCAGGGCGACGATGCGTTCACCCTCGCATTCGATCCAGGTGGCGGTGACCAGATGACCATTCGCCCAGGTCAGCAACACGGGTGCACCATTGAGCGTGTGCAGCCGGCGATGCACGTGGTGGTCGTGCTCGTGTTTGGCAACTTGCAGGTAAAGATGGGCGATGCGAGTGGCGCCCAGCAACGGGCGTAGCGCCGCCGTCGCCAAGCCGCCGCCATCGGAGATGTGCATGGCGTCTTCGGCAAACAGTGCGTGCAGGTTTTCTTCGGTGGGCTGATCCAAGGCTTGTGCAAAGCGCTCCAGTAGCCGCCGTTGAGTTTGCGCATTGGCGGTGAAGCGCGTGCGCTCCTCGCGCACACGCAGTTTGGCGCGATGTACGCGTTGACGGCTTGCATCTTCAGTGATGCCTAGAATCGTCGCGGCTTCGGCGTGGCTGTAGTCGAACACTTCGTGCAGAAGAAACGCGGCACGTTCTTCCGCGCTGAGCCGCTCGAGCATCAGCAAGAAAGACATGGTCAGCGTTTCGGCCTGCTCGGCTTGCGTATCCGGCTGATCTTCCGGCCCGATCAGCGGCTCGGGCAACCATGGGCCGGTGTAGTGCTCGCGTTCGACCTTGGCATGGCGCAAACGATCCAGGGCCAGCCGCGTGGTGACGGTAACCAGCCATGCTTCCGGATCGTCGAGACTGGCTTTGTCCTGCGCATGCCAGCGCAACCAGGCATCGTGCAGCACATCCTCGGCGTCCGCCGGCGTGCCGAGCATGCGGTAGGCGAGCCCCAACAGGCGGGGGCGATGCTGCTGGAAGATGTCGGTGTGCGGGTCCATGGCGCTTTCCGTTAGGAGTCTATGGCCAGGACGCGCGAGTTGCCGAAAACGTGACCGTGCTTAGTGCACGAAAGGCCAAGGCGCCAAGAACACCAGCCAAATGAAAACCAGCATGCCGATGTACTTAACGGTGCGGAACAATCGCGGATATTTTCTTTTGAATACACGACTGCGGTCGCGGTTGCGCTGGTTTAGCGCGAATACGCGATTGACGAAACCGGTCTTTTCTTCCGGTGATTCGGTATTGGGTGACGCCGTGATCTTGCCCATGAAGGCGCCGACGCGATGATTGATCGCGCTCATCACCCTCGTGCGCAGCGGACGCTCGACGTCGGCGAACAGAATGACACGGGTCTGGTCGGTTTTGTTTTCCACCCAATGCACGAAGGTTTCGTCAAACACGACATCCTTGCCATCGCCCCAGGCGTGTTCCTCACCATCGACAAAGATGCGGCAATCGCGCGAGTTCGGCGTGATCAGACCGAGGTGGTAGCGCAGCGAACCGGCGAACGGATCACGGTGTGGATTGAGCTTGCTGTGCGGCGCAAGCGTGGCGAACATCGCGGCCTTCACGCTGGGAATCGATTTCAGCAGGGCAACGGTCTGGGGGCAAAGGGCTTCGGCCGAACTTAGCGGCTCGCCGTACCACTTCAGATAAAAGCGTTTCCAGCCCTGCTTGAAGAAGCTGTTGAAGCTGGCGTCGTTGTGTTTTTCAGCCGCGCGGATGTGGCCATCGTCGAACAACTGCAAGGCTTCATCGCGAATGGTTTTCCAATTCGCCTGCAGCAGATCCAGTTGCGGGAAGCCGCGGCGATCAAGGATCGGGCGAGCCGGAACGGCCGAGAACGCGTACATCAGCAAGTTGTACGGCGCGAAGATCGCCGAGTGATCTACCAACTGGCGATCGAAGCGCAGCCGCGCACGTCCGCGCAGATGAACCAGTAGCACGCACAGCACGAAGGCGAGCAGCACGTAGAGGACGATAAAGCGGGGACTGAAGAAATCCATCGTGAAAAATGGCTCGGATAGCGCCAGGGACAAGCTAGGGAGTATGTGGCCGGATAGCCGCAAGTCAAGGATTTTACGGCTATTCCCGGTTCAGTGACGGAGTACGTAGGCGGGGCCGCCACCCGGGCGATAACCCTGCTTCAGTGCGCGGTGCACGTAAGCGGTGGCCCGGCGTATCGCCGAGCGTGGCGTGTGCCCGTTGGCCAGCTCCGCGGCAATAGCCGAAGCGAGGGTGCAGCCTGTGCCATGGCCCTCGCGCGGCAGGCGGGTATGGCGGATTTCCATTAGTCCACGTTCGTCGAAGTAGCGATCGACGATTTCGCCCCCCCGAGCATGCCCACCTTTCAGCAGGACAGTGTGGGCGCCCAAGGCACGCAGTGCTTCGCCGGCCTGCGTCATCTGCTTGGCCGTGCGCAGAGGCTGACCGAGCAAAGCTTCCGCCTCAGGTAGATTGGGGGTCAATACGTCGGCCAGCG
Organism: Vulcanimicrobiota bacterium; assembly: GCA_903970555.1. GTDB lineage: Bacteria > Pseudomonadota > Gammaproteobacteria > Xanthomonadales > Rhodanobacteraceae > Dyella_B. The sequence goes on from CAJCJD010000239.1 coordinate 14,805, forward strand.
GGATAAGTTCGTTGACCATCGCATCGATGGCGTCTTCGTCGAGCAAGCGCGAGCCACTCGTGGCGATCATCACTGGATCGACGACGAGCCATGCGGGTTTGCGCTTGCGCAATTCCTTCGCGACAAGGCGAACCGTCGCGGCATTTCCCAACATGCCAGTCTTGACGGCAGCAATGGGAAAGTCGTCGAACACCGCCTCGATCTGACTGCGAATATGTTTGATTGGCACCGAATGCACAGCCGTTACGCCGCGCGTGTTTTGCGACGTGATGGCGGCAATGACCGACAGGCCATGCACGTTGTATGCGTGGAAAGTTTTTAGGTCTGCTTGGATCCCCGCACCGCCGCCGGAGTCGGAGCCGGCGATGGTGAGGGCGATAGGGGGGGCGGAGTTCTTTGGCACTTTGCTCTTGCTCGTCATTCCGGCGAAGGCCGGAATCCAGTCAAATAAACCAGTGCGCAGCACCCAAAACCCTTATTCGAGTGCTTCGCACGCATGTTTTACTGGATTCCGGCCTTCGCCGGAATGACGGCGTGGCACGATTTGCCCTTTCGGGGTATTCGCAATCCAGCTGCAGCAATGTCGAGTAGAGATCCAGCCATTCGGGATTCTCGTTTTCAATCAGCCGTATCTTCCAGGCTCGTTTCCAACCTTTGAGCAATTTCTCGCGAAGGATGGCCGATTCCATGGTTTCGTGCCGCTCATACCAAATCAACGTATGGGGGTCGTAGCGGCTGCTAAATCCTACCGCCAAATCGTTCTTGTGCTGCCAGACACGTTTGATCAGGTCGCTTCGTGACACCAACATACAAAGTGCCATTTCTTTGGCTCGCGAGCATGTGAACGCAAGGCTGTCGCCATTCCATGGCGATGCCTCCTTTTTCGATCACCCGCTTTGCCGTTGTAAAGCGGCATCAGATTACGTTGAAATGCTTTACAACAGCGAAGCGGGTCAATGATGGTCAAAACGACGCTATAACGCTTCCGACGCAAAATCCGCCAGTCGCGAACGCTCGCCACGCCGCAGTGTGATATGCGCCGAATGCGACCAATACTTGAAACGATCGACTGCGTAGGTGAGGCCCGACGTTGTCTCCGTGAGGTAGGGTGTATCGATCTGCTCGACGTTACCAAGACACACGATTTTGGTGCCGGGGCCCGCACGCGTAATCAGCGTTTTCATCTGTTTAGGCGTGAGGTTCTGCGCTTCGTCGATAATCAGGTAGCGCGAGAGGAAGGTACGTCCTCGCATGAAGTTGAGCGAACGAATCTTGATGCGCGAAGCCAGCAAATCATTGGTGGCCTGGCGACCCCAACTGCCGCCTTCTTCCGGATTGGCGAGCACTTCGAGGTTATCGGTGAGTGCGCCCATCCACGGCGTCATTTTTTCTTCCTCGGTGCCGGGCAGGAAGCCGATGTCCTCGCCGACCGACACCGTGGCGCGCGTCATGATGATTTCGCGATAGCGCTGCTGATCCATGACCTGCGCCAGACCCGCAGCGAGCGCGAGCAGCGTTTTGCCGGTGCCGGCGGTACCAAGCAGCGTGACGAAATCAACATCAGGATCCATCAACACGTTGAGCGCGAAATTCTGCTCGCGGTTGCGTGCGGCGATACCCCAGACGCTGTGATTGTTGTGGCTGTGATCGTCCAGCAATACCAGCGTTGCGCGTACTTCGTCGACATGCAGTACACGCAACTCCACGCTGTTTTCGCCGGGCAAAAACAGGCACTGGTTTGGATACCAATCTTCGTCTTCGTGGCGATCGACTTTGTAGAAGGTGCGGCCACGCTCATTCCACGACTGCACTTCCGGGTGTTTATCCCAGAAGGTCTCCGACAATTCGGTCGACCCGGTGTAGAGCAGGGCGAAGTCGTCGAGGGCGCGATCGTTCTCGTAATCTTCCGCATCGATGCCGTAGATTTTGGCCTTGATGCGCAGGTTGATATCTTTCGTGACCAGGATGACCGAACGCCCCGGATTCTGGTCGCGCAGTTCGATCACTGACGAAAGGATTTGGTTGTCGGCCTTGCCATGGCCGTTGCTGGTTCGCTGCTGGAAATACAGGCGCCCCACCGCGCCGCCGCGCTTGAGCGTTACTCCTTCGGGGTTGGTCAGTTCCAGACCGTTGCTGATGCCATGGCCGTTGCCACGCACGATCAGTTCGTTGAGGAAACGGCTGACTTGCCGGCCGTTACGCGAAACTTCCGAAGCGCCTTTCTTCTTTTCGTCGAGTTCTTCCAGCACCGTCATCGGGATGAAGACGTCGTGTTCCTCGAAGCGGAACAGCGAGGTGGGATCATGCAACAGCACGTTGGTATCGAGGGCGTAGATGCGCTTGCTTCCGGTCATGCGGAAGGAACCTCACGAGGCAGGAGGTGGAAGGGACTTGCGTTGGTCGAGACGTGTGACGTGGAAATCACCGGGCTGGTATGGCGTCGAGCACCGCCTGGGCATGGCCGGGCACTTTT